>JACQHZ010000085.1 GCA_016198745.1 Verrucomicrobiota bacterium
CCGGGGTCGAAATTGCGCCTGCGCTACGCCATCCGGGAGCCGTCGTGAGGTAAAAAGCGGACATTTTTGGATGGCACTATGTCAGGAGTTCTGGATTTATTAAGGTCTTGGAGAAAGCTTCCGGGAACCAATACCAAGGCCGCGGCTTGGCGGCATCCAGAGTCCACCGAAAATAATTCTCCTCCTGTTCGATAAAGTGCGGGTCATTATCGTCAGGATATTCCGAAAATGAAGTGGCGAGGCGATAGGGATTGCAAGCCAGCGCATCGGCGCATTGGCCATAAACCCGATATGACACTGCCTGCAAAGCGTCCTGGCACTCATGGACGTAGGCGAGGCGGGGGTCTTTGGCCTCAAACCACGATCTACGGGTCGCCAGGATGGCCGGCGCGGACCTGCCATGTTCCAATCCATTGATGCCATCCTCGCACGCGGGATCGGCTGGGATGAACCGGGCTTGGGGATGCAGGTCCAGCCCCAATTCCCGCCGCAGTTTCTCGTCCTTTTCATCCACCCCGAATGCGTCCACGAATATGCCTCTGGATGCGCGAATCAGGGCTTGGGCGGTTGCGTTTTTCTCAAATCCAAGCCGCACATGGAAGGGCTCGCCCTGGTTTGCGACCTTTGGTAAGGTTGCCGCAAGCATGCCCGGCCGATCCTTCGTCGCGGGTTGCATCACGCGAAAACTGTTGCTCAAGTCCGCGCCGTTGACCTGGACGCTGAGCGGCGTCAGCTTGAAGTCCGGCAGGCTGAGCGACTGGCCGCGAGCTTCGTAAGCGATGTACGCCTTGGCCATGTCCCAACTGAAAGTGACGCCAACGATCGACAAATCGGGATTGGCAAACGGCGGCAAGGTCACCCGAATGCGCTCGCCTTTTTTCGACTCCACTTCCACTTTTTGTCGCATTTCGGGAATGCTCAAAAGTTGATTTGAAGACAAACCGTTTCCCCAGGCGCGCAAGTGGCTACAGGGTAGAATTGCCACCAGACGATGGTCCGATTCGGGAAGACATTCGACTTTTTTCCATCCACCATACCCACCTTCGCCAAATCGTCAGCGGCTTTTCCATCCACCCAAACGCGAGTCCATTCCACCGGTTCCTTGCCGTGGTTGGCGAGATAAATTTCCGCCAAGACAAAGTCTTGGCCTTGAAGTGGCGGAAAATTTTCCTCCATTCGATAGTAGGGAGGTTCGGTGTTCAACTGCGAACGCCACTGAGCTTCTGCCGTGACCTGTCCCGCCTTGGCGGTGATCTGTCCCGCCCTGGCGGCGATGCCTTGTGGGGTTTCACTCGTTTTCTTGGCACCCTCGACGCTTGGGACGGACTTACTCGGTTCGGCCGCTCGGAGAAATGGCACCATCCAAAGGATTGCGGCGCAAAAACAGACGCCGGCCGAAAGCGTCCGTCGACCATTCAGCGAGGGCCAACCGCCAGAGGATGGTTTCATGCGCTCAACTGCCTTTCCCCTGCCGGAATCCGGTGCGCGAAACCGTTGACCGCAACGCCTCGCGTAATTTGCGGCAGCGCCGCCAAGGTTCGCGCGATTTGGTCCCGAACTTGCGACAGATTCGCGCGAACTTTCCTCTGTTCCTCAGCTTGCGTCATCTCCGAAAATTCCGCCAAGCATACCTCCGCTTGACGAATCCAGCGACGCAGGCGACGACCTGCTTTCTCGACTTTTTCTCCGTTGTGCGTCAGGTCATCATAGGCGTTGCCCAAGCTCAGGGCGCCATCGACCACTCCCTGGATCAGGGATTTGCCGCGATTCTCCTTTTCCTCCCAAAGCCTGGCGGCCTGACGAAGCGATTCGCTGTTGATTTTCAACCTCTGGACAAGCTTCGCAACGGTTGCCCGTTCCGCCGACCCCAATGCGTTTGCGGTCGGTGTCTGGCTTTGTTTCAAATTGATCAATCGCCGCTCCTTGCGATCAGCGAAAATCGGCCAGTGTTGCGCCACAATGAAAAGCGCGCGTTGCCCCTGGCTGTACTGCGGGCTGCTCAGCCTGGCTTGACCAAGCAGGGCAGCGACTCTTGACGGTGGGACCCGCCGGCACGAAATCTTTTTCCAACCCAGCGCGCGCGCTCCGCGAAATCGTTCGCGTCCATCAAGCACGCGGCCAGCGGCATCAACATCCAGCGGCTGCAAAAGTCCCTGCTCCCGGAGCGACTCCCGCAAAGCACGGCTCCGGTCGGAATCTTCCGAGCGCATCGGCAGGCGCAACGCTGCCGGATGAATTGTCAGCCGGCGGACATCCAGTTCCTCAATCCGCTCAGAACGCTTTGCATGTTGACGCGGGATGCGCTGGGGGGGGGGGCCATGCCTTGACGCCGAGACTGCGGTCCCTGCTGCTGGTTGCAGGGGCATCACAGGGGATGAGGACTTCTCCAACATACAAATCAGAGGATACGTCCAATGAGCCGAATACGCAAGCTTTTTTCCTGCACCCCTCGCACCCGATGTCCTGCCAAGGGAAAGGCTGGCTTGATTCTGCGGTTCAATCCTGTCGAGGATGGGGCATACTGGAGAAACCAGGGACCCGACCTGTAACCCGGCTTCTTGCGGCAGCGCAGAAGATACCGGTGGCGAAGGCGATGCCGGGACGTTCAAGGGTTCCAGATCGGGACCGCTTTGGACCGAATAATGTCGCCGTCATGCGTTGCCAGCGGCACGCCAAGCACTCGGGCTGTTGCGGTGATCATCCGATCCCCTGGGTCTTTGTGGAAAGGATTCAGCTTTGCGATCTCCAACACCACGGCGGGGGTGATGCGATGCGGACGGATCAACAGCGGCCGCGTCGCCTGGGTCAGCCAGGCGTCGAGTGGAATCGGCAGCAGCAACTTCCCGTGAGCGACCGCGGTTTGGACCTCCCAAAATGAGATATCACTGATGAACAACGGCCCCTCGATCATTTGTTCATCCAACGCCCGCAACTCGTTTTTGGCGAGCCGCGGATCGCGGTTAATCCACCAGATCCACATGTGGGTATCCAGTAGGATCATGATTTCAACGGGTCAGCGGAGGGCGCATCCCCTTCCCAAAAGCTCATTTCGGGCGGGCCACTCCAGTGGGTACCCGCGCACGCCCGTCGAACTTCTTCCAGAGCTTTGCGCACCTGCCTGGCCCGGTGCGCGGGCATGGGCCTAGTCAATTCAGATTCCAATGCGCGAATCACCACCGCCTTAAAAGGCACGCCCTCAAGCACCGCACGGGTTTTTGCGGCCTTAAAGAGTGGATTGGGAAGGTCAAGGGTTGTTCGCATAAAAGCATATTCGCATATCAGCCGCACAAAGTCAATGTGGAAGAGATTCAAGACGGAGCGAATCAGCGCCAATTCATGACAGCCGTTTTAAGTCGGGACGTTTGCTCAAGACCAAGCGCAGGGCGGCCCGATGATGCTCCTCGCCCAGTGCCGCTTGGAAATTAGTCGTTGTTGCCTGATCGGGTCGGCGGCAGTGCCCGCGCCATTCCATGAACAGGCTGATACTCAGACGTCGCAGGATGCCCAACACCCACATTCCATTGGCCATCAGCGGCGCGGGGCCATCGCGGCGTTGAAGAGGGAGTTGCCGTAGTACCCCATGGGGCGCGGCCGATAATACTCGGGCACCCCCATCCCGGTCCCGCGACAGGTCGCAGCTAGCCCCCCTCGATAATACAGGCGTTTCAGGCCGGTGAAGGCGCGCTCGATCATCTCGCCGTGCTTCGGGGCGATCATGCCCATTTCACGGAGCCGGTCATGGCAGTAAATGAACGCGCCGTTGGCGCTGGATTCCACGCGCGTTCCGGGTTCATCGATCACCAGATGCCAGAGGCCGCGGTCGCGATCTTGAAATCGCTGGAGCGCGTCAAACGTTTCTGCGATCTCCGCGACGCGCTTGTCGGGTTTGGCCGGCTTCATAATCACCGCCGCATCCGGCGCGTTGCGCTTCGACGAAGGCGGATCGCTCATGGGTGACGCTCAAGGTTCAGGGTTCCGTGGTTCACGGTTCACGGTTGGCCTGTCTGCGTACGACCACGCACAGGCAGGCGACGCATGAAGACGTAAGCGGTAGGGACAGACCGCCGGGCTGTCCGCTGCTGACTCCACAGAGGCGGCGCGACCACGCCTTTGGCGTGGCAAGCCGGCGGCTCGCCGCGCCCGGAGCGGGGTCGCGCCCTACCCCATTTCCCGCTTTTGCGGGGACAGGCTCTGAGCGGCTGAAAACGCATGAGGATTCCTGCCGTTGCGCTCATGGGCTTAGTTCCATCCGGTTATTATCCTCGGTGATTTCCGGGATGCGATTGTCCGGATCAACCAACACAGCCAGTTTCCCGTCCGTATTCTCACGCAACGGAATCGAAACCACGGCGGTTTTCGGCGTCAGATCGTTCGGCGCGGCGAGCGACGGAATGACCGCTTCGCCGAGCGTTTCTTTTTTTTGTCCGACGAGCCGGACCACAACATTCTTTGCTTCCACCGAGCCGATGTTATGGACGGTCACTTCGACCTGAAGCTGATCAGGCAGCGCGCGCACATCCGCCGCCGAAATGGCAAGGTCGGGACGGTTGGCGATGTTGTCGGCGCCCGCTTGGAGTTGCTGGATTTCGACGACGCACGGTTTTCCGGGCGGCAGATCAAATTCGACGGCGGCGCCCCGGCTCAGGTCGGTTTCAAACTTTTGCGTCGGTTGGTCCATCCGGTCATCGCCGTTGGCGTCCGGTCCCACGCGGACCTGATACCGTCCATTTTCCAACTGCCAGACGCGCGCCTGCATCCGTTTCGGTTTTGGCTCGAAGTTGTAAAGCAGCACGCGCAAATGTTTCCGGTCATTTTCCAGAAACAGACCCGCAAAGTTGTCGCCGGAATTCAACCAACTGACGGCAATATCCGGAAAGGTGCTGCGGATCGGCGCTTTGCCGCCCAGATACATCTGACTGAGGAGGCGGATTCCCTTGAGATAGACGCGATCGCGCGGCGGCGCGGCTTCGGTGAAAAAGAAGCGCGTCCGACGGCTCGCCTTGATTTTGCTTTCCAACGCCGCCTCGAGGAACCGCTTGTCGCGCGTCACGACCCACGCGAGGTAAGGCGTCATTTCGTCGTCGGCATAAGGCGTCACGGTGTCCGCTTCATGGGTCGTCATCCATTTGTCCGCTTCCTCGATGAAACGGTCATCGAATCGCCGGTCGGCGGTCGTTTTGCGCCATTGCACGAGAAACTCGGCCAGATGCGGCCGCTGCCAATAAGGATTGGTTTCAAACCCGTATTCCAGCGGCTGAAAAAATTTGCGGTCGCCGGTCAGGAAGAAGGCGGCGACCATCTGATCCAATCGCAACCAATCCATATACCATGCGTCCTTGCCGGGCGGTCGTTGGATGGCGTCGGTGGCGAAAGCCACGGCCTGTGGAATGACGCTGACGGGACCGCTGGCATCTTCGCGCATGGCGTCTTCCAGCCAGGCGGTCGCGTTTTCCGTGAAGATCCGCGTTGCCAGCGGGTTGTGGTTGTACCAGGCCATCCAAAGCGCGGGACAAAAATGTTCGCCCATCCCGGACCACTCGCGTCCGTAGTTGCCGTCGGTCAGCATTTTCTGGGCATTGAAATAGTTGGATCGAAAATGCCGGTGCCCCTTGGCATTGATGCCGGTCCACTTGTCCAGGAGCGAGGCGGTTTTCATGCAATGCTCGAAATAGACCGGATTCCCGTAATCGTGCAGCAGCATCACGGGCTGGCTGAGGATGGGCTCCTCGGCGGCATGCTCGGCATCGGTCAATTGCCCGGAATAACCGTCCACCTGGTTCGGGCCTTTCCACCAGCCATCCGCCAGCCGCGCCAGGGCGCGGCGCACCCGGTCATCGTCGGTGACCAAAGGCAGCCAGTGGAACTGGACGATGAGTTCGACGTCGTCGTTGAAATTGCTGCCGTGCCCGCCGAAGGAACCTTCTTCATCCTGTTTGTACAGCACCCAGTAAAGAACGATGTCCTGGAGTTGCCGCAGAAGTTCCCGCTGATCGGCCGCCCACTGGGGACAATTCGGCGGCGTTTCCACCTTGATCGGCATCGGCACAAATTTGCCCGTGGCTTTCCCGACCATGGCCCGGGCGGTTTCATTCTCCGGATCATACTTGAGCACCGTCTGCAAGCCCTGGAAACATTCGCTTTGCTGAAAGACGTCGGGATAGTTGTCCCGGTACGAGAACATTGACATGAAGGGCGAGTGCAACAATCGCAAATGTGATTCCGTGAATTCGGCCAAGACATCGCGCGTCGCGCATGGATGGAGCGTCAGCGCGGAACCCGAATCGCCGCCCCATTGTACGGCAACATCCCGGTCGAAGGCCGCCTCAATCCACAGCCGTTCGCCCTTGGGCAAAAGCAATCCCGGCGTGGATAATGCCAGCCGCAGCAACGTGGGATGATCGCCATCCGCGCTTTCCTCTTTTGAGGCGGAGGGCGTCGCGGGACAGCGCAGGGTGATGGCAAAAGCATTCCGGTGACGGTAATAGAACGGGTCTTTGACGCTCACCCGGACCAACGCGTTGCTGAGCGTCGTCTTCATATTCAAGTTCAGCGTGACCGCCGCGATGCCCAGGTCTTCGGATGCGGGCGCGGAAAACAGATTCAGATTCCGGAGCGCAGGAACGCCGAGGGCGGGCCGGTTTGCGCCGGCAGGGGCCGCCGGCGACGAATCGGGGAACGCCATCAAACACTGGCGGTCCGCCGCATCCCAAAACAGCAGCAAGCGCCGCGCCGTTTCCGGCGGCAGTTCGTCCGGCATCGGCCGGCGCAGAAAGCCGGTGACGCCGTCGTGAGGAGGACGGTTCGGGGCGTCGAGACGGAAGAACTGAATCTCGCGAATGGCGGTGGACCGCGTCGGTTTGAGGAGCAAATGATCGGTTTCGACCTGCGGCAAACGGATGTGAACGAAGGGTCCCTTCTTATCTTTCAGCGCCACCATCGAGACATCGTCGCGATACAGGGCGGCATCGGTGATGGCGCCCTGGATTTCCGCGTAATCCACGCGCGGTTTGCCTTCGAAACCGAATCGAAGCTCGTTAGGAGCATCCCAATAATCACAGGTTGTTTCGGGATTGCCATCCAGAACGCCGCGCATGGTCATCCGGTACGGACGCGGCGGACTGGCGCGCAGTTTGGTCACGGCGCCTTGAAGAATCCGGGCCTTGCCCTCTTGGGCTGATTCCAAAACGGGCAACGCTTCCGTTTCGGCAAAACTGAGTTCATTCTTGCGCGTCTCGCGGGTCAGGTCCGACAAAGGACGATCCTTGGGCGGGATGCCCGCCGCGATGGGATCAGCCAATTGGTAAAGCAGCTTGACCTGGCCCTCCTCCAGCGGCTCACGGAAGATCATGAATTCGTCAAAGGCGGCGTCTGCGCCGATCCAGGGGGTGAACCAATGAAGACCGGAGCCGAAGATGATGCGATCCACTTTGCCCTTGGGCGGCCAGGTGGTTTTGCCCCAGTTGGAGAAGGCCAGTTCGCCGTTGTCGTAGAAGCGGGTGCCTTGTTCGCAATCCCAAATCCAGACGAGATGACGCCACGAATCCTTCGTCCATCCGCCGTCGGCGGCGAGAACCTTGGCGTAGTTCTGGCAGCCGATGAATCTCTGGTTCCGATCAAATATTCCGGCCTCGAAACGAAGTTTGCGGAAGAGCATCCAGAATAAGGGGAGCTGGTCCTGAACGGTGTTTTTGATCGTCAAGATCGGCGGCCCGCCGCCGGAAGCGCCGGTGAAGAAGTCTTTCCGCGTGCAGTCAAAGAACGGTTTCAGCCAGAAGGAAAGGGTTCCCCGGTCCGGATAGACATTGGCCAGGGCGTCATAAGTGAGCCAATCGCGGATTTTCCCCTTGACCGCATCCTCCCGCACGGCCTCAACCCACACGGCCCGGCCTTTTTTTCCTTCGACAAACCCGCTGACTTTCGCGCAAAGCGGCTGTGCGCGGCCTTGCGCATAAGCCGCGTCCAGCGAATCATCGAAAGGGAGATGGAACAGAATGCCGCGCGCCTTGTAATCGTCGCCTGGCGGCGCGGGTTCCGCCGCGTGGAGGGAGGCGGTGGACAACAACAAGAACAGCATTGCCTGCAATCCGCAGCGTGTCTGCGTTTTTGCCTCAAGACTAGTGGAGTGTCTCATAAATAAGAGTTGCTTGCAAAACGTTGTAGCGGCGCTTCTGTGAAGCGCCGTCCATCGGGAGCCTGCGCTTCGCAGAAGCGCAGCTACATCTCGCGACATAGTTTTGCAAGCGGCTCATCATTTTACAGATTTGAGTTAGAACAGTTCTTTCCAGAGTTGCTCCTGGAGTTCGTCGGCGCGTTCAAAGTCGCACGCCCAGAACGCTTCGCGAAACCCGGCAAAAAAGGGTGATGCGCGGTACCGATCCAGGATGCCGCGCGAGGCGGCCAGTTGCTCCATCTGGAACTCCCGCAAACAAAACTGCGCGAACAAGGCGCCGTGGATGGTCCCCAGTCGGCGCTGTTTGAGCAGGTGGGACATCATCCGGCCGATGCGATGAACAATGAGTTCAACGGCGCGCTCGCCGTCTTCCGCCGTGGCGTCGCGCGCATCGCTGCCTGACATCGCCGGCGGTTTCACCGACCGATCGGAGGGCAGTTTCGACATGTCGCAAGATTCGGGCTGAAGCGCGAGCATCAAGGCGGTCTCCCATTTGCCCGCGTGATCGCCAGGTCCCATGATTTCCGCAGCGACTTCCAGTTCGGTCACGGCCAACACCGAACTGAGGCCGTTGACCATGAAGTCAGCGGCGATTTCCTTGATCAACCGGCGTTCCGGGTAATGACCGGCCAGCAGGACCATCTCCTGAAAACCCGTTCGTTCGAGGCTGACGAGAAGATCGCGATAAAGCGCTTTTGCGGTTTCCGGTTGGACATAAACATTGCCGGGCAACAGGCCGCAACGCTGCTGGCCGACAAACAAGGGCGGAAACACCGCGCCGCCGTAAGCTTTCGCAATCTTGACGCAAAGGGCGTGCGCTTTCAGCGCGTCCAGGCCGAGTGGACCGTGAGGACCATGAGCTTCCAGGGGGCCAATGGGAATGTAAACCACCGGGCACTCGGCCAGAAGGCTCTTGATCTCATCGAACTTCAACTTTTCATATTCAACTGGATGCATAAGGAGTGATCCCAAACGGAACATAACTACTCAGGTCATTCCCGTCCCGCCGTGGCGGGATGGGAATCCAGAGGCTATGCGGAACCGTGCCGAACGAACTGGATTCCCGCTTTCGCGGGAATGACGGCGAGCAAACGGATAACCTGAGTAGTTACTAAGCATCGCTTTTGCAGCAACCGTTTATGCCCGATTTCACGGATTTATTTCTTGGGTGGGGTCTCCACGGGTGGTGGAACCCCCTTTGAGAGCGGATATCCATTATTGGATTCGTTAATCTCATCAATATGATTGTCAGGGTCAACCACCAGCGCGCAGGTTTCCGCTTTGGCGTCGTCAGGCATGTTGAGTGTTACCTCTTTAATCTGTGGCTCGTAACCAGTGAGGCCAGGCAACTCGGACAGGGTTTCCTCCGCAAGTTTTTTTCCGTCACTCCCCACGAGGCGAATGGTTAGGTTGGATGCAGGCGCGCATCCGAGATTGTGAACTTCGGCCACGACCTTGCGGTCGTTCCCGGACGGTTTTGCAAGCGTCACCGCAAGATCGGGTCGGATCGTCCTGGAACGCTCCTCGATCAGTGATAGCTCGACCCACAACACTTTTTTGGCGGGAATTGGTATCGTGGCGGGAGCATGCCTTCGCAAGGTGATTTCTTTCACCTCCGGTTCTCCGTCCGGCTTCCGGTCACCATTGGCATCCATGGCCGTTGCGAGCCGATACTTTCCTTCCGGCAGCCGCATCACCCGAATCCCTGCATTCACGGCTTCACTCTTGAAGTTGTAAACGAGCATCTTCAGCGAGGTCGGCTTGTGCTCAAACACCATGGACACCACGTCAACGTCCGTCCCATCCCAGACAAATGCGGCAGAAGGAACCGGCATGAATGCGCGCTCGCCAAACACTCTTCCGCCCAGCATGACGACAGGCAGGATTTCACATCCCCACGGATAGACCCGGTCGGTTGGAGGATCGGCCTCAGTGTAGATGGGAAAAGACCGGCGATTGTTTTTCACAACGAATTTCAGCATCTCCATGAGGTCGGTTTCCTGAAAATCCACCACCCAACGCAGAAGGAGCGTTCCCTCGAAAGCTTCAATGCCCCGGTTCCAGGTGGAATCCGTTTTCAGCAATTCATAGGATTCACGCGCTATTTCCCGCAGTGCATCATCACTGGTTGCATCCCCGGTTAGAATTCGGCAATGGAGAAAATTCCTGCTGTAGTGGGACGCCCATTTTGCCTCTCCCAATTCACCTTTGCTTTGTAATAGAATTTTAACGGGTTCAAGATATTTGGAATCGCCCGTGAGAGAATAAGCGGACAAAAAGGTCTCTGCTACACAGGTCTTCGCACCATACTCATTGGAAAGATCGTCGGTCTCAAACTGCACCGCTCCGGGAATGGCGCCCCTGGGTTTCGTCTTCGTCTCCCGCAAGGTGTCATCCAGCCACGAATCCGCATACCGGGTGAGAACCTTTGCCGTGGGCGGATGTCCGTTGTACCACCAGAGAATCTGTCCGGGCGAAATTGCGCCGGCACAGGCCGGCAGGTCTCTTCCCTGAACGCCGGTGGGAATCAATCGGTCGGCATTGAAGAAATTAGAGCGAAAATGCGTGTGGCCAAATCCATTTGTACCCAGCCATTTGCCGTAGTTCCCGGCCGTAAGCAGATTTCGGTAAATGTGCCGTGGGACTCCCGGCCGCAGGACCTCCATTTGCGGTTGAATCTCGGTGGCCTCCTCCAGGGAATGGGTTATGTCGGTAAGACCACAATAATATCCGCCGGACATGCGTCCTGAGTTCCAGTGTGAATCAAGGTAACGTTCCACCGCATTCACGAACCGGGCATCGGAGACCGTTGCGCCGAGGCTCATAAATACACTGTAAAAATCCGTGATATCATTCCACTGATTTCCCGCTCCAACGATATAGCCGTCGGGATTGGAACGGTGATCCAGCCACCAGTGGAGAATAGCCTGCATTGAACGCGCTGCTTCCCGCAGATACACCGCCCAGGATGGAGCGGGTTGGCGGTCAAGATGACTGAAGTTGTATGCCGCCCAGGGGCGGAATCGGGACCATCCGAACCACGGCTTTACAAATTTGTTCCCCGGATCATACTTCTCCGCCAGGGTCAACCCTTGCCAGATTGGATTCTTTTCCTTCTCCTCTCCAACGTAAAGGAATCGGTTTTGTTGGAGTCTCATCTTGAATGCAGGCGCCAGGTTTCTAATCACCGACAGGGCAAACTCGTGGCCGATTCGATCAGGATCACCCTCTTTGATCTCCAGGCGGGACTCTGCGGAGGCGCCATATTCAATCTCAAAATCCGTGTCCAGGATGATATCCACGGCCAGTTCACCTCCCTTGGGGATGATCAGCCCGGGTGGACTTAGTCTCATCTCCAGGGGCAGAGCCAGATCAGACTCCGGCCATTCAAATGCAATATCCATATTCAACGCAACTTTATCCTTAATTTGAGGATCATGCACCTGCACCCGGCCGATGAAGTTTGTCTTATTGGGTTTGATCTGGAGAACAATCAGAATGGAATCCACAAAACGTTCTTTTTCCGCGGGGCAGGTCACAAGGAAGGTGTGATACATCGCTTTACGCTTCAAGGAATGCCGACTGTCGGATTTGTTCCGGGAGGCAAACAAAGCCGGCTGGTCCAAGGGATGAAGAGCCCCAAGCAAAACATCTCCGGCCTCTTTCAGGTCCTGGACTTGAACGGGATGAGTCAGATACAGCGCCTCCCCGGAATCCTTGCGTCCTTGCGCCTCTGCATTGGTTCCAATATCAAAGAAACCGACTTCTTTTGCCTCGCTGCGCCCCTTGAAGAATATCCCCAGTTCATTTCGTGGTAGCACGGGGAGCGGCAGGTGGTTGATTCCATTGGTGAGCGTCCCTAAATTCTCGTCCGCATTTTTGCCAAAGAGGTAAGTACCCTTTGATTCTCCCATGTTCACCACGGCGTGGTTGATTTTGCCTGGCTGGATGAAGCGGAATGTGGCGGGCACATCAAAGGGCAGTCCCCCGTCCTCAAAAGCAACCGATGAATCATCTTTTCCATCCAGAAGCGAGGAACCGAGATGAAACTTCATCGAGACGTCTTCCACCGCAATCTGGCGAATGGAAACGCGGGCGCCTTTCTTATCCGCGTGGACAACCGGACGCCGCATCATTTCTCCAAAGTGCAGATCCCTTCGCCGCGCCTCGGTTTCAGAAGGCCAATCCGCGGGTTGGGTGGGACGCAATTCGGTGTATTTGCCATTCTTTACCATGCTAATTTCTTCTTGAGCCAGGGGCCGGTTGAAGATGAGAAACTCATCAAAAACATATTCGCTGTTCACCGGAAACAGGTTCCGAAACCGCAAGGAGGTGGAGCCCAGGGCGATCGTATCCGGCTTGAATAAATCCCACACAATATCGCCTTCATATTTGTCAATGAGATCCCCGTTGTGGTAAATGGCAAAACCGCGCCGGTCATCCCAGGTGATGGCGACGTGCTGCCAGGCATTGCCTTTCCACCTTGGAATCAAATCCCGTCCCCTGCTGCCAAATTCCTTGGGGGTTCCTTGGCGATAATTGCCGCCGAAAAACGCTCTGAATTCAGCCTTCCATCGGTATATCTCAAAAAAGGGAGTGTAGATGTCCTTCGCGGAGATGCCAATTACCGAGGGGCCGGATAAACTGAAGCCGGTCAATATATTCTGGTCGGAAGCATCCCAGGGCGAGAGCACCCAGAATGAAATCGTCCCGCGACGCCTGTAAATATTTCCAAGCGCCTCATACGCGAGGATGCTCTGGGCATTTATGTACTTTGCAAGGCTGCCATCCGCCATCTTAACCTGACGCGCCGGCTTGTTGACAAACTGCACCCCCTGTCCGAAAACGCCGGGCGCATACAGAATATCCCGTTCCATCCAGGGCGTGGGAGAACCCACGGAAAAAAGCGCCTTGGTGCTTCCATCAAAAGGCGCGTAGAAAAGGACGCCGCGTTCACGCAACTCCGCAGGACTTACTTGCACCTGTGCTAAAGACACGCCGGGGAGGGTGTTAAGTAAGAACAACACACTGACCATCGCCAAATGTTTCTTGTACATAGTGCGATTGGTTAACACTTTCCCTTCAATTCGTGCGGATGGTTCTGAAGTGTCATGGTTGTTGGGTCGGTTGTGGTTGCGGGCCATTTAATGCAGCCCTTCCCTCAATTTTGACCATTTTCCCTCCTTTTTCGAGGCCGCCAGGCTTTCGACAAGAACAATCATGGTCGCCGCACCGTGCTTGGGAAGATGGATTTCATAGTATCCGTGCGCGACGGGTTTCGGTTTCAACGAATAATAACCCCGGTAATCCGTGCCGAAGACGATTGCCGTCTTCAGCTTTTCAATGCCGGCAACCCGGATCCGAACATGGACATCTTTTGAAAATCGTTCTTTGACCATTCCGCCCCACGGAATCGCCATAACCACTGCGGCGTATCCGTTGAAGGGCGTCTTGAAGATGTTCGCTTTGACCTGGGCGCCAGGCCGGAGGAGAGGCCCCCGATAGATGTTCTTCGGACGCACTTCAGCGAGGATTGGCGCGGGATCATATACCCATTTCCGGCCGGCGATGAACTCAAACATCGGATTGTACATGGCAAACAGCCGCACGGCGTCCTTTGGCAGCGGTTCATTGGTCGGGTAGCGGTAATACGGGGAGACGTGCAGCCAGGAACCGTAGTAGAGGGCGGTCTGGAACGCCTGCTCTCCTTCGGCCAGGCACATGGTCGGTCGCTCCGGGCAGAAAAAAGACGCCCTTCCAAGAAACTCCGGCGCCCCCTCCACCATCACGCCGTCCAGAAATTCCATGAGCTGCCACCGGACCACCCCGTTGCCGATCCCGTTGATGCGCGGCCGGGGGAAAATCCTGCGCGCTTCCCGGAGCGCGCGGAGGTACATATTGGCGAGGTTGTAGGCGGGCCGGTTGTTGAAAAACGTCTCGCCGTCAAAGTGCGCCGTGTCGATCCAGCCGTAGCTCATCTGGTCAAAAAAAAACCCGTCGATCTCCGGAAGCTTCTTCAGGAGCTTCTGGTACTGCTCCATGAGGAAATGGAAATACGGGTACGCCGGATCGGCGTTCATAAGCAGGGTGTGATGCTTCCGATCGTAATAATTCCAGGTGACCAGCTCCTCGCCATTGAAGATACGGGCGATGCACTCCGGAAATCGCTTTCGTGCCAGTTCGGATTCGCATTCGGACAGGTTGAAATACGGCATCACCATCACCCCGTGCCGGTGGCAGGTTTCGATATATCTGCGGATGTCATTGTATCGCAATCCTGCGATGCCCCACTCGGGGTGTTCCTTCGTCTGGAAATGGGTCGCGTCAAAAGGCTCTTCCGGCGCGAAATCGCCGAAGTGCCTGAACAGAAGCAGTTCGTTCCACTTGAGTTTCATCTTCCCGGCCCAATCGGCAATTCGCTTTTCCGGAATCATCGGAATCGTGTACGCCATGTTGCCGTCAACCTTCTCCTGGCCTTCGACCGGCCCCAGCAGACGGGGGAATTTTTTCCGGACAAAGCCCAGGGCGGGCCGCCAATCCCCGGCGTGACTGAAGCACCACATTTCGAGTTTCAGGCCTTTCTTTCCAGTCAGGGCAACGTGATGCCAGGTCATCTTGGTCATCCACATCCTCTGCCGAAATTCAAAATCAAGGTAGTGTCGCTGCTCCGGCGGCAAGAGATAGGAAAAACCAATGTTGGCGTCGGGAACCGGGTTGTACAGGGTGCAAAGCGGGAACAGGACATCCGTTGCCTCGTCAATGCAATAGGTGACATGGACCTGCTTGATGCCGTAATCGTTGCCGTACGGCGCGTCATCCATCGGCATCCAGAGGTGCCAGCGACTGTGGCCGGAGCCCGGTGAACCCGGGAAAATCGGGTGGGGCACCCGGAGTTCGACCTTCAGCTCCCGGTCGGGTGCGCCGTCAAGGTCGATCCCCAGAGTCCAAACCCAGTGGTCGGCATCCCACGTCCAGGCCTGCGTCGCCTTCCAATCCGTGGCTTTCCCAAAATCGTCAGTTGAAAAAGAACGGGTGAGGTGAAAATCAAAGATCGCGCAACCGCCCGATACCCGGGGATCGAAGAGAACATCCCTTCGTTCTTGGAACACCGCATTTTCGTCCGCGATCGCGCCAATCGTTTCGGTTCGCGCGCGGATTCCTTTTAGCACCGGCGTGATCTGGCAGACGTTTCCATTCGGACCGACCTGCATCACAAATTCCGGACTGGCCAGTTCCCTGACGGATTGTGATTGTTGATTGGACAAGGTGTTTTCCGATCCTTCGGTTGGTTCGCAGATTTTCAATTCATTTCCCGCATAAGGGCGCCCGATCTCATTGATAATTCCAGCCCCACAAAGCGTACCCTTCGGCCGGCGATCCCGCTGGCTGCGGGAGCGGCGCCTGCCGCCATCCCACATGACTGTCCACGAACAACAGATTGACTCCGTTGCTGTGGCGGTAGGCCAGGTTGCCCGTAAATCCGCCTGCGGTGATCAAGACAACGTTCCATTCCCCTATGTCCGCACGCTGCCCTGTATCAGCCATGATGAGCGTCTGCGAAGGCGTCGGAAATCCGCTCACTTTGGTGAAGCCGTTGCCCGCCGCAACATTTTTCCCGTAACTGAGCGGCACACTGATGAAGATGTACGACGAGGTGTCTGACGGACATTTCCAGACCTTGACATCGGCCATGATTTTCGCCTGAAGGTACGGGTACAACACATTCGGCCACCAATAACCATTCCCATCAGGTCCAACCGGGAACATACCGTCATTGTCGTCCGCATAGATATGCATGGCTAGGCCGGTCTGCTTGAGGTTGTTCATGCATGCGGCGGCGCGCCCCTTGTCTCGGGCGGACTTCAAGGCCGGCGACAGCAAGGCGGCCAACAGGGAGATGATGGCGATGACCACGAGCAATTCGATCAGGGTGAAACCCCTGCCCTTTTGCCAAGACCGCGTCTGGCGAAAGGGTCGCTTTGCGCCACCCAGCAGGACCGGCATCCTGCCTGTCATCTTGCCCGACAGAGACAGCCCCGAATGCTTTCGGGGCTGTCCTGCTTTTATACTAATCTTTGGTTTTCTCATGACCTACAACTTATGGGCAGCGATATGTATGGTTATTCAGGGACACTGCCAGCCGGTCGCTTTTTTCCACAGTCCTTCTTGGAGACTGCCACCGTGCCCGCGATACATCTTTCTCCATAGTATAATGGGGGAAACGCCAAGCCCCCGCCTTTTTGAGCGCACAGGATGGCAAGGCCTTCAGCTTGCAAAGCATCTGCTCCGAGAGGGTTATGCGGCCCATGCCATTCGATGGTTCCCATGGGAATATAGACTACAGGACATTCGGTTCTTCGTGTTACCACCTGATCCGGTCGCAGCATGTGATAACGAACTTCCGGGTTTGCAACAGGAATCATGATCGCTCCGCGGGTTGGCCGGCCGGCGCATCCACGGCCAGGCCAAGAAGCGCGTTTTCTTCCGCGCGAGTCGTGGCGCCGCCGATGAACGAAACGGGCAGAAATTTGCCGGGCACCGACGCGCTTCCGTCTGGGCGGGAATCGATTCGCTGACCGAGCATTGTCACCAACTCTTCCCCAAGTTGCTCGCATGGCTGGTTGAGGCGGGTGAGTTGCGGGCAAAACGAATCGGCGAGTCGCAGGCCGGTGCCGCCGACAACGCTCACGTCCTGCGGAATCCGAAACCCTCGTTCCCGCAAGCATCGAACGGCCCCCAAAGCCATCTGGTCGCTTCCGCAATAAATCGCATCGGGCGTCTTCGCCTTGTGCGCCAATAAATCCTGAACCGCCCGCTCACCATCTTCCTCCCGCCACGAATCGGCTTCCACAACCCGCAGGCGCAGGGTTCGCCCCAATTGGTTTTCCAATCCGTTCGCCAATCCGGCGTATCGCAAACGACTGGACACCGACCTGCAAAGCGGCCCGACGGTCAACAGCCCAATCTCCCGTCGGCCCGTTTGTCGCCAAACCGATCCCAGTTGAAAACTTGCATGATAATAATCCGACGAGACAAAATTGGCGGTCGCGGTTTCCGTCGGCGGATTGAGGTTCACCACCAGTTTTCCAGCCCGTTCATAAGCCGCCTGAACTTCCCCGAACCGTTCAAACGGAAACAGGATCAACCCATCCACTTGCGGCGCACCTGTCAGGAGCTGTTGATTCAATGCAGCCGCATCCTCAATCGCGGATCGGTCTTCGCTCAGATCAAGGACCGCGCCGGACAGGACCTTGGAAACGGGAACAAGCGCGATGTTCTGAGACGCCCGCATGACGGCGCGCAAAATGCCGCTTCCGATTCGGGAAGCCCAATCATCCTGCGGCGAGCCTTCCGTCAAATGAAGGTTCAAGGTGAACTTGAAAATCCCCTCGAGGGTCCTGGTCCGAGGCGAAAGAAGAAACGTCCCGTTCCCAACCTCGGTGCGGAGTCGTCCTTCACGAGCGAGATGTTGAAAGACATTGCGAACCGTGAATGAACTGACCCGGAGGCGGGAGGCCAGGTCGCGCACGGTGGGAAGGCGCGCGCCCTCCTTGAGTTCCGGCCGTTCGAACTCCGCCCGCAGGTATTGCATCACCCGTTCGCTCGGACGCAGCCTTGTTTCCAGCGGCGGATGAGCAGCGGCCGTCGGACCGCGACGGATGCCTTCCCTGCTCTCGCGCCGGATTTGTGGTTTGATTGGCATTGAATCAACTCAATTTATCTCTTTTTATATCATATTCAGCGTTTTTTGCAAGAGCAATTTTGGGCGACTCCTGATTCGGGCGATGCCTGCACGTCTCCCACGAATCTGGCGATAAGTTCTTGAATCAACAGGCCAAGGGAGGGTATCGTCCCTTCTCATGAGCACGGGTGACATCTGGTATTTCTTGCGCGGACAGGAAACGGTCGGGCCGTTCTCGAAGGAGATCATGCAGCAAGTTTATGAGGGCGGCCAGATCACGCCCGAAACCCTCGTCTGGCGCGACGGCATGGACGGGTGGAAACCCGCCTCGTCCGTTCCCGAACTGGAGATTCCGAAGAAGGCCGAGTCCAAGACGCCCGCGACAAGCGAAGCATCCAACGAACCCGCCTCCACTGACGGCGGAAAACCCAAACTCAAACTCAAGCTCAAGGAATCATCTCCCTCTCCCGCGCCGTCAACGCCCGGCCCGTCTCCGGTGGCGTCTCCGGCCGTGCAGGTCGCGCCGGTCGCGTCCGCCAGAGAGACCGCGTCTCCCGTTGCGGCGCCCCCGCAATCCGCGCCGGTGGCGACGCCGTCCGCTGAGCCGCCCAAGGGGTTGGTGGCAGTGCCGGTTGACTCCGACGCGAACGCCGAAGAAAAAAAGGGTGACAAAAAGGAGGGCGAGACTCCTTCGGCGGGAAAGCGGATACTTGACCGCATCTTTTCCGCGCTGGTGTTGACGCCGCTTTTTCTCATTGCCTGCGGCGCCTTGATCTGGTTTTTTCAGCAACGATTTCCCAATGCGTTCTGGTTTGTGTGGATGGCGGCTGGCTTTGGCGCATTCGGCGTGCTTTCACTTGTCGGCATCCGCGCGGTGGACGGTTTGTTCCGCGGGCTTGCCTTTCTGTTGCTCCTCCCGCCCATCATGGTGTTGTGGCCGGTGATCATGAGCGAGAAATCCTGGCAAACGACGCCGCCCGCGCAGTGGGCGTTCCTTGGATTCTGTTTTCTTTATTTTCTGACCACCCGAATCGGGTTGGGCATCTACATCACCCCCGCTTCGGCGAAGGTATCCATGACCACGGGGCTGCTGACGCTCGCGTTTCTTCTCCTGGTCGGGAAATCATTATGGGAGCCTCCCGGGTGGAGCGATCTGGTGGCTCAGGGCAACAGCATCCGCCTGCCGCCCTTTTTTGCCCGGGCGATCAACAAACCGGAATGGGCGTCTGCCGTGGGACTGATGCAACTGGGAACAGGCGACGGCGCCAGCAAACACGACATCGAAAAGGCGACGTTGAAAACGGATGACAAGAAGGAGGCGCGCCTGATTCTGCAAACGGTGGACGGTCTTGTGTTCGAAGTGAAAATCGCGCATGAGGAGGGCAAGTTTGACCCGCAAAAAATCATCGGCCAGGATTGCCCGATCGTTTTTGGCAAAAAATCCGAGGATGAGACGGGTGGCGATACGGGCAAAGAGATGACCGGCGCCTATTGGACCATGCGAAACGGCAACCGAGTGGAGGTCACTGCCGCCCAGCTCAAGGTGGAATCGGTGAAGGACGACGAGTGGAGCGGCGCGTTGACCTTCGATCTGAAACCGGACAAGAACAATCCGCTCAAGAGCACGACGGGAACCCTCAAGACCAAGGTCAAAGGCGGGGTTGAAAAGCCCGGCGGTGCTGCCAAATCCGCCTCGCCGAAATCATGACGCCATCGGTCACGATGGTTCCTGCCGCCGCCCGGCCCAGAATCCCAGTTCTCGCAATCGCCGGACCCTTTCTGGAGACATCTGCGCGCAGCCGCGCTTTTGTGCCATCACCCACAAGTTCAAGCCACGATTGCCCGTCCACTCCGTGGGCACGCGGCAGTGGCCGAACTTTTTCTTAAAAGCCTTCAGTTTCTCAAAACGCCGTTCCCAGCGGGTGGCGACGGGGTCCCAGTCGAATCCAATTGCATCCAGCTTTTGCCGACGCGCCTCCGACAATCGGTTGCGGATATCCCGCAAATGGCGCACCCAGTTCCCGAGATGGCGGTTTTCGGGCCAACGTTGATGCACGCGACAATGGCCGAATCTCTTCTTGAACGCCTGCAACTCCTTGAACCGCTGTTCCCAGGTGAAATCCAGCGACCTCCAAAACACCCCCAGGGCTTCGAGTCGCCTTTTTCTTTCGGGTTGAAGCCTTCCCTGCGTTTGCCGACGGCGTTGCTTGTGCAGCCATCGGGCAAGCTGATAATCCTCATCGAAGTGCAAGGAAACATTGGGGTGGCCATGCCGTTTCTTGTACGCCACCAGTTCTTGAAACTTTCTCTCCCACGCGCAACGAAAGGGACTGAAATCGAATCCCACGCTTTCGAGGCGTTTCCGTCGCTCGCGCGAAAGCGGGCGCAGTCGCTGGACCCTCACCCACGACGCAAGCGCGGGATCCATCGAAGAGAACGTCACGCGGCAGTGTCCGTGTCTCCGCTTGAACTCCACAAGCCGTCGGAACCATTCCTCCCACACTTGTTCCAGCGGGTTCCAAATGAATCCGATCGAATCCAGAAGCCTTTTTCGTTCGGGAGAAATGACCTGTTTTCGTTGCCAACCAACCCAATTTTGCAAAGCTGGTGTGGCTTCTGGTTCCCGGACAGGCCGGCAATGACCGTATCGCTCCTTGAATTGCTTGAGTTCCTGAAACCGTTGGTGCCATGTTTTTCCGAGAAGATTCCATTCGAAACCGACCTGATTCAGGCGCGCCGTCCGATGCAAATACAATTGTCCGCGGCGATACTCCACCCGTTGCCCATGCACCCATTTCGCCAACTGGGGGTCGCGCGACCATCGTGAGGAGACGTTGCAATGGCCGTGGGACTCTTTGAAGCGGACTAATTTCAGAAGGTTCGCGATCCACCGGCCTTCCGCGAACCCGAAGTCGAAGCCCAACTCATGAAGCCGTCTGAGTTGATCGAGAGACAGACGGTCATGACGCAGGCGTTGCGTCTGAACCCATCGGGCAAGCCGCGGTTCCTCAGGCCAATGGCGAGGCACACGGCAGTGTCCGAATCGCCGTGTGAAAGCCTCAAGCAGACCGGCCATTTCATCCCAAGCCTTGGTTTGGGATGGCGCATCTCCGCCATTTTTTTTCGCAGTCTTCATGATTCCTTCACGCCATGTTTCATTTACACTGGAGAGAAAAGACTGCACAAAAAAGATGCTGTTGTCAGTCGCAAAACTCCCTACGAAACAAGCACAAAAAGACGACTACGTTCGAAACCAGTGAATAAAATCGAGGTTGAATTTAGGGCGTTAAACAGCCCTTGACATCCGTGCACGCTGATCGAAGAGTGTAACCCACGATTGAACCGCCTCAAAATTCCTATCTTTTTCAGGTGAGGCAACTATGCTGAGACTTGTGAGGTGCATGTGGAAGGTCAATGCCTGGGCATCCTTCGGGCTTCTGCTCGCTACGCGAGCTGCCAGCCTTGGCGAAACCGAGACATCTCCGGCTGCCGATTCTTCGCCGCATCTCGACCTCTACGGTGATCCCCTGCCAAATGGCGCTGTCGCGCGTATGGGGAGTTTGCGGTTGCGCGATCGAAATGTGATACTGAAGATTGGATTCTCGCCTGATGGAAGGATTCTGGTGTCATGCCAGGGTTGGTGGGTCCGCATTTGGGACAAAGAGACAGGCAGAGAACTCGTGAAAATTCCTCCCCATAACCGTAATTGCAGCGCTATTGCGTTTTCTCAGGATGGGCAACGGTTGTTCACTGCCGCAGAGGAAATTCAATGTTGGGATTTGACAACGGGCGAACGCTTCTGGACGCTGTCCCTTCCCGTCTTGTCTATGACCATCTCCAGCGACGGCAAGACGTTGGCCACAGGATGTTCGGATGGTTCGATCCGTCTTTTGGACCTCCCGACCAAGACGGAGCGATTCCGATTCTCGGGCGGCGCTTGTGAAACCCACGCCATCGCCCTTTCACCCGATGGTAAATTCCTGGCATCCGCTTACGGTGGCCATGACGCGTGGACCCTACGGCTGCTGGACCTTTCAACTGGCAAGGAGATCTTCCACCTTGGCCAAGAACGGCACGAGGTATGGGATGTTGCCTTCTCACCCGACAGCAAGCTCCTGATCGCCGTGAGCTATTACGAGGGGAAGATTTACATCTGGGAGATTCCCAGTTGTAGGGAGATTGAGCTTCCCGCGACTAAGGAGTTCGGCTTGCGCGAAGCAGCATTCTCCGCAGACGGCAAGACACTTATTTTCGCAGGGGAAGGGAAGACCGTCCATCTATGGGATATTCCCGCGCGGAGAGAACGCGCGTCGTTTAAAACGCCGTTTCCCGTCTATTCCTTGGCGCTCCATCCCGATGGCAGAAGCATTGCCACTGGCGGCGGTTTCTATGGTTTTGGTGCTGTTCACTTTTGGGACATGGTGACAGGGAAGCAAATCGCCGAAATCGCTCGGCATGAAGGAAACGTTACTGAAGTCGCCTTTGTCCATGACGGACAAGTTCTGGTTACCGGAGGAACTGACCGATCTGTGCGTTTGTGGAAGACAAGCTCCGGCGCGCCACTCTTCAGAATTGATGTGAGACTCGACTTGGAAATTGATGGAGAAGCGGGCGTTTTTTTGCACGGATAACGAGGGAAAGAGGGTGTTTTCCCTCGGTTATCGTGACGTTCGGGAAGAAGGAGGAGAGCCCCCGC
>JACQHZ010000067.1 GCA_016198745.1 Verrucomicrobiota bacterium
CTGAACGAGCCGCCGCCCGCGCCGAAGTTGCGGATTCAGACCGTGGCGGGCGGGATGACGAATCGCCATGAATTTGTCCGCGGCGAAGAAGTGGCCATTGAGGTCGTCGTGAATCCCGCGTTGAAGGCGAGCGCCGCCCGCTTCGAATTAAATGATGTAGCCGCGCTTCTGCGAAGCGCGGACGCCTCTCAAAAGAAAAAAGACCCGCGCTTCGCAGAAGCGCGGCTACACAGCGAACAACTCACGCTCGCCGACCACAAAGCCGCGTTCACCCTTGATACCGCACCCTACGCCGATGGGTCATACCAACTCGCCATCACCGCGCTGGCCGACGGCAAGCCGGTCGAGACCGCCACCGAGACGATCGGCATCCGTTACCTGCCGCCCGAGAGCTTTAACTGGGAGATGTGGCAATCGGCAGGCAGCAACCCATTGCGCGCCAACATGGAATTCGCCGACATCGCCGCCGCGGGGCTGGAACTTTACCTGGTGGAGGTCAACGCGGCCGGGGTGGATGCCGCGGTGCGCCATCACCTGGGTTTCAGCCTCCGGGCGCACCCCGACTTCTTGATGGGCAAACCGGTGACGTTCGATGCGAACCCCGAATACTTCCGCCTCGACAACCACGGCAAGCCCTTTGGCACGGCCGGCACCGGCGGGCGACCGTCGCTGAACTTGAGCCACCCCGAAATTTGCGCCAACGCCGTCAAATCCATGGAGACCGCCGTGCGAACTGTCGCGCGCCTGCCGAGCTTCCGTCCCTACGTGCTCTGCAACGACGATTTCTCGATGTTTTACGGTTGGGATTATTCCCTGCGCGTTCTCGATGCGTTCAAGAAGGAGACCGGCCTCGATGCCCCGCGCGCGATGATCAAGCCGGAAAAATTCGGCGCGATCCCCGACCATCAGCCGTGGGTCAAATGGTTCGAGTGGACGCTGATCAACGTCAACGGCGGTTTCAACAAGGCCGAGACCGAGGGCGTCGTGCAGGCGCGCGCCGATGCGCGAATCGGCCCGATCCCCGGCGGGATGCAAATTCCGCTGGTGCAACTGTGGGAACCGGCCCAATACCCGCCCTACAACTTTGGCGTGAACGGTTTCAACCTCATTTGCAGCTATTACTACAACACCTACTGGCAGCCGGTCATGACCTCCACCTTCTGGATGGAGATCGGTCGCATGGGCAACCGGGATCTCCCCCAG
The DNA here is from genome assembly GCA_016198745.1 of Verrucomicrobiota bacterium. Lineage (GTDB taxonomy): Bacteria > Verrucomicrobiota > Verrucomicrobiia > JABWAM01 > JABWAM01 > JACQHZ01. The sequence continues at coordinate 1,204 of JACQHZ010000067.1, forward strand.
TGGAATATGCCGGACACTTTCATGACCGCCGGCTACACCCGCAATAATCTCTTTCACTACCTGGCCGGCGGCGTGAAGGGACTCGCGTACTTCACTTATTCCACCCGCAACAGCCATACGTGGCCCGAATTCAAGCGGCTCGGCCAGATCGTCCGCCGCATCGGGCCGGTGCAGGCGCGGCTCGTCCCCGCGCGGCGCGACATCGGCATGTTGAACTCGTTCACGAGCAATTGTTTCGACCCCGGCCACACGCTCATCCAGGTTTATGGCTACCACAATTTGATGCAGGGACACTTCGACGTCGAGATGGTCTGGGAAGACGAAATCCTTGCGGGCCGCGCCACGCAGTACAAAGCGATCCTGCTCTACAACGTTCAGTACCTGCGCCAGCCGGTGTATGACGCGCTCGCCAAACATGCCGCCGGCGGCGGGCTAGTGATTCTTGATCGCACGATCCCGTTCGACATCCCCGGCGCCAAGCGGATCAACGTGGACATCGGCATGGGCGCGGAGAATACCAAGCCGTTCACGGTCGAGGGCGCGCACCTTTCGACGCCCGGCATCCAGGATTACGGTCACGCGGATCGAATCGAAATCATCAAGAAGGCGCTCGCCCAGCACATCAAACCACGCTTCGACTCGGGCGACATCAAGCTTGTCGCCACGCGGTTCGAGGCTGACGGTGTCCCCTACATGTGGTTCGTGAACGTCCATGACGGAAAGGAATACATGTTCTGCCGCGAGAACTCGGTGGCGCACATGGGCGGGGGCACGCCCGAGAAGATCAAAAAGGTCCGCGACTGGGAAGCCGCCGAGGCCGCGAAAGGCCCGTACGTGAGCGCCATCGTGATGGATTCACTGCCGGGTGTTCCGTACGACCTGGTGACCGGTCGCATGTTGCCGGTCACGAAAACCAAAGATCAGCGGCAGTCGCTCACGCTCAGCATGGAGCGGTTCGGCGGCGCGCTCGTGGCCTGGCTGCCGGAGCCGATCACATCCCTGAATCTCGACGCGCCCAAACGAGCCAAGCCGTTCGAACTGGTGCGTGTCACCGCGACGGTGCTGTGCGGACGCAAACTGTTCTGGGGGCGCAAGCCCGCCCTTGGCGCATTGCCGGTTTCATTCGTTCTCAAAGATCCCGGCGGCGCCGAGTCCGTTATCTCAGGCGTGCGCGCAACCAAGGATGGCCAGGCGGTCTTCGAGTGGACGCCGGCGGTGAATGACAAGCCGGGCAAGTGGACCGTCATTGCGACTGATTTAGCGATTGAACGAAGGACAGAACGCGCGATAAAACTGAGCCGGTGATTCACTTTGGGCGCATCCGGAAACTCACTTTATCGAGTTTTTAGGTAACTGCTCAGGGTTCAGAGTTCAGAGTTCAGGGAGCTACAGTTCACGATTGGGAATCTATGAAAATCGTGCGGACCACGTGAAACGTGGTAAATTTATCAACTACCCGAAGAGGTTTGAGGAGTTCCACGACAGCGGGAACCGCCAACCCTGAACCCTGAACCCCTGAACCCTGGCAACCTGAGTAGTTACGTTTTTAGATGTCCCAAAGAATTAACCACGAAAATCCAACCCAAGGAAAACGCCGTGTCCAAACGCATCAGCAAGAAGCCGGGCCGCCATCCAGCCTCCTCACCCCAAAACATTCCCGGAGATTCTCCCAAGCGAATGGTCTATTGGGAAGCGACCCAGGTCCCGGGGTTGCCCCGCTCACCCGACGAATTCCGGCGATTCGCCGAGCGGGCGGCCGCCGCCGGCGTCACCCATATTGCGCTCAATGACATCCCGAAGAGCCGCTGGCAACGGGGCGACGCGCGGGATCCCCATCCTGAATGGGAGTACTGGACGGTCTGGTCGCGGCCTGCCATTGGCATTTTTAAACTCGTCCTTCCCTCCGAATTGGAACCTTGGATTCCGAAGGAGGAGGTGGAGCGAAATATGGCCATGATGGAGGAACGGTGCGCCATTCTGCGGTCGCTCGAACTGCGCGCCACCCTGGACGGGCACGAGCCGATGTGGTGGCCGGAAGGAGCGTTCCAGTCCCACCCGCGCTGGCGGGGTCCCGAAGTGCAACTCCCGACGATCTCACGCGTGCCCTATCACAGCCCGTGCCTCGATCAGCCGGAAGTGCTGGCGATGTACCGCCGCGCCATGCAGGAATTGTGCCGGCGGCTCCCCGAAGTCGACAGCTACTCGATGCTGACCAACGACTCGTCGGCGGGGATCTGCTGGTCCCACACCTATCCCGGCAAGAACGGCCCGCGCGCCTGCCGGAAAATCGCGTTAATCGATCGCGTCACCGGTTTCATGGATGCTCTCCAGGAGGGCGCGCGCGCGGCCGGGCGCGAAATCGCCGTCAACCTGTTCAACTGCGGGTTCTGGGTTGACGGTCACGGCCACTACCGGGCCAGCCTCAAGGCCGGTCAGTATATTGACGGCATGGATCGGGAAGGACGGCTCCGGATGAGCGGCACCGGACGGAACGGCTGGTTCGGCGGTTATGTCTATCCGGTCCTGGGCATTCCTCAGGTCATGACCTTCCTGGAGGAATTGGAGCGCGCGTTTGCCAGCGGAGCGCAAGGCGTGGGGGTTTCGGTGGCCAATTCGGAATTGCTGTTGACCGAGATTTTCACGGCATTTCAGGAAAAACCGTCGACCGGACCGGCATCACGGATGGACATCCTGCGGCGCGTGGCAAGCCAGCACGTGGGCGCGGAACACGCCGAGGGGTTGCTCGAAATCTGGCTGGCCATCGAGCGGGCCACCGAGAATGTGCGCTATGGTCTGCGGGGCAGTCCCATGATGATTGTCGGTCCCCTGATGAGCCGCTGGATTATTATGCCGATGGTTCCCGACGTGTATCGGCTGACCGATGACGAAAAGCGCTGCTTCCAGCGCGGCCGCGTGGCGAAGAACGAGATCGAGGCCCTGGACTATGGCGTTTTCATGGGCGAGCGGGCGATGCGTGGCGAGACCGGTGTCAATCATGTGCGGTTGGAACTGCTCGTGGCCATCGACCGTCTGGAAGCGGCGGCCGCATCCGCCGAAGCAATGGCCGGGCGCATGGATCGGCCCCAATCGGCGCAGGAACTCAAGGATCTGGCGCGCCGGTTAAAGGTCCTGGCCTCGGTTTACCTGACGTGCCGGAACTTCATTGAATACGCCCACATTCTGGCGACGCGCAAAACGGACGAGGAGCATGTGGTGGTGCGGGACATCTATCAGATGAGCGCGAGCATGAACCGAGGTCGCTGGGAACTCTGCGCGCTGGCGCGTGAGGAAATGGATAACGCGCTCGCCCTGGCGGAACTGGTGGAGGCGGCGTCCGAACCCGTCTTGGCGATGGCGCCCACCATGGAGGAGGAAGACGGTCTCGCCTTCGCCCCGAATCTTGCCGAGCAATTGCGCAAGAAAGCCAGCATTATGATGGCGCACTGGCGGGAATTCAACGAACTCTATCCGCATCCTCTCTCGCCGCCGACCCGCGCGTGTCCTCCGGATCTGGATCAGCCCGGGCTGTGCCCCTGGGCGGGACGGATGAACGATTGGACAGTGCCAAGATTCAGAGCGGCAAATTGATTAAGGAGGATTCCAATGACTGACCAGCACCGGGATGGGATGTTCACCGACCGAGCGAAGATTGAGCAGGCAGCGCGGTTTCGCGTTGACCAGGCGAGTTACCTGAAACAGTTCGAGACCGTGTTCCTGCGCCCGATCGAGAAAGGCTACGATGCGGTTGCGATTGGGAACGGCGATTTGGCCGCCATCGTTTGGCAGCCGGGGCATCTGACATGGCTGCTCAACAAATGCGATCTGTCCGGCGAGGCATCCCAAGCGGCGCGGTTGACTTTCGTGACCCCGACCCAACTGGCCGAGCGGCTGGGCCGTTTGGAAACGCGCCTGTCGTTGGCGCAGGCAACGGCCACGGTCAAATACACCGGGGGCGAGTTTGGCGGTTTCAAGCGCGGCGGCTGGCGGGGCGGCGGCGCAGCGCCCGATCCCCAAGGAACTGATCTCGGCGCGCTCGCGGTGACAGGCTACGTGCCCGACGGACGGAACGTTTTTTTGCTCGATTACGCAGAGAGCGCTCACGTCCCCCATCCGACGATGGTCGTGTTGGAACGGTGGCTCCAGTCATCCTGGGGCGATGACTGCGAAGCGCGCGTGAACAGCGACACGTTGGCGATCATCTACCAACTCCGCAACGGCATCCGTTACGCCGTCGTCCTGGCCTTCGACGGTTTCCACGGCGCGCAGCTTGCCAAAGCCGGACCGGTCAAGGCCACGCTCACCTTGCTGCCGTCACGCGAGGTCCACGGAAGACTGGCCATCGCGGTGGTCACAAGCCAGGATGCGCCCGACCCGCTGGTCGCGGCCACCCGACTTGCGAAAGAGACCTTGGCCGCCGATCCTGCCGCGCTACGCCAACAACATCGCGCCGCATGGTCGGCATTCTGGGATCGCTTCTTCGTGGACGCGGGCCATCCCTACCTCAATGCGCTCTATCACGTTGCGCTCTATCAGTTGGGCATCAGCTCGCGGGGCCGCCGCCCGGTAAAATTCAATGGCGCCTTGAATCTTTGGAACGAACGGGAACGCCAGTGGGGCGCACATTATTGGTGTCACAACCAGACCTCGGTTTATCTCCCGGTCTATGCCGTCAACCAGGCGGAATTGGCCGACAACTTCCATGACTGGATCGTCGGCGCGCGCCCCGAAGCCGTGAAGGCGGGCCGTAAGTTCCTGAACGTCGAGGGCGCGTACTATCCTGAGGTCATGGGACATGATTTTCGCGCGGCGGAACCGGATAAAATCCCGAATCTTCCGCCGGACGAGATTGGCTATATTCTCTCCAGTGGCACACGGTACGCGTTGCTGCTGTGGAACCGTTACCAGTACTCGCTCGACCGAAAGTTCCTCGCCGAGCAAGCGTATCCAGTCATTCGGGACGTCGCCGCGTTCTACGTCAGCTACGGCACCCTGGCATCCGACGGGTTCTATCATGTCGGTCCCGCGCTGAGTTGGGAAGAGCGTCCGCTCGGCAGGGACGCTCACGCCGATTGCGCGGCGTGGCGCGCCATTTTTCCCATCGCCATCGAGGCGGCGACGCGGTTGGGCGCCGACAAGGACAAAATCCCGATCTGGCAAGAGCGACTTAAAAAAGCGCCGCCGTACCCGGTTTATGAGGGACGATTCAGCGTGGTGCTGCGCAATGATGGGACCCCCGAACCGGCCAACCACTGGCAGTGGCAGATGCCGAATCTATCGAGCGTCTTCCCGTACGGCGTGATCGGGATCGGTTCGCCGGCGTCGCTCAGGCGAACCGCCGAGGCGACCTTCAACCGCTACCGTCACACGTGCGATGCGGGGCACGAATACCTCCCGGTCATCGCGGCGCGACTGGGCAAACCCGACTGGGTCCGGTCGGCGCTTTTCAACTACTTGCAGTTCTTCCAGGTGCACGACCAGGGGCTGTTCAGCTACTACAACCTCTTCGGCAACAAGGACGAAGACACGACCAATCAGGAAAGCGTGCATCCGTACCTTGAGGCGTCGGGTATTCTCGCGACCACCGTGAATGAGATGTTGCTCCAGAGTCACGACGGGACCATCCGCGTGTTCCCCGCGCTGCCGCGACACTGGGAGGCGCGCTTCATCCTGCGCGCGGTGGGATCGTTCTTTGTGTGCAGCGAACACCGCGGGGGTGGCGGCATTCCGTACATCCTGATTCAATCCATCGGCGGGGACACGCGGCCGTGTCGCGTCGCGCTTCCGTGGAAGGAAGGCGGCGAGATCGTTTCGGATGGACAAACCATTCCGATCCAGACCCAGGCCGGCCTCGTGGAGTTCAGCGCAAAACCGGAGGCCGTGTACGCGCTGACCCCCACGGGCGTGAAGGCGAGCGACATCCCCATGGCGGAGATCGGTTTCAAGGAGTCCTGCGCGCCTGCGCGCCTCGGAATCGTCTGGTATGGCGCGCGCGAAGGCCCGAACAATCACAGCACCACCTTCCCGCTGTGGTGAAGTTAATTTCTTGTATCTACTCAGGTTGTTTAGACTGTAGGCTGAAGGCTGTTAGTGTTTTCTCTCCTACAGTCTAAATGCCTACAGCCTATCAACCTGAGTAGTTACAATTTCTTAACCAAAACAAGGAGAGTCATGAAGAATTGGATTTTTCCGGGACGGGCGTTTCAAATCGATCTCGCGCGTTTGAACAACACGCATCCAATCCTGCACATCGGGTTCGATGAGTCGCCGACCATCGGGCGTTGCTCGCGCTGCCGGCCCGCGCTGCTGAAGCAAGGGGAGGGGCATCTGCTGATGACGCACCTGCAGCAGGTGGCCGACGGTGTGCGCCGCGCGGGCAAGACCCCCGGCATCTGGGGCGACATGTTCTATTACTACCCCGAATTGATTTCGGCCATCCCGAAAGACATCGTTGTCTTCGACTGGTTTTATTATCCCTTTGCAACCCGGCCGCGTATCGAGCAGTTCAGTTTCAAGGAAGTGGACTCGGCGGGCCGGGCTGCGGGTGTGGGGTTGCTCGCTGGGGAACGGGTTTGGCTTCGGCGATTTCATGCCCAACTGGGAGGAACGCCTCCGCAACATCCGCGACTGGGCGCGCTACGGCGCGGCGACCGGTTGCGAAGGCCAACTGGTCACCGCCTGGGAGCAACGGAACGGCTCGCGCTACTTCAACCACGCCATTGATGCCGCCGCGCCGTCGTTTTGGAAGCCGGGTCCTCTGCCTTCCATCGAATCGGCGCTCGCGGAAGGACTGGCCCGCGCCCACCGCTGTCGAAAGCCGCGGGCGCTGGCGAAAAAGTTGATCCCCCTGGGCCGACACTGGATGTGCGGTCATTACCAGCGCCGGCACGTGCTCGGCACAGCCCCCGCTGACTGGATACGGTACGCCATCCTGCCGGACGAAGTGGCTGCGCTGCGAGATTGCGAGGGTTTGCAGCCATCTCTGCCGGCAGAGTTTCGTTTGCTGGCGGAGACGCGCGCCCATATTGCCCGGCGTATGTTGCTGATCAACCGCATTGCCCTCGGACGCGAGGATGGGTCCCCGCGTGCCTTTCGGCAACTGGCTGCGGAAGCGGAGCGGCTTGCCGCCCGGCACGCCCGCTGGTGGAAACGCGAGCGTTACGGAAACGGTTCATCGAACTGGAAGTCGGATAACTTTCGCATCCGGGAAGGCGGCTCACCATCCACTCATCCGATTCTTTTCTGAACCCATTCGAACATGATTCAACATGGACATGGCCGCGTACCACTCATTGGATCGCCGGGCGCGAATCCTGCGGGGCTTGAAATTGATTTCACATTTTTATATTGCTAATATTAAAAATATGTATTTTATTACTTTGAAAATATAAATATGCGAAACAACCGCCATTGGGAGGAGGTGATTCTGGATCAGAAGGAGGCCTTTCTTCGCAAGGATCCGGGCATCCCGCGAGAAGCGGATTTGACGAGGTATCTGAAGTCCCCGCATATAGTCGTATTCTCCGGGGTTCGGCGGTGCGGCAAATCCACGCTCTTGCGGCAAATCGCCGCCCGGCTGGACGCCTTCTATTACATCAATTTCGACGATGAGCGCCTGATTGATTTCACGGTGGCCGATTTCAGCGATCTGATGGTCATTTTCCAGAAACAATATCCCGCCAGGTTCTTCCTGGCGGACGAAATTCAAAACGTCCCCGGATGGGAGCGATTCATCCGCCGACTGCATGACGAAGGCTACAAGGTTTTCTTAACCGGTTCGAATGCCAGGCTGCTGAGTTCGGAGATGGCCACGCACCTCACGGGACGGCATCTCCGAATGGATCTTTATCCATTTTCCTTCCGCGAATTCCTGGCCTTTCACCAGGTTTCACTCGACCACAAGACGTCCTCGGGAAAAGCCCGGGTGCTGAAATTTTTTGACCGCTACCTGTTGCACGGGGGTTTTCCGGAACGAATAAAATACGACGATTCCGAATTCGTGAAACGCGTTTACGAAGACATCCTCCACCGCGACATTATCGCCCGTTTTCAAATTCGGGAAGTCAAGGCGTTCAAACAACTGGCGCACTATCTTTTCAGCAACTTCACATCTGAAATCAGCTACAATTCCCTGAAAAATATTCTGGGATTCAAGACCGCCATGTCGGTTCGAAATTATGTCGGATTCATGGAGGAGAGCTATTTGCTTTTTGAGTTGTTCAAGTACGACTATTCCCTGAAAAAACAGCACGTGAACAACAAGAAGGTTTATGTCATTGACGGTGGCATGCGAAACGCGGTGGCCTTCCATTTCTCCGGCGACAGGGGAAAATATCTTGAGAACATGGTTTTCCTCGAACTCAAGCGCCGGGGACATCAAGTCTATTTTTTTCGCAATCGCCAGGAGTGTGATTTCGTGGTGGAAGCGAAAGGGAGGATTTCCCAGACGATTCAAGTCTGCCTTGAAGTCCACGCCGGCAATCGCAAGCGGGAGTTGGATGGGTTGATGGATGCGATGAAAACGCTCGGGGTTTCCCGCGGGCTGGTTCTCACACTGAACCAGGCGGAGCGCATCACCCTTGGAAAACATCGCGTCGAGTTCGTCCCGGCTTGGGAATGGCTGCTCGGCGCCTGACCCGGATATTTCACACTCCAGCGTGAAATATGCGGGCTGAGAGCGAGAAAACGCGGCGCCGATAATATAACTTGCAAAAAAGATTTTTGATGGTAGGGTATGCCTTATGGTTCACCATGCTGCAAACGCCAACGCTTGCAAGCATGTCTGGTTGGCGGACGCCTTAAAACGGGATATCCTGGCGGAAAAATTTGGCCAACGACTCCTTGGCGTTCATGTCTTGTCGGAAAAATATGCGGCCAATTTCAAGACGATCAACAAGGCCGTTCATGGCCTGGAAAAGGAAGGGGTGAAGATTTACTCGTCAAAGGAGAGAGGAAGCGTTATCTTCGTCGCATGATCAAGGTTCTTCACACCGCCGAGGAGCTTCTTTCTCACATGAGCCACGCGTGAAGTTCGCCGCCACGGGACTCGACCGCCAACTCACCCAACTGTTCCCCGACGGACATCGCGTCAAACAACGCCGCATAAACTATCGCCCCAACTAAATCGGCTCGCCGTTCTACGCACAACGCCAGCACATCATTGAAACGGATTTGCGCGGCGCGTCGTGAGTCAACGGATCGTGGGTTGAGTTCGGGTTTCCTGTGATGAAGTTTCCCTTCCGAAAAATGTGCTTGCTTGTTGCAAGTGTTTAGTATATGAAACAAGTGAAACAATGAGCGCGCATCCGGAGATTAAGTTGGAGCGGCCTCGGTCGCTGCAGGCTCAGATTACTGAGCAAATGCGCCAACAAATCCGCTCTGAAAAATGGGTCGATGGGTTTCGGCTGCCACCTACCCGGGCTTTGGCGGCGACCTGGGGAACCGATGCGAGCACCGTGCATCGGGCGCTGGTGGCGCTGGTTAAAGAAGGATTACTGTACCGTACACCGGGACGGGGGACATTCGTTCGCCGACGCGAGGAGCGGTTGACGTGCGTCGGGATTTATCACTCAAGCAACGTGTTCGGGCCCAGTGGCTCTGAGTTCCGGCGCTCGGTCCACGCCCAATTGAAGCGGCTTCTGGATCGGAAAGGAATTCAAGCCAACGTCTGGATTGATCCGCGTAACGAGGAAGAACAAGCCCGGCCGTGGGAGGCTCTCGTCAGCGCGGCGCAGAATCGAAAAATCCAGGC
>JACQHZ010000077.1 GCA_016198745.1 Verrucomicrobiota bacterium
CCCTACCCAAAGCAACACGGCGCACCCAATCCGCAGGCCATAATTAGAATTCCTGTCTTTGACCTGTTCTGGCTGGTTTAATGAGGCGGATGCGGCAAAAGATTGAACCATGCGCTGGAAATGGAGCCTGGTGATCATGTTGATTTCGCTCGCGGGTGTGGCCGCGGGGTGGCTGTTGGCGAAAGGGGTGATCCGTCTTTCTCACCGACCGGTTGTGGGGGCGAACGATCGTTCGCCCCTGCAAAAGGATCGTGAGACAAGGATTGCAACTTCTTCGGCATCGCAACCATTCCTGGCAACATCCTCCAAACGGCCCAACGTGATTTTGATTTCGTTGGATACGGTCCGGCCGGATCACCTGGGTTGTTACGGTTACCGCCATCCGACCAGTCCGAATCTCGACCGGTTTTCAAGACAGTCCGTCCTTTTCAAAAACGTCCATGCGCAAGCGCCATGGACATTGCCGTCACACATGTCGTTGTTCACGTCCATGCTGCCGTCTCACAACGGGGTGGATGACATCAACAAGGCGCTTGCACCCGAAGTTCCCATCCTGGCCGGGATTCTGCGCCAACATGGCTACCACACCGCGGCGTTGGTCAACAACGGCCAGATGATGGCGCACTGGGGTTTCTCGCGCGGATTCGATCTCTGGCGCGAGTTCAAGGCCGACACTCCGGAATCGAGTTGCGAGGCCATCACGCGCGAGGCGCAACGCTGGTTGGACTCTGCGCCGCCGCCGCCGTTTTTTCTGTTTCTCCACTACTACGACGCTCATCTGCCATACGACCCGCCCGCAGCGTACAAGACGCGGTTTGGTTCGGCGCTCACGGGGGATGAGACGCGCGATCTGGCCTTTGGCGCGCGCTTTCCCAACCGTCCGATTCCGGAGAACCAACTCAAACAGTTGATCGGATCGTATGACGGGGAGATTGCGTGGCTCGATCATGAGGTGGGGAAACTTCTTTCCAACATTCCAGCTCATACGCTCGTCGTGATTTTCTCGGATCACGGCGAGGAATTCAAGGAGCACGGCTGGATGCTCCACGGCGCGACGCTCCACGAAGGAGCGATCCAGTGCGTTCTCATGATCCGTCCTCCGGACGACCACCCCGGGGCGAAGGTCATTGAGAACCCCGTGATGTTGCTTGATGTGGCGCCGACCATCCTCAGTCTCTGCGGCCTTCGCGCTCCGCCCGGGTTCGAGGGGATGGACGTGCAACGGTTGTGGAAAGAAGGCGGCAAACTTCCCGAACGCGTCATTCTGTCGGAGACCAAGGCGGTGCTTGAGGGACGAGTGGCAAGGATGGTCATGATCCCTCCATGGAAACTGAGCTGGTCGCTTTTCGACGCAGCCGCCGAATTGCACCGGCTTCCCGATGAGCGGGTGAATCTCTCCAAGAAAGAACCGGAGGCGGCCCGATCCCTGTTGAAGATCATGCGGAGTTGGATGGCCGAGGAGGATTTCTGGATCCTGTATGCGCATGGTTCGGGAGAGTTCGACGTCAAACTCACGCTCTCGAATGGGCGGTTTGCCGTCTTCATCCCGGCGGGGTTGGAACCGGAGCGCGACGAATTCTCGCCGTCACCCGACGGACGGATGCTGCAATGGATTTCGCATCCCGGTGGAAAAACCAAGGCATTGTTCTTCCAGCCTTCGCCGTCGGATGCGGCTGTGACTGTCGATATCCGGCACAACGGATCGGCGCAACCCGGGCAACTGTTCATCGGGGCGAAAGGATCGCATCCCGGGAAAATACCGGTGGACCTCACGCTCGAGGACTCAACCATGCACCCGATGATCGAGCAGGCGTTTCATCCCAAGGGGGAAGGCGTGTGGGTGAGGCGTTATCGCGCCGGGAATCCGCCGCCGCGCCCGTCGCGCATCAGCGAACTCGACGAGCCAACGCGCCGGCAACTGCGTTCCCTGGGTTATTTGCCATGATTGCATCTCACGGACCAACCCCGCTCATGGATCAGCCCTGCGCGAAGCGGTCTGGTTCAACGTTGGGTTTGACGGTTCCCCTGAAATCTGTTTTAGAAAGCGGGTGACATTGTTCAACCGGGTTTTTTGCATTCTCATGGCCGTCGCGGCGGCGGCGCGAGCGGCTTCCGCCATATTTCCGCTCAAGGAGGTGAAGCCCGGACTCCAGGGGGAATGTCACACTGTCTTTTCCGGGACAAAAGTGGAGGCGTTCCGATTTGAAGTCATGGGGGTGGCAAAGGACTTCGCCGGTCCCGGTCGCGACATCATCTGGTGTCGGATGAAAAGCGATCCCACCGGGCAAATGGTGGTTGCGGGCGGCATGAGCGGCAGCCCTTGTTTCATCGAAGGCAGGAACATGGGCGCATTGGCCTATGGTTGGTATTTCAACAAGGAACCGGTCTTCGGCGTTCAACCCATCGAGTCCATGCTCGAAGTTTTCCAGTTCAAGGACAACGAGCGCAAGGGCGCCTCCTGGGGACTGTCCGCAAACCGGCGCGCGCATCCCGATCCAGGTTCAATGGGTCGCCCGGCAGAATGGACGGTGTCTTCCATCGAGAAATTTTCGCCGCTGAAAACACTGCCGGGCTTTGCCCGGCCATCACTCATGATGCCGCGCGAAGCGGCGGCGCAGATGTTCCCGTTGCCATTGGAAATCAGCGGATTGCACCCGCTGGCGGCGGACCGGGTGATGCAAATCTGGAAGGAGGCCGGTTTCCTCCCGCAAATGGCTGCAAGCGGCGGCTCAACGAAAAATGCGGATGCCGCCGACCTGAGGCCGGGTTCCCCGTTGACCGGTGTGATTGCGCAGGGCGATCTCAACTTCGCCGCCACAGGAACGCTGACCTGGAGGGACGGCGACCGGATACTGGCCTTTGGACATCCGTTCCTCGGCGTGGGCGCCGTCAACATTCCCTGCGGCAAGGCCGAGATTGTCGGGGTGGTCTCCAGCTACGAACGCTCGTTCAAGATGTCGAACAAGGGCAGCGTGGTGGGAACCCTCACACAGGATCGGCTCTCTGCCGTTGGCGGCGTCATCGGCCTGATTCCGCGAATGACCCCGCTGACGGTGAATATCCGATGGCGCGGAACGCAGCGTTCTTTTGCGCTTGAATTTTGCGACAACAAGTTTTTCACGCCGGTGATTTATCCCACCGCCCTGCTGCAGTTTCTTGCCAACGTGATGGAACGCAGCGAGGAATCCACGCTGCGGCTTAAAAGCGAAATCCAATTGCAAGGATTGCCGTCGCTCCGGTTCGAGGACGTCTTCGCTGGAGAACGTTTCTCATGGGTGTTCGAGACCGTGATGCAACCAGCCATGCAGTTGATGCAGTTGTATCAAAACGACTTCGGAGAGCCGTCCATCCGTCGAATCTCGGTTGATATCGAGATTCTTCCCGTGATGCATCTGGCAACTCTGGAGGAAATGACGGTTGATCTTCCGGAAGCGCATCCGGGCGATACCGTCCGGATTCGCGCCGTTTTTCAACCGTGGCACGGCAAGCGGATGCGCCGCGAGTATGAAATCAAACTTCCCGAAGAGGTGAAAAGCGGCGAGGTTGAGGTGATCCTGGCGGACGCGCGCAAGGCAGACCTATTGATGGGCGCCGGAGGTTGGGCATCCTCTTCCGATCATTATCCTTCGACGTCTCCGGCGCCGCAAAACCTGGAGCAACTGATCAGTCTTCTCAACCGCCGGCATCCCAACGACACCCTCCATCTGATTCTCCAGAGGAAATCGGAGGGATTGGAAGTGCAGGATCGCCGCCTTCCCGCGTTGCCTGAATCGGTTCGCAAACTGCTTGTCAGCGATCAGAACACCAACCGTCCCGCCTCGGTACCGGACGCGATTCTTTCCCGAACCCAGGTTGATTTCGGCTCGGTGGTCCACGGCAGCCGCAGCGTGAAAGTCCGGATCAAATGAATCCCACACCGCGGTAGTGTCCTAATTTGAAATCCGACTTTCCGGAAGAAACTTGACGGGATGGGTTTCAACCGAAACCGGCAGAAAAATAGTGATTTTCCTATTTTGAGGATGCTGGACTCAGCTACCACCACCAGAAAACGGTAAAAACTAAGCAAGAACCATCTCGTTGGGATTCAAACTAATTCTTGGGCTATTGAGGACCAAATTGTCTATAGTTTCAACGTAGGCCATGCGGCGACCGATGGTTCTTGGGCCATTTTCATAGGCTGCGAGCAAAAGGAAGGTCAAAGAAATGCTCTTCAGCTCTTTTTCATTTTCTTTGAATCCCACATGAATTCCATCCCAGCCAAATCGGCTAATGATGGCGGCAACACCTTTGATCTGAAAACCAATATCCTTTCCAGAGACAGCGGATGTATAAATCGTCAATATTTCATCGATGCGATTTGCAATGACCCCTTCATCTACAGTCTGATAAATAATGCAGTCACCCTCTGGATTATACCAAGGTCCAGAGTCGCCTCCGGGAGGTCCGGATACAAAATCTTTTAGGAAGTGTTCCTCCATATTAAACCTCCATATCTATTTTGCCAATTCTCAGGACTTGATGGATCGTCAGACGCAGCATGTTCGGCACGGCATTCATATACATGAAATCTAGGATTCATGTAAACTGCAAAAATCAAATCTTGGGGAAATGGCACTTGAGTCGCTTCCCGAATGTACCATTGATTTGGTCTTCCCACAAAGCACAATCCCCCCTCATTATATATACGCACCCCGGTGAATATTCTGAGAGGATTCTCAAGCACGTGTTTTGTCGCGCGCAAATTTTCGTAACGGACAGGATGGAACTTGTAATATTTTAAAATGAGCCAGTGTGGGATTATTGCCTTTACTTTGGGACCCCGCGGATTGTTCGGATCAATGATGTCCTGCATGTAGTTGTTGTCCACCATATTGCAACCTCTCAATCATCTTTGAGTTTTTTGCTCCATTACAATCGCACCTTGCACAGCCGTTTTGGGGGAAATGACCGGCGGCAATTCCAAATGTGGTTCTCCAACTCGGCGGCCATTGCGGGAGTCATGCGAATTGCGCCATGAATTTTCACGAAATCATAATATGCGAAATTCAGAACCACCGCAGCCTTTTAGTTTTCCAGCTTTTTGCTGAAAGCATTTGTCAGGCGAGTCAAACGGCGACAGTGCATCCGCAACGTGTGATTCTGCTTCTCGACATAGGACGTGCTAATTTTGAATTTGTCGGGCGCACCACACATAACATTTTTCTTGATGCGCACAACGTCCGCCGGGCTGTACCTACCCGCAGCCTCTTTCGTGAGATGGGTAACGGAATATGTCTTTACAATTTACCCGTTGTCCACTTCATTTCCGAAACCTTTTTCGACAGCGTCTGCAGTGCGCCGAACCATTTTTTTCTTGCCAATGAATCCCCAAATTTCGTCAACCTCGATGTTTTTGAAATTACGATTACGGAGCTTGGAATCCATCATCTGCCCCCAAGCTTCGCCCACACGGACGCCACGCCTCATGATTGTGTTCCGGTGGACACCGATCATGCGCTCAATGGATCGGATGCTAATGCCAAAACAGCGCAATCATTCGGTTGCCTCGACAAACTGCTCCAGGCATTTGCGGGCAACGATCAATCCGGCCTCCTCCAGCTTCTGGCCGGCCTGCCGATCCACGCCGTGCGACTTCACGTCCGCCGGCTGCTCGGCGGCATGATCGCGATAAACCGGGTCATGCCATCCCTCGATGTTGAGATCGGAGTCGTAACCCGCGCGGAAGAGCGCGTGCACAATCTCGCTCCAATCCGCCTGCCCCAGACCGGGCATCCGATGTTCAATCACGCCAGGATGACAAATCCCGTATTCGGCGAGGAGATGATGGTTCACGTAGGCATCCTTGGCGTGGACATGAAAAATCCGGCTGCCGAACTTGTGGATATTGTTCACCGGATCAATGAACTGACAGATCAAATGGCTTGCGTCCCATTCAATGCCGATGTTCTCGCACGGGATTTCGTTGAAAACGCGTTCCCACATCGCCGGTTTGCCCATGAAATTAAAGCCCATGACCGGCATATGAAAAGCGCCTGTGGCGCAATGCTCGAATGCCAGCCGCACGCCTTTGTCCGCTGCGATTTTCGCGATCGGCTCCCAGAACGCGCGGAACTGCGGCATGAAGTTTTCGAAAGGCTTATAGACGGGATGTCCGCCCCAGCGCGCGGTCTCCACTTCAATCACTGCCCCTGAAAAACCGGCCACGTTCTTGATTCCCAGGTGATGGGCAACCTCAATTGCCCGCAGGAAACATGCCTTGGCCGTGTCCGTCTGTTTGGGGTCCAGCGGATTGGCATAAAAAGCGCCAATGGCCGAGATGCGAATCTTCCGCTTTTTCGCTTCAGCGGCGAACTCGCTGGCGGGACCTTTCCAGTCCTTATGCTTCGGGCCGCAGTGCGTGTTCTCGATGCCGATCCATTCGATCGAACCAAATTTGTTCTTCGCCGCCCAATCCAGGCGGCCCGTGTCCATTTGAGCAAGAAATCCAATGCGCATGAGTCCACCGGACCGTATTGAAGACGAAATGTCAATACCGGGATCATGCGCTTCCGTGTTGTTTTACAACCCTTGCTCTGCCAAACTGATGCCCGGTGCGCATCATCACCGACAACGCCTGCACACAATACGCTTGTCCGGGACATCCCGAACGGCCGCAGCGCATTGCCAGGACCGTTGAGAAACTCAAGTCCCAGAAGGAATTGTCCCTGACCTGGGAATCGCCGCCGCTGGCGGACGACGCGGTGATTTTGCGCGCGCATTCGCAGGCGCATCTGGATCGCCTGCTCGATCCGGAGGATTTTGATGGCGACACTCCGTCTTACCCGGCCATCGCGGAGCACGCGCGCCGGTCCGTGGGCGGGGCGCTGCGGGCATTGGAGTCCGCCTGCAATGGAACCCCCGCCTTCAACCTCTTGCGTCCGCCGGGACATCATGCCACGCCGGATCGCGCGATGGGTTTTTGTTACTTGAACCAGATTGCCATCGCCTCGCTCGAAGCCGTGGCGCGCGGGTTCAAGAAAGTGGCGGTTTATGATTTCGACGTGCATCATGGAAATGGAACCGAGTCCATCCTTTTGGACCGGCCGGGATGCGCTTTTTTCTCGATCCATCAATTCCCGTGTTATCCCGGCACCGGCGGACGAAGCATCCGCAATTGTCACAATTATCCGGTGCAACCCGGCGCAACACGCAAGACGTATCGCGCGGAACTCGCTCGCGCGCTGGAGGATTTGAAACTGGAAAAACCCGATCTGGTTGCCGTCTCGGCGGGGTTCGACGCCTACCGCGGCGATCCGCTGGCCCAGGAACCTCTTGAAGAAGAGGATTTTTACTGGTTGGGGGAAGCGATCCGAAAAATCAACATCCCCCATTTCGCATCGCTGGAGGGCGGTTACAGCGGGGAACTCCCCGAATTGATTTTCGCCTTCCTGAAAGGGCTTGAAGGACGGTAGCGACTCGGCTATCAGCCAGTTCACTCACCTGGCTGTCACGAAATCACTTAATGCCGCCTTACTGAAGGATTCGTTATGCAATATCGCCACATGGGGAAATGGGGCGTTCGCCTGAGCGCCATCGGAGTCGGAAGTTATCTGACCATCGGCTTCAAGCTCGATGAGGAGACATCCCGGGCAACCGTTCGCGCCGCGTACGACGCCGGCGTCAACTTTTTCGACACCGCCAATGCTTACAACAAAGGCGGAGCGGAACGGATGTTGGGCAAAATCCTTCGGGATTTTCCGCGGTCATCCTTTTTTCTGATCACCAAGGTTTTTGCCGAAATGGGTCCCGGACCGAACGACCGCGGTCTCAGCGCCAAGCATGTCTTCGAGCAATGCCACGCCAGCCTTCAACGCCTCGGAATAGATTACATCGATCTCTACATGTGCCATCGCCCCGACCCCGATACGCCGCTGGAGGAAACCATTCGCGTGATGGAAGATCTGGCGCGTCAAGGCAAGATCCTTTATTGGGGCGTGAGCGAATGGTCTGCCGCTCAAATGGCCGAAGCCAATTGCCTCGCGCGCCAGATCGGCGCGCGGCCAATCGGCGTGAATCAGCCCCGGTACAACCTGTTGTACCGGCAGCCGGAAGAAAAGGTGTTCCCCCTCACCACAACGGAGGGGATAGGCAACGTGGCCTTTTCGCCGCTCGCGCACGGCATGCTCACCGGAAAATATCAGCCGTCGAAACCCGCTCCGCCGGGCACGCGCGCCGCGGACGACGAGACCAACATGGTCATCAAGAATCTCTACTGGAAAGAGGAATCCAGGAGGAAATCCCAGGAACTGGTCCGGATCGCGCGCGAAATGGGGATCAGTCCGGCCACACTCGCCCTTGCCTGGTGCCTGCGTCGTACGGAGGTGACCAGCGCGATCATCGGCGCGACCAAGGTCTCGCAAATCCAGGAGAATCTGAAGGCGGTGGATGTTCAAATTCCCGCAGATGTTCTCCTGAAACTCGACTCCGTTTTTCCGCCCCCGACCGCTTCCCCGGCCGTCTGATTTGTCCCGGACATCCGCGCGGCAAGCGTCTCCCGAATTTCCAAGGTGCAAAACCGCAATTCGTCCTCCTCCGGCGACGACATCCTCCGTTCGGGACGTGCCATCTGGCTCGGCAAATTGGGAGTTCTTCTGTTTGGTTTGTTGGCGGCCTTCGGTCTGGCCGAGATTCTCACGCGGATGGTCGCACCGCATCCGCGTTATCCGGAATTCACCGTGCCGGATGAACGTGTCGGTTACCTTCCCCGTCCGGGCGAACGCGGGCGCACGACCAACATGTTTGGGGAGTTCGACACCGAAATTCGCATCAATCAGGAAGGATTCCGCGACCGCGATCATCCGGTGGTCGCCTCATCCAACACCGTTCGCATTGCGTTTCTCGGCGACTCTTTCACCTATGGCGAACAGGTGGAAGAACCACAAACCTTTGCCCGCCGCGTGGAGACGCTCCTGAATGCGGACCTTTCGCGCGGGGGCGGATCCGCTCCGCGCATCGAGACGATGAACTTCGGCGTGGGCGGTTACGACACCCAGCAGGAGGCGCTTTGTTACGAGGCGTTTGTTCGAAAATACCGTCCCAACCTTCTCGTGCTTGCCATGTACGTTCACAATGACCTGATCGGCAATGCTTTTTACCTGTTGGAGAACGGATTCGGCCGTCCCTATTTCCGCCTGGCGAACGGCGTTTTGCAAAAGATACCGGCCGACCGCGCGAAAATGGAGGAGAACCATCGCGAAACCCAGCGTCGTCTGGGGGTTCGCTGGTATCATCATCTCCAGTTCTACAACGCGCAAAAACAACTCCAATGGGAATGGCGCCAGCAATCCAAGCGCCGTCGGCTTGCACGCAACCGCCCGTCGCTCGAAGAAGTTTGGAAGGAGGATGGTTGCCGCAATTACCGCTACTACGCGGGCGACGGCCGCGATCCCGTGGTTGTCGAAGCGGATGCTCTCACGCGCCTGTTGCTTGAACGCATCGCCGCCATGACGCGCGAAGACGGCGGGCGGTTCTGCGTGGCGCTGCTGCCGGCGGAAGAAAACCTCCACCCCGACCGATGGACGGAACGGGTGAAACTGCTTCCCGCTTTGGAAGGTATGCCGATGGATTTCGAACGGTCGTTCCAACGAATTGCGTCCTTCTTGCCGGAAACGGTTGCGCGCGGAGACCTGCTCGATCTGCGTCCGTCGTTGCGCGCGGCCTCGGCGGCGCGTCCCATCTTCTTCAAACGGGACAACCATTACAACGCCTGGGGACATGAAGCGGTGGCGCAGGCGCTCGCGCAGTGGCTGCAACCCCGGATTTCAGACGGGAAATGATCCCGACGCGGCAAGCGCCATTCCCGCGCAAATTCCGGACGGACGTTCAATCCATCATCCGGTTCGCAACGCTTCGCGAATCTCATGACATCGGGGCATCTCTGGAAACCTTTTGAAAAATCAGCGGCGAAGCGGTATCCTGCCGTGGTGATCCCCCGCGAATCCACGCTTGGCGAACGGCTTGGCATGTCCGTCCATGTTTCACCGTTGCATTTCAAGCTCCGGGCCTTGCGTGAACGGTATTCATCCCGAGGCGCGGAGCGCCTCGAAGACTGGCTGGTGGATGTCGCCAACGCTCGTGGGGCGCGCATTGTGGTCCGCACCGGAGAACGCTCCGCATCGTTCACGCCGCCTCCCGCCAACGAACTCTCCAATGAGGAATTGGTCGTTGGGATATGCCTTCTTCAGTGCCTTGACCGGCCTCAAATGCTGCGACTTGCCGCTCAATTGATCTCGCGGCGCGCCGTCGCTTTCCCGGGGTTGCGGCTTGCCGCCCGGCGCGAGCGCGTCGGCGTGGTCCTTGGCGAACTCGCCCGGCAGTCGCTTTGCGTAAGCCCGTCCCATGAGTTATGGCGGCAAGTGGCCGAGGCATTTCCGCCTCCAAAGAACTTGCGTTCTCCGGTCCTGCACTGGACGCGCCTGGCCGAACCCGTCATGAAAGACGGCCGTTGCAACGCCGACGGATGGAGACTCGTGGCATGAACAACGCCGAGCGGATTCTGCAGGCCCTCGATTCTCTGCTGGACCGATCGGTGGAAATCACCCTTTACGGTCGGGCCGCGCTCCAACTGGGCTTCCAGGACCCACCCATCGAATTCGCCCAAAGCCGGGACGTGGACGCCGTGTTGTGGCTTGGCCAAGCCGAGGAGCTGGCGGGCACCAGCAACTTCTGGCAAGCCGTCGAGGGCGTGAACAAACAACTTGCCGACCAGGAGCTCTACTTGAGCCACATCTTCGAGGAAAACCAAGTGATCCTGCGCCCCGACTGGCGGCAGCACCGCGCGCGCATTTCCATCCACTCGAATCGCCTGGCGCTGTTTCGACTCGGCGATGTTGATTTGTTCCTCAGAGTGCCCCTGTGGATCATAAACAAAGCTGAAAAACAACCGGCCCCTCGGCCAAAGCCATATTAAAATAAACGACCGAGTTTGCCTTCCAAATTGAAATTCGGCACATGGGTTGGTGTTCGGCACATAGGTTGGTAGAATTGGAAACCAGTAACACACCGGTATCCGTCCTGCGAACGAGAAAGATGAGTCAATCCACTTTTTCGATTCGGGGTCCTTTGGGTATAGGAATCGGTCCATTTCCAGCGGACAAGGGGCGGGCCGAGGCTCATGATCTGAACGCCTGCTGATGGCGGACGGATGCGGCTGACCTGCCTGCCGTGTCCGTCACAGGCAGTTCCAGGCCCAGCGCGGATATTGTGCCGGCTTGATCATCCATCCGGAGAACGGGTCCGACAGACGGCAGGAAGCTCACGAATGGGTCGCGTGCGCCACGGGGATCCTTTCCGTGCGCTTGGCCTTGTCGCGATTCATGGCGATTTCCTCGACACGCCGCAAAATCTTCGCGCCGTAATACTTGTGTCCGCACTTGATGCAAACGCCCACCGGCGCATCTTCCAGGATCACAAAGCCCCGACTGTGACGGAATATCTCGCGCGGCAGGATTTTTTCCAGCACGACTCCATCACACCACTCGCATTGGTAACCGTAATCACTCATTGTGTTTGAAAGCGGTGATGATCAGCGCGTTTCGGCGTTCGTTGAACCGGATGACGATGCCAATGGACGTTTCGTGATCTGTCCCGCCCCCCTTGATCGCATAAACGGTTCCTCGTGGATCACCTTTGTTTTCCCGAATGATTTGGCCGGTTAAAATAGCTGTTTCCACGTCCACAAGCAAGAGATTGTCGTCGGCCATCTCCTCAAAAGCGTGATCGGTGACTTCGTACCTCGATTCGAGGACCAGTTGCCGGATTTGATCAAGAATCTGACGTCGCACGTGCCAACTCATAGAAGACGCGTTGTGGAAACGCAACCATCGGATGAACGGGGCATCCTTGGATTTCGCAACACAGCCACGCAACGTGTCAGTGTCAACGATCACCGCGGGCATAAGCGAGATCGTGTTCCAAATCAGCGCAGGTGTAGGGCATGGGCGCTTGGCGCAGGCGCAGGACCTCCTCGAATTCCGCCCGGCTCAACCCAGCAACATCCGCAGCCAGACCAGGACCAAGCTGGCCTTCACGGTAGAGCGCAATCGCCAGTTCCAAATGAAGGCGTTTCTCCGCTCGCTCGCGATCCGCAGCCAACTGCCGGGCGAAGTCTTCCGGAATAGCTGGCGCAATAATCCTGCTTGCACCCGCGCCCGGCATCTCCTATTGCGGAACGCACGATGAGCTACCAGATCGGCATGGATGCAATCAACCTCAGGCCCACGCCGCGATTGGCGCACACGGAGTATTGTTCCAATAACCCCCTGATCCGGGCCGTAACGGGGAAGGCCGCCGACTGGGGCGCCGAATTCTACGAAGCATGGGACATGGATTTCATCTGGAGCACCAATGATGGTCCGGTCTCGTGGGCTGAACGCGGACGCACCACAGACATGGGGCACGCGGAGTTTGTGGAGGGCGGCGCCGATTATCGGTTGCCCAAACCGTGTCCGTTCAAGAGCGCCGAAGAGGTGTGGGCGTTCGACGCGGTGAAGGAGTACGGCCTGCCGGATTTCGATGAGCTGGTGAAATACTACGAGGATCATTACCAGAAGACGCAACGCGATTTCCCCAATCAGGTGTTTCCCGGAGGCTACTACAAGACGATTGTGTCGGGCGCAATCGAAGCGTTCGGCTGGGACATGCTGCTTGAAGCCGCGGCCGATCGCCGTCGTTTCGAGCCGGTGCTTGATTCGATCTACCGCCTGAGTATGCATCATTTCCGGGCATGGGCGAAGACGTCGGCGCCCGTCTTTATCTGTCACGACGATTTTGTCTGGAGCGAAGGTCCGTTCATGCACCCCGATTTCTACCGGCGGGCGATCATCCCGCGCTATCGCGAGTTATGGAAGCCGCTGCGCGAAGCGGGCAAACGGCTGTTGTTCTGCTCGGACGCGGATTTCTCGATATTCGTGGATGACATCGCTGAGGCGGGCGCCCACGGGTTCATTTTTGAGCCGATGCTGCCGCTCGAACCTGTTGTTGAGAAATACGGCAAGACGCACGTGATTGTGAGCAGCAAGGTGGATGCGCGAACGCTTACGTTCGGAACGAAGGACGAGATTCGCGCCGAGGTTGACGCCACGCTGAAACTGGCGATGGGGTGCTCCGGTTTTATTTGCGCTGTCGGGAATCACATCCCCAGCAACGTCCCCGTGGAAAGCGCGCAGTTATACCTCGATTACCTGCGTGCGCATTGGCGGCGTTGAAAACGTAGATCGAGGGTGAAAGACGCCCTTTGCCGCAATCTGCGCGCTTTCACGCCCGTTTGAGACGCAGGCTGTTGGCGACCACGCAGATGTCGCTCAGCGCCATCGCGACGCTGCAGATCATCGGGTTCAGCAGCCAGCCTGTCCACGGGAACAAGACGCCCGCCGCAATCGGAATTCCGAGAACGTTATAGACGAAGCTGAAGAAGAGGTTCTGCCTGATCACGCGCAACGTCCGCCGGGAAAGTTCGATCGCCTCCGCCACCGCGTTCAAGTTCCCGCCCATAAGCGTGATGTCGCTGGCGTGAATCGCCACGTCTGTTCCAGCGCCCATCGCAAAACCGACATCCGCCTGCGCCAGCGCCGGCGCGTCATTGACGCCGTCACCCACCATTCCCACCTTGAGGCCGGTTGCCTGTAGTTCGCGGATTTTCCGGACCTTGTCTGCCGGCTGCATTTCCGCGAACACCGTTTCAATGTGAAGCCCGGCCTGGTTTGCCACGGCAAAGGCTGTCTTTTCGTGGTCGCCGGTGAACATCATCACCCGCAATCCACAACGCCGCAGTTGGACAATGGCGTCACGGGATTCCGGCCGGATCACATCCGCCACGGCAATCGCGCCCGCCCATTGGCCATCCACCATGACCAATACCGGTGTCTTGGCATCCGAGGCCAGGTCCGCCACCCCCGCCAACTGACACAGAGCGGGGTCGGATGCGGACCGATCGCCGGTTGCATCAAGCCGGTTCTGAATGAACTTCCAATTGCCGATTCGCACTTGTCGGTCATCCACAACCGCTTCCACGCCGCCGCCTTCGGCGGCCTTGAAATTTTCGGCTTCATAAAGCTCGATCTGCTCGGCTCCGGCCTTTTGAACGATGGCTTTGCCGATGGGATGTTCCGAGTATCGCTCGGCCGAGGCGGCCAGGCGCAACAGTTGTTTGGGACGCCACCCTTCGCCCACGAGCAGATCGGTCACGCGAAGTTGTCCGCGGGTGACGGTGCCGGTTTTGTCCAAGATGATTACGTCAAGGCGGTGCGCCATTTCAAGCGATTCGCCGGTCTTGATCAGAATGCCGCGTTCCGCTCCGCGCCCTGACGCAACCATGATGGCGGTGGGCGTGGCCAGCCCCAGGGCGCAGGGACAGGCGATGATGAGCGCCGAGACCGACGTAACCACCGCCATGGACAGCGCTGAATCGGCTGGCCCGAAATTCCACCAGACCAGGAAGGTGACTGCGGCAATCGCGATGACAGTTTGCACGAAATAACCGCTGACGACGTCCGCAAGCCGCGCAATGGGCGCCTTGCTTCCCTGGGCTTCGCGCACCAGCCGGACGATCTGTTGAAGCACCGTGTCGTTCCCGATTCGCGTGGCGCGATAACGAAACCCGCCGCTTTGGTTGATCGTGCCGCCCACCACTTCATCGCCGGGAACTTTTTCCACCGGCATGGATTCACCGGTGATCATGGATTCATCCAGGGTCGAGCGTCCATCGAGGATCACCCCATCAACCGGCAGTTTCTCGCCCGGCCGGACCATCACCACATCGTCGAGACGCACCTGTTCGGAAGGAATCTCCTCTTCGTGATCGCCGCGGATCACACGGGCGTTTTTTGGCTGGCGCTCCAAAAGGGCGCGGATGGCCTCCGTGGTTCTGCGTCCAGCGTGTTCTTCGATCAGCCGCCCGATTCGAATCACAACGATGATCACCGCCGCCGCCTCAAAATAAACGTGCGGCATCCGGCCGGTGTTGCGCCACAAGAATGGCGCGATGGTTCCCATGAAACTGTAAAGGTAGGCCGCGCCCGCGCCCACCGCGATCAGCGTGTTCATGTCGGCGCTGCGTCGTCTGAACATTGCCCACGCCCCCGTGAAAAATGATCTGCCCGTCCAGAAAACGACCGGTGTTGTCAGAAGCAGGAGAACCCAATTCCGCATCGGGAATTCGACGTGACTCATGCTGATCATCGCCACCGGAAGAGCGAGCGCAATTCCGGCGGCAAGTTCTGGGAGGTCGCGGATGGAATGAGCGCCGTGTGTCTCGGCGCCATAGGCCGTTTTTGAAGCTTCGGCGACCTTGTAACCCAGCGACTCCACCTCCTGGCGGATACGATCCGGACCGACCTCGTCCGCGGCATACCGGACGCACAACTCTTTGGTGGCGAAATTGACGTTGGCCAAATGCACCCCGGGAAGACGTTGGATGCCTTTTTCGATGCGATTGACGCAGGACGCACAATGAATCCCTTCGACAAGAAAGGTTGCATCCGAAAATCGAGCCGCCGATTGGATTTTTTGCGCGCTCTCCATGGAGGTCATGCTCGACTCAACTGTCGAACGTTCCGGGTGACAAGTAAACTCCGAAATTTTGAGCGTGAGCCTGGATATTTCACAATACCATTGTGAAATATGCAGGGCTAACCCCGCCCCACCAACCGGGGAACACGCACTGGACGTACTTCTCCACGATGCGAAGGAAATTCGGGAAAGAGCTTGGATATTATGAAAACTATTTCCCGATGTATGCCTCCGGCCATCTCAAGGACGAGCGGCTTTCCAAAGGGGATGTTCGGCGATGGTTTTTCGATCTGCTGATGCGCGACATCCGGTGCTCGACCTGGTGGTTATGCTTTCGGATGTCGCATCCCACCGATTACGTGGTCGCCTACGGCGGCGGTTTCTTCGGCCTGGATTACGACCAAACGATTCTGCGCTGGTCATCAACCGAACTGGCGCCGATGTTCGCCCGCACCCGTAACATTGAGAAAGCGTTGGTTGAAAGCCAACTGGAGAAGCCGAAAACCGCCATCATTCAGCCCTGTACCACGATCTTCACACTCAAAGATCGGAGCCGACGACTGGGCGTATGGCGCCGAGGGCAAGAGCCTGCCGCCGGCGCTGGAAACCAAGCGGTATGGGAAAGGGACCCTGGCGTACCTGAACCGGGAAAGCGATGTGGCGTGTCGCAACTCCGCCATGAAGGAATCGCTCGAGTCCCTGTTGGCGAACGCGGCGCAACGAACCGCCGCTTCCCCGGAAACGGATCTCAAGATCCTCGTGCGGGAAAAAGACGGCGGCGAGAAATATCTGTGCGTGTGCAACCGGAATGTGGAGAAGCCGATTGAGACGACCGTGACCGTGAAAGGCAAATACGGCCAGGCGCTGGATATCTTCGCGCCGGGCTGGTTCCCCGTCCCTTCGCAGACCAAAGGCAATGAAACCGTGCTGAAAATCCGACTCGATCCCAGGGATTTCACCATGATTCTCCTGAAACCGTGAAAAAAGTGTGGCGACGGGACGGGCGGCGCCGTTGTGTTCCCTTGACAACCCAATACCGTGGAAGTCTCTATACCACTAACCTTCAGAATCTTGTTTTCCGGAGAAGATTTCTCTGATGTTGTAGCTGCGCTTCTATGAAGCGCATCCCTCCCACGGC
>JACQHZ010000078.1 GCA_016198745.1 Verrucomicrobiota bacterium
AGGTTCAGTCCCTTCAACCCTGAACCCCTGAACCGCTGAACTCTGAACCATGCCCGGCATTTCGCAATGGATTGCGATGTTTGGGCAAAGGAAGGAGCGGATGGTTTCATGTTTTGGGACATGGATAGCGCTTTGTCTTTGCCAATATTCCGCGGGCTGGGTTACAATGTGGGCTCCCAATTCTTCATCCTTCGCATGGACGCCGCTACGGTTCGCCCCGATTACCTCGCCTGGTTTTTGAGATCGGATGTGGCCATCCGCCACTTTCACGAGCACCGTCGGGGTTCTTACGTGCAAATCATTGACCGGCGCACCGTGGAAAGCTTGGATGTTCCGCTACCACCCCTCAAGATTCAAGCGACGATTGCCCACATCGCCGAACTCGGCGTCTGCGAGCGCAAGCTGGCAATCCGACTTGCTGAATTGCAGGAGGCCTGCCTCTCGGAACGCCTTCGAAGGCGCGCCGAACACTTGGCTCAAGAACCCGTTTTCCACAAGGAATGAATCCATGAATAAAATCGAGCAAGACGAAATCAACGAGGTGGCGTGGCGCGCCTGCGACACGTTTCGCGGCACCATCGACCCCGCGCAGTACAAGGACTACATCCTCGTGATGTTGTTCCTCAAATATCTGAGCGACGTGTGGCGGGACAAAAAGGAGGAATACGAAAAGGAGTTCAAGGGCGACGTCGAGCGCGTGAAGCGGCGCTTGGCGCGCGAACGGTTCATCCTGCCGGAGGGTTGCGACTACGCCACCCTTTTCGCGAAACGCAATGAGCCGAATACCGGCGAGCTGATCAATATCGCGCTCGAACGGATCGAGGAAGCGAACAAGGCGAAGCTGGAAGGGGTCTTCCGCAACATTGACTTCAATTCGGAAGCGAACCTGGGGCAGACCAAGGAGAGGAACAAGCGGCTCAAGAACCTGCTCGAAGACTTCGCCGATGAACGGCTCGACCTGCGGCCATCGCGCGTTGGCAAGCAGGACATCATTGGCAACACCTACCAATACCTCATCGGGCGGTTCGCGAGCGATGCCGGCAAAAAGGGCGGCGAGTTTTACACGCCGGGCGAAGTCTCGGAACTGTTGGCGAAACTGCTGGCGCCGAAGCAGGGCGGACGGATCGGCGACCCGACCTGCGGCTCCGGGTCGCTCCTTATTCAGGTAGCCGATGAAGTGGGCGACAGCGATTTCTCGCTCTACGGACAGGAGATGAACGGCAGCACGTGGGCGCTGTGCCGGATGAACATGTTCCTGCACCACAAGGACAGCGCCCGCATCGAGTGGGGCGACACGCTGTTGAATCCGAAACTCATCGAAGGCGATGCGCTGATGAAGTTCGACGTGGTCGTGGCGAACATGCCCTTTTCGCTCGATAAATGGGGCGCGGAAAGCGCGGCGGCGGACCGTTTCCACCGCTTCCACCGGGGCGTTCCGCCCAGGAGCAAGGGCGACTATGCGTTCATCAGTCACATGATCGAGACGGCCGTCGAGGGCAGCGGCAAGGTGGGTGTGATCGCGCCCCATGGCGTGCTCTTCCGCGGCGGCGCGGAAGGGCGCATCCGCAAGGCGTTGATCGAGGAGAACCTGTTGGAAGCCGTGGTCGGGCTGCCCGCGAACCTGTTCTTCGGCACGGGCATTCCGGCCGCAATCCTGCTCTTCAACAAGGGGAAAAAGCACAAGGACGTGCTTTTCATTGACGCGAGCCGGGAGTTCGTGGAGGGCACCAACCAGAACAAGCTGGGACCGGAGCACATCGTGAAGATCGTGCGGGCCTACCGGGAGTTCGTCACCGCGCCGAAGTATGCCTACCGCGCCACGCTCAAGGAGATCGCGGAGAACGACTTCAACCTGAACATTCCGCGCTACGTTGATACGTTTGAGGAAGAAAAGGAAGTGGACCTTCCGGCCGTTCAGACCGAGATCGACCGGTTGGAAAAGGAACTGGCCGGCGTGCGCAAGGAAATGGCAGGGCACTTGCATGAACTTGGACTTGACTCATAATGCATATAATGTTATTTATGTAGCGTGTTATACGAACTATAAATGACTGTATGGCAAAAACACTTACATTTGACACGATTCAAACCGCCATGCGGCTTTTGGCACAGAAGCTTGACCTCATGCAGGCGGAGCCGGTGCAGATTGTCGTTTGCGGCGGATCAGCCTTGATTGCCATGGGCTTGCGGCAGCGTGGCACCAGGGATGTGGATATTGTTGCGTTGATGAGTCCGCAGCAGACCCTGATCAGTCCCGCGCCACTGCCCGATTTGCTTCTCCAAGCCGCCGCGCAAGTTGCGCGCGACATGGGATTGGCGGAACACTGGCTCAACAACGGCCCAAGTCAGGGCGAAGGAGGACTGTTCCAAATGGGGCTGCCGGACGGCTTCGTGAGTCGCTTGACGCGGCGCGAGTACGGTCCGCGGTTGACGGTGCATTTCATTGGGAGGATCGATCAGATCCACTTCAAACTGTATGCCGCCACCGACCAGCAAGTCGGTGTTCAAATGGAAGACCTTATCGCGCTGAAACCCACGGTTGAGGAGATTGAAACTGCCGCGCGTTGGACGATGACGCATGACGTGTCCGAGCCGTTCAAAATGGTTCTGAAAGAAATCCTGAAGCAACTTGGCCATGAATCCGTCGCTCAAAGAATTTAGGGAAAATTACCGGGAACTCCTGCTGAACTTCGTCTGGCGCCAATGGTCCGCGCTGGGCGTGGCGGGACATGCGGAAGGGGGAGACCCATGGATCATTGATCCAGAGGCAATGCTGCTTTTCACATGCACCATCGGTCGTCATGACGCGCGGGTGTTCGATGAAACGCTCGACTGGTTGCAAAAGAATGGACGGTTCCTCAACATTCTTCGGCTCAAGCGCATTCTGCGCACCGAAAAGCTTGACGGCGGACGGGTGTTGGCGGCGGTGGCGGGGCTGTTGCGCAAGGGGGCGGATGCCCTGAAGTGGAAACAACTCGCCGAATCGAGTGCGCCGCAATCTCCGCCCGAGACGTTGTTTTTCCTCGATGACGGCCGCCCTTTGCCCGTGATTGGCAATCCGGAGCCGCACTTTGATGCCTACGGTTTTCAGCGCGGGCCATTGCGGCTGCGCGGCTATTCACAAAAGTTCCGCCCAACCGAGCCGACCAATCTGACCCTGCAACTGCGCGCGCTGCTTGGAATCAACCTCCGTTGTGAGATTGTCTTGTACCTGCTGACCCACGAAGCGGCGCACCCTTCTCAGATTGCCCGCGAGAGCTATGGCGACATGCGGGCCATCCAAAACACACTCGTTGATATGAGTCAATCCGGCATTGTCCAACTGCGGACTTTTGGACGCGAGAAACATTACTGGCTCAAGCAAGATCACTGGGCAACCCTGCTGAATCGTCCCGAGTCATTCCCAAAATGGATCACCTGGCCACCGCTGTTCAGTGCGCTGGAGCAGATCTGGCTGAAACTCAACGACCCCCGGCTGGAGGCGCTCGACCTGCTGCTGCAATCCTCCGAGCTGCGGAAACTCATGGTTGAAGTCCGTCCGGCTTTCGAACGGTCGCGATTTGACAAGACCCTTTCTGACGACCGCGAGTATCTCGGCGAAAAATATCTGCCGGTGTTTCTCTCGGACGTCATCAAGCTCCTCGGTTAAGCCATGCAAACACTCACCCTCCAAGCCAGCCGCAAGACCAAGAAAACGCCGATTGGTGAAATTCCGGTGGACTGGGGTTGTGTGAGGCTGGGTGAAATCCTAATGGGTAAACCCGAATATGGAGCAAACGCTTCCTCTGTAGAATTCATTGAGGGAAGAACACCGCGATATATCAGAATCACCGACATTGATGAGGACGGCAACCTGATTCAATCGGCGCGCGTGGGGTTGCCTGCTGAACTTGGAAAGGGTTGCGAGTTGGCAGAGGGCGACTTGCTGATTGCTCGCAGTGGCGCCACGGTGGGCAAATGCTTCGTTTATCAAGAGCGATACGGTTCTGCTGTTTATGCGGGTTACTTAATCAGATTTCGCATCGATGAGGCTCGTTGCCATCTCCCCTTCGTCGTCCAGTGGCTTCGCTCGCCATATTTCAAGAAGTGGATCGACCAAACGAGCAAGGCTGGAGCACAGCCCAATATCAACGCTGAGGAATACCAGTCGTTGTCGCTCCCTCTTCCGCCGTTGCCTGCACAACAGGCGATTGCCGCAATTCTCAGCACATGGGATCGGGCCATCGAAAAGCTCCAAGCATTGCTGACGGCCAAGACGGAGCGCAAGCGCGGCCTGATGCAGCAACTGCTCACCGGCAAAACGCGGTTCAAGGCATTCATCAAATCCAACAAGCAGGTGAGGACTCATTTCGGGCCTTTTCCGGCAGATTGGCCAGTGGTTCAAATTGGGGGTGTTTCCGATGAAATGAGCGAGAAAAATTGCGGTGGCAGCGAACTGCCGGTACTCTCCTGCACGAAGCATCGCGGCCTAGTGAACTCTTTGGAGTATTTTGGAAGGCGCATGTTCAGCGAGGACACGACCACCTACAAAGTCGTCCGACGTGGGGATTTTGCCTACGCGACAAATCACATCGAGGAAGGCTCCATCGGGTATCAGAACTTGCATGACGCGGCACTCATCAGCCCAATGTACACCGTATTTCGCACCAAGAAGGGCGTGGACCACTCGTTCCTATTCAAACTGCTCAAGACGGAACTTTACCGCCATATCTTTGAGACAAACACGAACGGATCAATCAACCGTCGCGGCGCGTTGCGGTGGGATGACTTCGCCCACATCAAGGTGCATTTGCCGAGTGAGCCAGAGCAACACCGGATTGCCGCCGTGCTGGAAACGTGCGCCCGCGAAATCGAGTTTCTGAAAAAGCAACTCGACGCACTGAAGGAGCAGAAGCGCGGCCTGATGCAAAAGCTGCTGACCGGACAAATCCGGGTCAACACATGACAACACAACTGCCACTCCTTTCTTTCATCCCCGTCCAAACCTGAGCATCCTTATCACCATGCCAGCCAAGCCAATCACCACCGTTATTCTAAAGAGCATATCCAATTGCTCCGGGAGGAGCTAACGGCGTTTCGCGAGCTTGCTGAAATCTAAACTCAACTCGAATAAATGAAACGCCTTTTCGCAAGCCCGGCGGTTCAGGGGCATCCGCATGCGCGGCGTACACCACTTTCGCACGCAGCCTGTCTTTTGGTCGAATCCCCAAAGACCGACGCGCAGATGGCGGAAAGTGCGCAGGAATCGAGCCGCGGTTTCGGCTGTTTGCATCGGGAGCACGAGCAGGGACCGGTGAGCAAAGTAGCGATAGCGGAACGCCTGCTGCAAGCCTTTCCGCCAATCCGAGACTTTTCCTTCGATGGCCGTGAGGCGGACGCGCTTCTTGAGCGACAAAGCGGTGAATTCGTCGGCCGATTCGGGCGATTCCCATGCCAGCCACACGAGGTCGGCGCGACCGAAGCCTTCAATGGCAAACTCACGTCCCGCCACAGTGGCGCCGACTTCCTCCGCGAAATAGGCCCGCTCGAAACTGCGGAGAAAGCCACTCTCTGTTCGCTTCGCTGCGAGGGCACGCGGGAGATTCCGCCGGGTGTTTTGGGATCCGAATTCCACGAATACCGGGTGTCTCGCTTTGGCCTCAGTTTTTATAATTGGGAGCACCTGCATAAACATACCGAAGCGCGGCTCCGTTTCAATGCTTTTCGCAACCAGCACAACGACCATCCCGGCGCAGACTCTTGCAAATCGAAACAACCACTACTGCCATGAACCAGAACCTTGAAGGCATCGATTCCATGAAAGCTGAACTCGACCGCCGCCGCCCGCTTCCGCCGGCGCTGGTGCAGGCGCTCGCAAAAATCTTCGCCGCCGAAGAGGTTGAATACATCTACGAATCCAACGCCATCGAAGGGAACACGCTCACCCTGGCGGAAACGGAATTGGTGTTGAACCGCGGCCTGGCGGTGGGCGGTAAGCCGCTCAAGGACCATCTGGAGGCCACGAACCACCGCGCCGCTTTTCAACGACTCAAGGAACTGGCGGCGGTCGGCGCGGCGTTTTCTGAAAGCGTCCTGTTGGAACTGCACGGCCTGATCCTGCATGGAATCGATGACGCCAACGCCGGCCGCTACCGCACCTTGCCGGTCCGCATCGTTGGCGCGCGGCACATTCCGCCGAATGCAGCGCGAGTGCCGGAACTGATGAGCAATCTGTGCGCCTGGCTCGGCGGCGAGGGGATGCGATTGCACGCCGTGCATGGGGCCGCCGACCTGCATTGGCAAATGGCGCATATTCACCCGTTTACGGATGGCAATGGGCGCACGGCGCGCCTCGCCATGAATCTCCATCTGCTGCGACTCGGGTATCCCGTGACGATCATTCGCGCGGAACGCGACCAGCGGCGGGATTATTATCATGCGCTGGCGGAGGCGGACGCGAGTGACAAGCCGGAGCCATTCCGCGCGTTCATCGAAAGCCGCGTAGTTGAGTCATTGGATCGCTTTTTGGGAGTGCTACGCGAATGAAAACGCCATTTCACGTCGCCTTTGGAATTCCACAGCCAGTGGCTAGAGAATCGTTGTCAGTTCCAATTCGCCAGCCAGCGGCTGGCAAATCTGTAGGGGGGGCGATGGCGCCCCCGACGGCCAAGGTCACCGGGAAACGTCATTTGTTTTTAACAAACCCGTCACGCCTCTCATTAGATCGGCGCACCAGGGCGGGTGCTTTTTTTTCGGGGCGATTGGGTCATGGGAGAGGAGATGACAAATGAAGGTGCGATCACATCTCTTTCAACTGCCCGTCAACATCCAGGATATTCTGACCGGAAGAACGATGGAATGGGAACGGCTGGAGTTCAAGGCGGGATGGAATCCGGAAGCGGTATTGCACACGCTGTGCGCATTTGCCAACGATTTCCATAACTTGGGCGGAGGTTATATCGTCATTGGAGTGGCAGAGGTGGATGGCCGCCCTGTCTTGCCACCCATCGGGTTGCAGATCAGGGAGATGGATCGCATCCAGAAGGAAATTGTCAGGCTGGGACATCTGATCATTCCGTTCTATCACCCTGTTATGGCCCCGTGCGAAATCAATGGACGGATGGTTCTTGTGCTCCATGCTCCGGGTGGACAGGGACGACCCTACAAGGCGCCCGTTTCTCTGGGACAAGGCGGCAAAGAACATGGCTATTATTTGCGGAAAGGATCGGTGACAGTCCGGGCACAGCATCGGGATGAAGTGGAGCTGATTTCCATGGCAGCCTCGGTTCCTTTTGACGATCGGATGAATCAACAGGCCGATCTGGACGATCTTGATCTGGGTTTGATTCGCACCTATCTCAAACGGGTGCGTAGTGATCTGCACAAAGTTTCCATCAATCTGAACTTCCTTCAACTTTGCCGCCGAATGAATCTGGTGGATGGTCCGGATGAGCGAGCCTGTCCCAAGAATGTGGGGCTGATGTTTTTTCATGAGCATCCGGAAAAATTCTTTCCCTGCACGCAAATTGACGTCATCCATTTTCCGGACGGCCCGGGTGGGAATGAGTTTACCGAGAAAATATTCACAGGTCCGTTGGATCGTTTACTTTTGGATGCGCTCAATTTTCTTCAAGGTTCTCTTATTGAAGAAAAAGTGATCAAATTTCCGGATCGCGCGAAGGCCGACCGGTTTTTCAATTATCCTTTTGTGGCTATTGAAGAAGCGCTTGGGAACGCCATTTATCATCGGGCGTATGACATTCGTGAGCCGGTGGAAGTCCGTATTCTGCCTGACCGGATTCAAATTCACAGCGTACCCGGGCCGGATCGTTCCATACGCAACCAGGATATGCGGATTGGACGGTTTATTTCTCGTCGATATCGGAATCGACGGATCGGAGAGTTCCTAAAGGAGTTGGATTTGACGGAAGGCCGAGGCACAGGTATCCCGAAAATGGTGCAGATGTTGGAACACAATGGTTCGCCACCTCCGGTTTTTCACACCGATGACGATCGCACCTTCTTCCTGACCGAGATTTTAATCCATCCGACCTTCAGTAAGATGGAGAAAAAGACAAGGCAAATGGGACAAGTCACCCCCCAAGTCACCCCCCAAGTCACCCCCCAAGTCACCCTCCATATCGAAAGTTTACTGCGGGCGTTGACCAAGCCCATGACTCGGGGTGAAATTCAGGTCCGATTAAGGCTTTCAGATCGAAAATATCTGAGAAAAAAAGTGCTTCTCCCAGCGTTACATTCGATGTGGATTATGATGACCCATCCGGACAAGCCAAATGCATCTAACCAACGATATGTGTTGACCGATTTGGGACGGAAAATTTTAAAGCGAAAGAGAAAATCCCGTGCGTAGTACCCCCTCCTTCCAAGAAGACCACATTTCGCAGGTGCCGGCGCTGCAGCTTTTGCAAAACCTGGGCTACATTTATCTGCGTCCGCAGGAGGTTCATTTGGAGCGGAAGGGCCGGCTTTCGAACGTGCTGCTGGAAGGCATCCTCGCGCAGCAACTCCGCAAGCTGAACCGCATCCGCTACCGGGGGCAATCCTGCGAGTTCAGCGAGGCGAACATTCAGGCGGCAATCCAGGCGCTCAAGGACATCCCGTTCGACGGGCTGGTGCGCACCAGCGAGAAGATTTACGATTTGCTGGTGCTGGGCAAAAGCTTCGAACAGACGATTGACGGCGATACCAAGAGCTTCACGCTGCATTTCATCAACTGGCGTGAGCCGGAGAAAAACGTCTTTCATGTCGCCGAGGAATTCGAGGTCGAGCGGACGGCGAGCAACCAGTTGTGCCGGCCGGACATCGTGCTTTTCGTGAACGGCATCCCGTTGGCGGTGATCGAGTGCAAACGGCCCGACCTGAAAGCGCCGCTGGAACAGGCCATCTCGCAAAACATCCGCAATCAGGCCGACGATTACATCCCCAGGCTGTTCACGTTCGCACAACTGCTGGTGGGCGTGACGAAGAACGAGGCGGCTTACGGCACGACGGGGACGGGCGCCAAGTTTTGGCTGAAGTGGCGGGAATTGAAAGCCGGGAAGGCCGTGGAGCTTGCGCCGGAAGTCTCGGCGTTGATCAACAAGCCGCTGGCGAAGATCCAGAAGGACAAGCTGTTTGGGGACCGGTTCGGTTACGTCCGCGCCTATTTCGACGAACTGGAGGGAGAAGGGCGGCAAGTGACCGAGCAGGACCAGACGCTTTACAGCCTGTGCCGGCCCGAGCGTCTGGTGGAGTTGGCGTTCCGATTCATCGTGTTTGACGCGGGTGAGAAGAAGATCGCCCGCTACCCTCAGTACTTCACCGTCAAGAGCATCATCGAACGGGTGCGCGAACTGGGGCGCGAAGGCCGGCGGCTCGGCGGCGTGGTGTGGCACACGCAGGGTTCGGGCAAGTCGCTGACGATGGTGATGCTGGCGAAGGCGCTGGCGCTGGAGCCGAGCATCGAGAATCCCATCCTCGTGCTCGTGACCGACCGCGTGGACCTGGATGATCAGATCCGGAAGACGTTCCATCAATGCGGCAAGGATCCGGTGCAGGCGCTGACAGGCAAGCATCTGGCCAAACTCATCCGGGAGGGGACGGAAACCGTCATCACCACGGTGATTGACAAGTTTGAAGCGGCCCTGGAGGCGGGCGAGTTCAAGAATGAGTCGCCCAACATCTTCGTGCTGGTGGATGAGAGCCATCGCAGTGTCTATGGCCCCATTGGGGCGAAGATGGCGAAGGTGTTGCCGAAGGCGTGTTTCATCGGGTTCACCGGCACGCCGCTCATGAAGCAGGAGAA
Source organism: Verrucomicrobiota bacterium (assembly GCA_016198745.1). Lineage (GTDB taxonomy): Bacteria > Verrucomicrobiota > Verrucomicrobiia > JABWAM01 > JABWAM01 > JACQHZ01. The sequence goes on from JACQHZ010000078.1 coordinate 9,785, forward strand.
AAACACGGCGCGGCATTTCGGCGGATTGATCGAGCCGGCCTACACGATTGACCAGGCGGTGAAAGACAAGGCGGTGGTGCCGCTGCTTTATGAGGGGCGGCTCGTGCTCCAACAGGTTGACCAAAAGGCCATTGATAAATGGTTCGCCATCGTGACCAAGCCGCTGAGCGAGGCGCAACGGGCTGACCTGAAGCGGAAGTTCTCCACCATCGAGCAGTTGAACAAGGCGGATCGGAAGATTTATGAGGCGGCCTTCGACATCAGCGAGCACTACAGCCGGAACTGGCAGGGGACGGACTTCAAGGCGCAGTTGGCCGCGCCGCGGAAGGACGCGGCGCTTAAATACAAGAAGTATCTGGACGAGTTTGGCAAGGTGACATCCGAGGTGGTGATCTCCGCCCCGGACACGCGCGAGGAGAACGAGGAGGCGCCGGAGGTGGACACGGAGGAGGTGCGGGCCTTCTGGAAGAAGATGATGGCGAAATACGGCGGCGAGAAGGAATACAACAAGCAGGTCATCAACGCCTTCAAACACGCCCCGGAGCCTGAAATCCTCATTGTGGTGAGCAAATTGCTCACCGGCTTTGACGCGCCCCGGAACACCGTGCTCTACGTTTGCCGGTCGCTGGTCGAGCACAACCTCCTGCAGGCGATTGCGCGCGTGAACCGTCTGCATGAAGGCAAGGACTTCGGCTACATCCTCGACTACTTCGGGGTGCTTCAAGAGTTGGGGAAGGCGATGGACGTTTACGGGAAGTTGCCGGACTTCGACAAGGCGGAGTTGGAGGGGACTGCGCGAAACGTGGCGGAGGAGGTGGCGAGCTTGCCGCAGAAACACTCCGAGTTGTGGGACGTGTTCAAGACGGTGAAGAACCGGCTGGATGAGGAGGAATACGAGCAACGGCTTCGGGACGAGGAATTACGCACCCGGTTTTACGAGAAACTCTGCGCTTATCACCGGGCGCTGGCGATCGCGCTTTCCACGATGGAATTCTTGCGGGACACGCCGGAGAAGAAAATCGAACGCTACAAGAAGGACCTGGCGTTTTTCCTGAACCTGCGGGTGGCGGTCAAGCGGCGCTACGCCGAGGAAATCGACTTCAAGGAATACGAAAAGAAGGTGCAGAAGCTCGTGGATACGCACGTGAAGTCGGAGGGCGTCCAGCAAATCACCGCGCCGGTGAACATCTTCGAACGGGAACAATTCCAGGCCGAAGTCGAGAAGCTGCAAACCGTCGCGTCGAAGGCGGACACCATCGCGCACCGGACCCAGAAGACGATCACCGAGAAGATTGACGAAGACCCGGTCTTTTACCGGCGCTTTTCCAAGGTCTTGCAGGAGGCGATCGAGGCCTACCGCCAGAAACGCATCAGCGACGCGGAGTACCTCAAACGGGCAACCGAGGCGATGACCTCCGTGTTGAATCGGACCGGAGACGAGTTGCCGCCGTCGCTTCAGGGGAACGACGCGGCCAAGGCGTTTTATGGCGTGGTCAACGAGGTCGTCAGCCGGGTCGTCGAGATGGGTTCGGCCTATTCAGCCATTGCGGCGGATGCCGCCCTGAAGATTGACGATACCATTCAGGAGAGCCTGGTCATTGATTGGACCGCGAATCTCGATCAACAGAACAAGATGCGGAACACCATCGAGGATGTGCTCTACGGCCTGAAGCATGAACACGCGGTTCCCCTTTCGAGCGAGGACATGGACGCCATCATTGAGAATGCCCTCGACATCGCCAGAGTCCGGTATCGCCATGGACGAAGCAAAAAGGACTGATGGATCATCCATCCCGTTTGGCCTGAGACGCAGCAAGCGGAAAACCCTTGCCATCACCGTCAGGCCGGACCTGTCGGTTTGGGTTGCTGCGCCGCGTCGCGCGTCGCGAGCGCTTGTGGAAGAACGGGTTCGCCGGCGTGCGGTCTGGATTCGCCGTCAACAGGCGTTCTTCGCGCAATTCCTGCCGCACGAACCACCACGGCGTTTTGTCAGCGGGGAAACCCATCGCTACCTCGGAAGGCAATACCGCCTCAAAGTGAAACCATGTTCCAGTGAATCTGTAAAACTTGAGCGCGGACGAATGGTTGTGTCAACCGGGAATAAAGATGGTTGTGGAAGAATTAAGACGCAATTGACCGATTGGTATCGAGCGCGCGCCGCACAGGTTTTTGCGGATCGGCTTGAGCGCTGCTGGGAGCGCTTCCGTAAATACGGGGTTGGTTTTCCGGAGGTTCGCTTGAAAAAGATGCAAAGGCGTTGGGGGAGTTGCACAAAACGAGGCGTTATTTATCTCAATCCTGTTCTGATCAAGACTCCCAAAAGCGCCATCGACTATGTGATTCTCCATGAATTATGCCATCTCAAGCATCCTGATCATGGCAAAGCTTTTCAACAGCTTCTTCAAACACTCTTGCCGGAATGGAAGCTTGTTAAACAAAAGCTCGAATTCTATCAGTAGGTATGACGACCCAAGGCTGGACCGCGATCACTCAAGAAGTGTGCTGCATGATCGTTTCCTGCTGTTAAGATCGGAATCTCGAAATCCTTTTTATGAAAATCACCGGCATCAAAGTGTTGGGGCCGCGCTCCGGATATGTCGCGTTCGTTCAACTCGAAACCGACGATGGGTTGTCGGGAATCGGGGCCACCGATGCCCCGCCGCCGGTGGTCGCGGCGATCGTCGAGCACGGATCGGTTTCGCTGCGGAGCATGATCGTTGGCGAAGACCCGCGCGAGCCGGGACGGCTCTGGCGCAAAATGTTCGAGCAATGGCAGGCCCGGCGCGGGCGCGGATCGGAAGGCGGCCTGGCGGTCAATGCGATGGCCGCGATTGACATGGCGTTGTGGGACCTCGCGGGCAAGGCCGCCGGGAAAACAATTTGCCAGTTGCTCGGCGGCGCGGTCCAACCGCAGGTGATGGTTTATGCCAGCGCCAGCCGATATAAAATTCAGCCCGACGGCGCTTGGCTGGAAAAAAAACCGGAGGAAATGGCTCGCGAGAGCCGGTCCTATGTCCAGCAGGGTTTCAAGGCGCTCAAATTTGGATGGGGCGATGGTTTCGGTCCCAAGGAAGAAGCGACGCTCGCCGCCATCCGCGAAGCCATCGGACCCAACACGCGGTTGATGGTGGATTTCGGTTGCCCCGCCTACTACGCGACGAAAGGGTGGAACGCGGCGGCGGCGATCCGCGCCGCGCGCATCCTGGAAAAATACGGCGTATATTTTTTCGAAGAGGCGTTGGCGCCGCATGATGTGGATGGTTTCGAGGAATTATCGAAGGCGGTCGATGTCAAAATCGCCACCGGCGAGAGTTTGACAACCACCTACCAGTTTGACGCGTTCATCAACCGACGCGCGCTGGACATTGTCCAACCCGACGCTCAACAGATGGGGATCACTCAATTTGATCAGGTGGCGCGCAAGGCCGAGAAGGCAGGCATCCTCTGCGTGCCGCATTGCCCATGGAGCGCCCTGGCGATTGCGGCGCACGTGAACCTGCTCGCCGCCGAACGCAACGGCGTCATGGTGGAGTATCCGGCGCCGGGGCTTTACGAGGATAACGGGCCGGTCGGCAACCAGGCCCTTGTCATCCATCTTCAGAAGTTGGTGGAGCAACCGATTCAATTGAAAGACGGCTTTTTACTGTTGCCGACGTTGCCCGGCCTCGGCATAGGCGGATTTGTTCATGAAGCGATCCGCGAACTTGGCGCATTGTATCCGTAAAAAACAAAAATGAATCCTTCAAGATGTAGAGGCGCTTCTGTGAAGCGCCACACCCTTCGACCCAACCGCGCTTCACAGAAGCGCGGCTACACCAGGTAATGAACACCGGACCCATCCCTATCCTTTTCACATGGAAACCGCCCAGAGGCTTGGAGCGCATCAAGGAATGCATACCGGACCTCGCCGTGCAGGTAACGGACGATCGAGCCGAGATCATGAAAAAAATCGAGGAGGTCGAGGTGGCTTGCGTCGGTCATTTCGATGCGGAGATTCTCCGGGCGGCGAAGAAGCTGCGATGGGTTCATGCTTTTTCAGGAGGCGTCAACAGTTTGATTTTTCCCGAGTTCGTGGCCAGTCCGATTCCGCTGACTTGTCTCAAGGGAAGTTTTGATATTCCGGCGGCCGAACATGCCCTGGCCGTAATGCTGGCATTCTCCCGAAAACTCGAATACGACATCCGGCAACGGCCGCATCGGCGTTTCGAAGAGTCCGAGCCGATGGAACTCCATGGCAAGACGGTTGGCATTGTCGGCTTGGGAAACATGGGCGCCGAAATTGCCCGGCGCTGCCATAGCTTCGGGATGCGCGTGCTGGGACTTGCGCGCCGCCCGCGCGCAGGCCCAAGCGAGGTGGATCAAATGCTGGCGCCCAACGAGCTTCCCAAACTGCTGGCCGCTTCGGATTTCGTGATTGTGGCGGCGCCGCTCACATCGGAAACGCGCGGGATGATGGGCGAAGCTCAACTTCGCGCCATGAGAAAGACCGCTTATCTGATTGACGTCTCCGGACGGCCGGCAATTTATGAGTTAGACGCGCTGACCCGTGCCTTGAAGGAAGGATGGATTGCGGGAGCGAGCCTGCAGATCGTTCCTGAATCCGATTCGCCGTTGTGGGACCTGGAAAACCTTTTGATCTCATTCCACCGGATCGTTTCGCGCGAGCATTATGATCGGTGCATTGAAATGTTCTGTGAAAACCTCCATCGCTATCGCGCCGGACAACCCCTGTTGGGGCTGGTGGACAAGATGGCAGGTTACTGAATCCTTCTAATGAAAACCAAAATGAATCGCGAAGCAATCCGGGCCGCCCTGACAGGACCCTCCGGGTCCATTCGCACGCCGTTCCGTCGCGATGGCGGCGTGGATTACAACGGCCTGAAGCGCGTCATTGACGCCAATATCGCGGGCGGAAGCCGGACGGCCCTGCTGACCGCGGGCGACAGCCATTTCCTGGCGATCAGCGACCGCGAGATCGCGGAGATCACGAAGGTGACGGTGAAACACACGGCGGGCCGGGCGATGGTGGTGGCCGCTGATCGCTATTACGACACGAATCGCGCCATTGAATTTGCGCGATATTGCCGTGAAACCGGCGTTGATGTTCTCATGGTCATGCCGCCCGACTGGGGTCATTCCATGACGCCCGGTTCGCTCGTCGAACATTACACCGCCGTCGCAAAGCACATTCCGGTGATGGTGGTCACGAATGTTTTTGTTCCACGCGGGAAGGCATTTGGATTGGAGACCCTGAAACTTGCGCTTGAAAAAGTGCCGGGTATCGCGGCGGTCAAGGACGACTATTGCGGCGAGTTCGGGCGCAGGATGGCGCTGCTGGTTCACGATCACTGGGCGGTCTATTCCGGCGGCCTGAAACAAAACCATCTGGACATCCATCCCTATGGTTGCGACGGCTATCTCTCGACACTGGTGACGTTCAAGCCCGCCGTCGTGCGCGACTATTGGAGCGCGATCCTTTCCAGCAACCTGCCCATTGCCCGCAAGATCATTCGTGAACGCGAAATGCCGTGGTTTGATTTCATCGCGTCATTGAAAGGCGGTTTTGACGCCGGCATCCACGGGATGCTCGAAGTTTATGGTCTTGCCAAGCGGTGGAGAAGGAAACCGTACTACAGCCTGACGGATGCGGAGATGGAGCAACTGCGCGATTGCCTCAAGCGTGTGTCTTTGTTGTAAGGCGCCGGCGGCAGCGACGGCGAGGTGGATGTGAATCGCCGGCGGCAGCGCGAGATGTTGGTGAACAGATTCGGTGTGCTTTTTGCGGTTGGCTGTGGTTATACTCGGAGACAACCCCATCCGTCGTTACATGGAAAAAGCCTTTTACATCACCACGCCCATCTATTACGTCAACGACCGCCCTCACATCGGCCACGCTTCCACGACGGTCTGGGCGGACGTCCAGGCGCGTTACCAGCGGTTGCGCGGACGCCGGACATTTTTCCTGACGGGGCTGGACGAACACGGGATCAAGGTGCAACAGGCCGCCGAAAAACGGGGCCTGCCGCCGCAACAACATTGCGATGAGATGGCGCCCCATTTTCTCGCACTCTGGAAGGCGCTGAACATTTCGCAGGACGATTTCGTGCGGACCACCGAGCCGCGGCACAAGGCCGTCGTCCAGCGGTTTCTCGCCGAGCTGCACTCGAAGGGCGCGATTTACCGGAAGAAATACCACGGTTGGTACAGCAAGGCGGCCGAACAATTTGTGACGGAAAAAGAGAAGGTCAACGGCCAGTTTCCGGCGCACCTCGGAGAAGTGGTGGAGCTGGAGGAGGAGAATTATTTCTTCCGGATGAGCGACCATCAGGAATGGCTCATCCGTCATATCCAGGAACATCCCGATTGGATTCAACCGTCCAATCGGCGGAACGAAATTCTTGGCGCACTGCAAAAACCGCTGGAAGACCTTTGCATCTCGCGCCCCAAGGCGCGGCTTGCATGGGGCATCCCCCTGCCATTCGATCCCGAATATGTGACCTACGTGTGGGTGGACGCCCTGGTGAATTACATCTCCGTGCCGGGATACGGGACCGAACGGTTCGCGTCATTTTGGCCCGCCGATTTCCATCTGATCGCCAAAGACATCCTGACCACGCACACCGTCTATTGGCCAACGATGCTGCACGCGGTCGGCATCCCCATGCCCAACCGGATCCTGGCGCACGGCTGGTGGTTGATGGAACGGGAGAAGATGAGCAAGAGCCTCGGCAATATCATCAGCCCGCAGGATTATATCGAAAAATACGGCGCGGACGCGCTTCGTTACTTCATCTGCCGCGAGCTGCAGCTTGCAAACGACACGGATTTCACCGAGGAACGTTTCCTGCGGCGGTTCAACGCAGATCTCGCCAACGACCTCGGCAACCTGGTCAACCGCTCGCTCTCCATGGTCCATCGGTATCGTCAGGGAAACGCGCCGGGCCGGGGCGCTGCCGGCGCGGTTGAGGAAGAAATCTGCAAACTCGCCGCCGCCACATTCGATGCCTACCATCCCGCGATGGAATCCATCGCGTACAGCACGGCGCTCGAAGCGGTCTGGAAACTGATCGCGCGAGCCAATCGTTACGTGGAGGAAACGGCGCCATGGAAGCTGGCGAAGGACCCTGCGGCGGCCAGCCGGCTCGACGCGGTGTTGCGCCTGCTGACGGAAATCTCCGCCGCGCTGGCGTATCTCGTTTCGCCGTTCATGCCCGACACCGCCGCCAAGATCACGAATCAACTCGCCATTCGTGATCTCACGGAGTCCCGTCTTCGCACGCTGGACCTCTTGTCCGACGGCCATGCCCTGGGACCACCGGCGCCGCTGTTCCCGCGTCAATCGGCCAGCGATTGCGCGGCTTCGCGCGCGAAATAGGTCAGGATCCAATCCGCGCCGGCGCGCTTCAAGGAGGTCAGCGTTTCCATCATGACGGCCTTCTCGTCCAGCCAGCCCTTTTGCGCCGCCGCCTTGATCATCGCGTATTCGCCGCTCACCTGATAAGCGGCCAGCGGCGCGTGCACCTTCTCCCGCAGGTCGCGCAGGATGTCCAGATACGGCAGGCCGGGTTTGACCATCAAAATGTCAGCGCCCTGTTCCAGGTCCGCGGTTGCCTCCAGGATCGCCTCGCGCCGTCGCCGGCCGTCCATCTGATACGAACGACGGTCGCCAAAAGACGGCGCGCTGTCGGCGGCGTCGCGGAACGGGCCGTAAAATGCGGAGGCGTACTTCACCGCGTAACTCAAAATCGGCAGATGCAAAAAACCTTCCGCGTCAAGGGCGCAGCGGACTGCGGCGACCGCGCCGTCCATCATCCCGCTGGGCGCGATCACGTCGGCGCCGGCCCGGGCGTGGTTCACCGCCTGTCTTCCGAGCTGTTCCAGGGTCGCGTCGTTGTCCACGGTTTGCTCGCGCAAATACGCCCCGGGTTTGGTGAGGATGCCGCAGTGACCGTGCGCCGTGTACTCGCAGAAACAAAGATCGGTGATTGCCGTCATGCGAATCCCGGAGGCATGGACCACCTTGAGCGTTTCGCACACCACGTTTGCGGGGTCCAACGCCGCGCTGCCGGCATCGTCCTTGGCCTCGCGTTCAATCACGCCGAAAAGGATGAATGCCTTCACGCCGACTTTCTCGATGGCGCGCAACTCCTGCACGGCCTGGTCCGGCGAGAGCTGAAAGACGCCCGGCATGGATTTTACCGGCTTCCGGACGCCGAGACCTTTGCAGACAAAAAGCGGGAGGATGAAGTCAGACGGCGTCAACCGCGTCTCGACCCCCATCTCGCGGAGCAGGGCCGAATGCCGCAACCGCCGATAACGCGCGAACCGCAATCCTGGTGGAGGTCTGGATGACATGAAACCATATTACCCCGCCGTCGCCGTCAGAACAAGCCCGTATCGGCCCTGGTTGCAAATCTGCATCTCGGTCTTTTTTCGCGACGCTGGTCCCGCCAAGGCGGGACCTTCCAAACGCGCGATTCGACGGGCGTCCCGCTCTGCGGTGGACAGAGGACGGATGCGTTGGCGTCCGCCGCCGCCGCGCCGACGCCGGCTCATTCGCGGACGGAGAAAATCCTGCTTCTTTTCGCCACCCAGGCGATCGGGCGGGAGCGGGCGCGTGGTGTTGCCCCGGACCCGAGACTGATGGACCTTTACGCCGTGAGCTTCATGGCGACAAAGGCCCTGCACAGGTGAATGAGGTGATCAACGTCGGGCCGATGTCCAATCGCGAGTTTTTGGAAACCTACGCGCGAGACGGGCGCGTGGGGCTTTCGGGCGACGTCACCCTGGTGGACCAGGCCATCCGCGCGGCGGAACGGCATGTGGATGAAGGCCACCGCTGGGGCCACTGGTCGCACGCATTTTTGTTCCAGGACCGCCGCCTTAAACCATAAATCTTGTCAATATGATATTGATTGAACTTATGCCTTTTCGGATGCGTTCCCGCGCATTTTGGGCTGCGATGCGTTCACCCGGTGTCGCCGCTCCGGCGTGCAACGCCTCGATCAACCGGAGTTTTTCGATGAGCTTCTGTTCATCCATGGGCTGGAGTGTATGGGAGAGGGGTTAAATTTTACTTGCATTGATTTTGTTATAGCATATAGTGCATTTTATGCCAAACGATAAACCCATTTCAGACTGGTTGATTCAGCTTCGCCATCACCTTGATTTGAGCCAAGAGGAACTGGCGGCGCGTCTGAATGTTTCGTTTGCCACAGTAAACAGATGGGAACGGGGAAAAGTCAAACCCCAACAAACCCAACTCCAAGCCATTGAAAAACTGATGGCGGAAGCCGGTTTGACCGGGGAACCGGTCAAATCTGAAATGGCGGTGACTCCCAGCACGCGCCGTCGCCGGGGGCTGTCCGGCAGCAAGGTGTTGAGCACGAAATCCATGGAGCAGATGCTTTGGGATGCAGCCTGTTCAATTCGTGGCGAGAAGGATGCGCCAAAATTCAAGGATGACATCCTGCCTCTCCTTTTTATCAAACGTCTCTCCGATGTTTTCGACGATGAAATCCAACGACTGACCGAACAATTTGGCGAGCGCAAAACCGCGCTCGAAGTCCTGGAAGACGACCATTCTCTTGTGCGTTTCTATATCCCGCCCGAAGCGCGCTGGACGGTGGTGGGAGGAAGAGAAGCATTCAAATGGCCGAAAAATAGAGAGCCAAAATCCCTGGGTGAACAACTCACCACGACGATTCGCGCCATCGTGAAGGAGAACCCTTCGCTTGCGGGCGTGATTGACATCGTGGACTTCAACGAAACGCGAAACGGCGAGCGCGAAATCAGCGACGCGGCGCTGAAAGGCATCATCGAGACATTCTCCGACCCGCGCTACCGACTTGGTCTGCATGACGTGGAGCCGGACTTCCTTGGCCGCTGCTACGAATATCTCCTGCGGAAATTCGCGGAGGGCCAGGGCCAGAGCGCGGGCGAATTTTTCACACCCACCGAGGTCGGTTTCCTTATGGCGGAAATCATGCGGCCGCGTCCTGGTGAGGAATGTTATGACTATGCGTGCGGATCATTTGGTCTGCTTGTGAAGTTGCAGATTGTCTGCCGGCGGCTCGATCCGCTCAGCAAGGTGCCGCTCAAGCTCTGCGGACAGGAATTGATGGGATCGAGCTACGCCATCGCGTGCATGAACAAAATCATTCATGACATGGAAGGCGAGATTTTGCGCGGCGATTCGATGCGCAACCCGAAGTTCAGGGAGGGCGACACGCGGCTGAAGAGGTTCGATATTGTGGTGGCCAATCCGATGTGGAATCAGCCGTTTGATCCGGAAGGTTACGAAAATGATCCATTTGGGCGCTTCGAGGAACAAGGCGGCATCACCACGGGTAAGGCGGATTGGGCATGGCTCCAGCACACGCTCGTCGCGATGAAGGACAGCGGACGCGCCGCCGTGGTGCTCGACACCGGCGCGGTCACGCGCGGCAGCGGCAGCAAGGGCGAAGACCGTGAGAAAACAATCCGCAAATGGTTCGTCGAGCAGGACGTGGTGGACGGCGTGATTCTGCTGCCCGACAACCTTTTCTACAACACCACCGCGCCAGGCATCATCATGGTGCTGAACCGGCAGAAACCGAAATCGCGCAAGGGCAGGATCGTGCTCGTCAACGCCGGCGCCGAGTTCAAGAAAGGCCAGCCGAAAAATTACATCCCCGAACCCGGCATCCGTAAAATCGCCGCCGCCTTCCTCGGCGGCGCGGACGTCGAAAAATTCGTCAAGATCATCACCACCGCCGAAGCCGCGCAAAACGATTACAACCTTTCCCCGTCTCGCTACGTCGGCACGGCCGCCGACGAAACGTATCGGGAGATTCCGGAGATCGTGGCGGAACTGCGGCAACACGCACAGGAGGCAACCAAGGTCACAAGGGAACTGGACCGGATTCTGAAGCAGATCGGAGTTGCGGGATGAAAACCGCCCCCCAGATCCGGGAGTCGGCGACTCTCGAATGGAGCACGCGCGTTCAGTGTGACACAGGCTTCCAGCCTGTGAAACCGGAGAGCACGGCCAAGATGGCCGTGTCACCCTCCTGCAATGGTGTACTCCCAAACGGATTTGCCAGACAGTGTCTGGCCAATAGTGCCGACGGCGTCCCCACTATTGACATGGCCTGCGGCCTGCGCGTAGATTTCGCGCAGTCAATTGCTCCCCACTGGATCAGTTCGGCGCGTCGAACCTCTGGTGGGGTTATCTTTTTTGTGGGGCCGGCGTCCCCACAATTGCGGGTGTCCCCGGAGAAACTCCTGCAGAGTCTCTCGTACCGCCACACGGAACGGATCGTGGAATTCGACGACAATCTCAAACACGCGTTCTACGAAACCGAATCCATGCGCGACAACTGGTCGGTCCGGGAACTGAAATGGCAGACAACGCCAATCGCTGGCAGAAAAAATGTTGTGGACAGGGACATCTTCCGTGCTAGTGTTGGTTTAGCACACCCGCCAAGCCTCTGGCCCAGCCATGCTCAAATGTGGCGGGTTTTTCTTTTTCCCGTTTTCCCTGTCGGGGGTGGTGGATGAAATACGCCAAGCCGCCACTCACCTATGAGCAACAGGCCGACCTCCTGATCCAGCGTGGCTTGACGGTTAACCGTGACTTGCTCATTAAACGATTGCAGGCGGTCAACTACTACCGACTCAGTGCATACTGCCGTCCGTTCAAGCAGGCGGACAACACGTTCAAGCCCGGCACAACGTTTGACACAGTTTGGCAGCGTTACACCTTCGATCGTCAATTCCGTCTGCTTGTCATGGATGCCATTGAGCGAGTGGAAATCGCCATCCGCTCCCGTCTTGTTTACGAACTCGTGCATCGCTACGGCACATTTGCGCAACTCGATTTCCGCGCATTTCCCGGCATCCCTCCCGTCGAGCATCGGCGCCTGTTGGATGAACTCCACGAAAATGCCCTCAAAAGTTCTGAGGCATTCGTGGGCCATTTCCGCCGCACTTATGACGAGTTTCCCGACATCCCGTTGTGGGCAGCCGCTGAAACCATGACTTTCGGCCAGATGTTCACCATGTTTCGGCGCAGCGAAATGCACGTCCAGCGCGCCATTGCCACCGGCTACGGCATCAAGGGCAAAGTGTTGCTCTCCTGGCTATTGACCCTGAACTACGTGCGCAACCTTTGTGCCCACCACGCCCGCCTGTGGAATCGCGAACTCGCGATCAAACCGCTCATTCCATACGAGCGTCACGATCCCCGCTGGCATGCGCCATCGCCGGTGGACAATCACCGCATCTTCGTCGTCATCACATTGCTCCACTACCTGATGGGGCGTGTCGCTCCGCAAAGCCACTGGCGGCAACGGCTTTATGATCTTTTTGATCGTTACCCGGAAATTCCTTTGGCCGCCATGGGAATACCCGGTGACTGGAAAAATCATCCACTATGGGTGTCGTAATGGACAACGAGACCAAAGATCTGGCAATGCCCAAAGGATGGAGTGTGACCATGCTGCGCTCCGTCTGCCACAAAACCTCCTTGTGGAATCCCGAGCGGGAAAAGCGCGACCGCTTTCGCTACATCGACGTATCATCGGTTTCTAATGACCGCTTTTGCGTCACCGAGGCCCAAGAAATTTCTGCGGCCAGCGCCCCCAGCAGAGCGCGAAAGATCGTCAAGCGCGGAGACGTGATTTACGCCACCGTGCGCCCTTCGCTGAAAAGGGTGGCGTGGCTCGATTCTGAATTCGACGACCAGATCGCATCCACCGCTTTCTGCGTCGTCCGAGCAGACTGCAAACAAGCTGTCTCACAATTCCTCTATTTTCTTCTTTTGAGCGATGACGTGAATCGCAAGATCATCAAGCACGAGCATGGCGCCAGTTATCCAGCGGTTACGGATAAGGATGTGCTGAATCAAGAAATCCCGCTTCCGCCCTTGCCAGAGCAGCAGCGCATCGCGGCGGTGTTGTGGAAGATTCAGAAGGCGGTGGAGATCGAGGATGCCATCGTGCGCAACGCGCGCGACCTGAAAAAATCCCTGCTGCGCCGCCTCTTCACCCGCGGCCTGCGCGGCGAGCCACAAAAAGAGACCGAAATTGGGCCGATTCCGGAAAGTTGGGACATTGTGTGCGTCGAATCGGCCGTTACGGCATTTCGGTTTTCCCGTGAAAGGCAAATTCCCGCTTCTCATTACAAGGCTACGGGGAAATTTCCAATCATTGACCAAGGGCAAGAGGTTGTAGCTGGCTATACGGACGATGAGAACAAAATCTTTGATCTGGCACACCCGCTCATCATCTTTGGAGATCACACACGCGCCATGAAATTCGTGGATTTTCCGTTTGCACTCGGAGCGGATGGAACAAAACCGCTTATTGCGTCCCCAGGTTTCGATCCTCTGTATTTATTTTTTGCACTTTGTTTTTTGGAAATACCCTCGCGAGGCTACAATCGCCATTTCAAGTTTCTCGCCGAATCTCTTATCCCCAAACCAGCAACGGAAGAGGAACAACAAAAAATCGCCCGCATCCTGCAAACTGTTGACCGCAAAATCGAGGCGCATGAATCGAAAAAGCGTTCGCTGCAAGACCTGTTCAAGACGATGCTGCACAAACTGATGACCGCCCAAATCCGTGTCCACAATCTGGACATTGATACGAGTGCGGTGGAGACAGCATGATCAATAAAAACTTTGACCAGATCGAAAAGGCCGATATCGAGGCGCTTGTGGCACATGCCGTCGGCGAGAGCCGAATGCTTGATTACAAGGAATCGCTACCCGGTGGTGTGGATGCTGATAAGCGGGAGTTTCTGGCCGATGTTTCCTCTTTTGCCAACGCATCAGGGGGCGACCTGATTTTTGGAATCCGCGAACAACGAGATGCGGCCAACAAGCCCACCAGCGTTCCCGAAGCCGTTTGCGGGTTGCCAGGTGTGAACGTGGATGCAGAGAAATTGCGATTGGAAAACATCCTTCGCGATGGCCTCGATCCGCGGGCGCCCGGCATTCAGATTCGTGCAATCAATGGTTTTGAGGGCGGTCCGGTCATGCTTTTCCGCATTCCAAAAAGCTGGGCTTCGCCGCACATGGTCAAGTTCAGTTCGAGATTCTATTCGCGAAACAACGCTGGCAAATATCCTCTGGATGTCCGCGAAATCCGCGCCGCATTTTTTCTCTCCCAGGACTTGCCTGAGCGGATTCGCCGATTCCGCGATGACCGCCTCGCAAAGATCGTCGCAAACGAAACGCCTTTGCCTTTGAGAGAGAAACCGAAGGTCGTTCTTCAGGTCCTGCCGATCACGTCTTTTGAGCCTGCCGCTGTTGTGGATGTGAAAACAATCCGTGATCCATTGGTCCGACTGAAACCCATCCCCGACTGCGGTTGTGATGGTCGCTTTAATTTTGATGGTTTTATAACTTTTTTTCAGCATCGAGAATCACCCTGCGCCGTGGCCTATACTCAATTGTTTCGAAATGGAGCGATTGAGGCCGTCGATACATTCCTCCTGGAACCTGGTTTTGATGACAAGAAGCAAATCCCGTCCGTCGATTTTGAGCGATATTTGATAAGTATCATTCAGCATTATCTGGAGACTGAAAGGCAATTGGAACTTCATCCGCCAATCTTTGTGGTGCTGACACTCCTGGGTGTGCATGGATACAGGATGGCTGTTGCCCCAGGACGGGAGAGTCGCATCCGACATCCGATTGACCGAGATTCGCTGCTGCTTCCCGAAGTCATCATCGAGGATTTTGGCGTGAAGGTTGCGACGGTTCTCCGTCCTGTCTTCGATGCGCTCTGGCAGGCGGCGGGACACCGGGGCAGCCCCAACTACGATGAAAACGACAATTGGAAGGCGCATGCTTAACTCAAAAACATCTTTCGCCACCACCGTGGTGGGGCTTCGTTTTTCTTCCCATCGCGAGATCACCCCCTACTTTTCAGCCCTCAAGCCTGCCATCCCTTACTGGAAAGAGAATGATGGCAGGAACGTCAGCGCCCTTAGGGTGTTGCGCGGCAATCAGATAGAAAAGAACGCAACAGGCAGCCTTTCGGCTCGCGGTCGGGACAAGTAAGCCCAACACCCAGCGCAGTTGAAACCTCATGCAGATGTTGATCGGAAGCAAGTACAAAAATTAAAAAGTTTTATAGCGCAGTCCCTTGACCAAACATGAGCGCCAATCTCGCCAACGGAGCCGGCACGGTTCAGTTCCCCCTGGTGAAGCATGCCGAGGGCGTGGGATGGACGGTTCTTCCCGATGCCGAGGCGCTCCACCGACGCGGCGGCGAAGCGGGTCTGTTCTTCTATGGCGAACTGGAGGCGGCCTTGCTCCGGCTCAATCCGGGGGTGGTGACGGCGGAAAATGTTCAGTCCATCGTCCAGCGGATGGAGAGTGTGCCCAAAACCATCGAAGGCAATCGCGAAATCCTTGAGTGGTTGCGCGGCAATCGGACGGTTTATGACGAACGGGAAAAGCGACATCGCAATGTGACGCTGATTGATTTCGTGAGCCTCGAACGAAACGTGTTTCACGTCACCTGCGAATGGACGTTCAAGACGGGCAACCGCAAGGGCAACCGCGCCGACGTCGTTTTCCTCGTGAACGGCGTTCCGGTTGCCATTGTCGAGAACAAGAACCCGAAATTGCCCGATGCCATGGAGCGCGCCATCCAGCAGCTTCGGCGCTACGAGGCGGAGACGCCCGAACTCCTGCTTGCGCCGCAGGTGTTCAACATCACGCACCTGATCGAGTATTTCTACGGGGTCACCTGGAGCTATTCGCACAAGGGAATTTTCAACTGGAAAGAAGAAGTAGCTCAAGCTTCCAGCTTGAGAATCACACCAGGGAACGTTCTTCCGGACCTGCAACCGTTCAATCCCTATGAACCGGTGGCCATCACCAACCGCAACCTGCCGCATTGGCAGCAGGAGGGCACAACGTACTTTGTCACCTTTCGACTTGCGGATGCGCTGCCGCCAGCCCGTCTTCGAGAACTCGAGGAAGAACGAGAAACATGGCTGGCGCGTCACGGAACGCCAAAGACAAAAGAAGAGAAAGCGGACTATTATCGCTTGTTTTCTCAGCGGGTCGAAGACTGGCTTGATGCTGGAACCGGTTCGTGTGCGCTGGCCCGGTCTGATTGTGGGCAGATTGTGGCGGACGCGTTGAAGCATTTCCATGGCCATCGGTATCGCCTCGGCGCATGGGTCGCGATGCCCAATCATATGCATGTTGTTTTCACCCCTCTGGCGGGATATTCCTTGTCGAGCGTGATGCACAGTTGGAAGTCGTTCACGGCGAATCAAATCAACAAGTTGCTTGGGCGGACGGGGGAATTCTGGCAACACGAGTCCTTCGATCACATTGTCCGCGACGTGAGTGATCTGCATCGAATTGAAGAGTACGTCGCGAGGAATCCCGAAAAGGCGGGAGTGACATGTGCTCAACAGGGCGCAGGGTGGGTGTATCGGCGGGAAGATGATGAGAGACAAAACCAGGATGCTTCTTCTTCTGGAAACTACAAGCAGGATGCTTGTGTTACTGTTGGGCATTACAAGCAGGATGCTTGTGCTACTTCTTTTGGGCAGGCCGTGCGGAGCTTTTTCGAGCGACGGAGTTTCCTGCTGATGCTCAAGGGGTGGATTCTCTTTTATCTCAAGGACGACGAACTTCAAAAAACGGTTCTGCGCCAGCATCAAACACGCGCGGCCACGAAGGTCGTGGCGCGGTGCGCAGATCAAACCAAGCGGACGGGGCTGGTCTGGCACACGCAGGGTTCGGGCAAAACATTCACGCTGATCACCGCCGGCCGGCTCATTCTTGAGGATATCGATCACTTCCCCGGCGCGACGGTGATGCTGGTGGTGGATCGGAACGAGTTGGAGGGCCAGTTGTCGGGCTGGGTGGAGCGATTGGTCGGCGAGATGCAGGGACGAAACATCAAGATCGCATACGCCGACTCGCGGGCGCGGCTCCAAGAGCTTCTCGACCAGGACTTTCGCGGCCTCATCATTTCGATGATTCACAAGTTCGAGGACATTCGAAAGGACAGTTGCAACCGGGCCAATTTCTACGTGTTGATTGACGAGGCTCACCGCTCCACGGGTGGCGACCTGGGCAGCTACCTCATGGCCGCGTTGCCGAATGCCACGCTCATTGGCTTTACGGGCACGCCGATTGACAAAACGGCGTATGGCCAGGGAACTTTCAAAGTGTTCGGGAAGGAAGACGAACAGGGCTACCTCGATAAGTATTCCATCCGTGAGTCCATCAAGGATGGCACCACGCTCATCCTGCGTCACACACTGGCGCCAAGCACGATTCGTTTGCCTGAGGATTTGCTTGAAAAGGAATTCCTCAGCCTGGCCGAAGCCGAAGGCGTGAGTGATATCGAGGAATTGAATCGGATTCTTGATCGCGCGGTGAATTTGAAGGCGTTTCTCAAGGCGAATGATCGCGTGGATCAAGTGGCGCAGTTCGTCGCGGATCATTTCAAGAAGTCCGTCGAGCCACTTGGCTACAAGGCGTTTCTTGTGGCCGTGGATCGTGAGGCATGCGCGAAATACAAGGCTGCGCTCGACAAATATCTGCCGCCCGAGTATTCGACGGCGATCTACACGCAGAACGCTGCCGATGCCGTTGAGCGGCCGCTCGTTGCGAAGTTGCAACTTGATCCAGCTTCCGAAAAGAAAGCGCGCAAAGTGTTTCCGAAACCAGATCAGAACCCGAAAATCTTCATCGTCACCGACAAGCTGCTCACGGGCTACGACGCGCCGATCCTCTATTGCATGTATCTCGACAAACCGATGCGCGATCACGTTCTGCTGCAGGCGGTCGCGCGCGTGAATCGGCCTTACAAAGATGCGGCGGGCGTGAAAAAACCGTGCGGGTTGATCCTTGATTTTGTCGGCGTCTTGAAAGAGTTGAACAAGGCGCTTGCTTTCGACTCCGACGAAGTGAGCGGCGTGATCGAGAACCTTGATGTGCTTCTCTCGCGCTTCACGGAACTGATGGACGGCCGAGGAAGAGAATATCTCCAAGCCGCGGGTGGGGGTGGGAACGACGAAAAGCTGGAGAAGCTGCTTTACGAGACCTTCCTCGACAAGGAGAAGAGGCAGGAGTTCGTCGGGTTTTTCAAGGAGGTCGAGACCCTCTACGAGGTCCTGTCTCCCTCACCCGATCTGCGCGACTACATCGATGCCTATCACCGTCTCACTGACCTCTATGTCATGCTGCGCAACGCGTATGGAAAAAAGACGACGTTTCACGGGGACATCGCGCGCAAGACGGAGAAGTTGGTGCGAGAGAGCGTGTCGGTTTATGGATTGGACCAATTGACGAAGACCGCTGAGTTCGACACCGAGGCGCTGGAGGCGTTGAAGCAAAAGGGAGGATCTGAAAACGCCAAGATCATCAACCTGGTGCGAAGCCTCCAGACCGCCGCTGCTCGGCGGGCCGAGAATGAACCTTATCTGATCCCCATCGCCGCGCGTGCGGAGGCGGTGATGGCCGCGTTGGAAGACCGTCAAGTTTCCACGAAGAAGGCCATGAACAGGATCGAGGCCATCGTGCGCGAGAAAATGCAGGCGGAAAACGAACGCAAGGAAACGAACCTCGATGCGAACACTTTCACGATCTATTGGCTCTTGAAACACGAAAAACTGGACCAGGAGTTGATTCTCGCCAAGGAGATCAACGCCCTTTATCTCCGTTTCCCGAACTGTGTGGTGAACGTGGAGGAACAGCGTCAGTTGAAGGCAGAAATTTACAAATTGCTGCTGCGTGTCGTGAGCGGCAAGCGCATGGTGGAACTCACCGAGCAAATCTTGAAACTGAAGCGCCAATGAACATCCGCAACCATGGCTCCGAGAAGAACCCCCGCTTGTTCAAGAGGCGGGTTGCGGAGTGGGCCGGTCAGATTTGCGTGAAACCGTCGCAGATCCGCGTTCAAGACATGTCGCGCAAATGGGCGTCGTGCTCGACGCGCGGCTGGGTGACGTTTTCGAGCGATCTGCTCCACGAACCGAAGCGGTTTCAGGATTTCGTCATCGTCCACGAATTGCTTCATCTCAAAATTCGCAATCACGGGAAACTTTTCAAAAGCCTGCTTTCCGGTTATGCGCCGGGCTGGCAGGAATTTGCCGCTGCACACCGGCATCCCGCGCGCATGCTCGCGACAAAGGGATGAAGAAGAAGATGGTTTGTGGACCAGGTCCATCCAAACGACCGCGGTTTTGCGCTCTACGCGGAGAATCTTCTGCCGCATCTCGATTCAATGCTTGACGCGCCGGTCAATGTTGGGCATCATGCCAACCGTCGCTTTGGCGGTGCTGAAATATGCATAGGTTGATGTTTCGTCAACCGGGTCCCAATGGGCCTTCCGAAAGCGAGATCAGGAGTTGCGAAGCCAGGAGCTTCACTCCTGGCTTCGCAACTCCTGGCAAGGCGGCGCGGGCGCGGAATCGAATCCGCGCTCGCTTTTACTTTGAACCTCCGCCTGGACGCGAAATCAAATGGGACTGGTTGACCTGTTCAAAAATCTGTTTCGAGGTCCGGACAAGGGATTCGGCGTGGATGAACTTTCCCGCAGGTTGGGAATGAAGTCCGAGGAACTTCGCGCCGTGGCAGTCGTCTATCGCGATTTTACAATCACCAAACGGGCCGGGGGCGTTCGCAGAATCACGGCGCCCGATCCCAAACTGAAGTCCCTTCAGCGCCGCATCCTCCGGCGATTGCTCGCCCGTCTGGAATGCCATCCATCCGTCACCGGGTTTGAGGCGGGACATTCGATCGTCACCAACGCGCTTTGTCACACGGGCAAGGCGGTTGTCGTTCGCATGGATTTGAAGGATTTTTTTGAAAAGACCGCTGCGGGCCGGTTGGGCAAATACTTCCGGAAAATCGGCTGGAACCGGGAGGCAAGCGGCCTGCTCATGCAGTGGTGCGCCCATCAAGGAGGGCTTCCGCAAGGCGCACCCACCAGCCCGCGTCTCAGCAACCTGCTCAATTACGGTCTGGACATTCGCTTGTCGAAGCTGGCTGAGAAATTCGGCGCAGTTTATACGCGGTACGCGGATGATCTGACGTTTTCTTTCGACGACGACCAGCCGGGCGCCATCCGGCAACTGATCCATCTGGCCGACAAAATTGTCCGGGAACAAGGCTACACGCTTCATCAACACAAGAAACTCCATATCCGTCGCCGCCACGATCGTCAGGTGGTCACCGGCCTGGTGGTCAATCAGAAGGTCAATCTGCCGCGGCGGACGAGGCGTTGGCTGCGCGCGATCGAACATCGCGCCGCGATGGGCGGCGGGGCTACGCTCACCCCGGAACAACGGCAGGGATGGAAGACGCTTCAGGCAATGATCGCGGAACAGTCCGGTGCGGCCAATCGTCCGCATTGATCCGGGTCTTTCGCGGCGGGATCATCGGGTGTCCATGGTGGAATTTCCGGCATGGTTCAAAGTTCACGGTTCAGTGGTTCATCCCGCCAAGGCGGGAAGTTAAACCTGAAAACCGCCTGCCTGTGCGTGGCCGCACGCAGACAGGCCAACCGTTGAACCGTGAACCTGAAACCGTTGAGCCATGCCCATTTTTCGCCTCCGGGATGCGGCCAAAAGCCTGCCATCAGGTCAGACAGGGCGCGTCCGGGTCAATTGATGGTATTCCATCGTGGCCAGGACGCCCCTCAGATAATAATAGCCAAAGACAAGCGCAAGGGGCGCAGTGGTGAGTCTGGCCGACTCCAGCCACACAGGAATCTGCCTGGCGATGAAAAGGCATAAAAGTGCCATCATGCACACACGGTTTTTTCGACAGGCGCCCAGGGTGAGGCCGAAGATGAGGAGTGCCTCAAGTAATTTTTGCGAATCCAGGCCGGCAACACCAGCTCGGAAGGCCAACAACGCCAGCGCCAGACTGAATGCTCCCGATATAAAACCGGCGAGACATGCGTTGAGAATGTTGCGTTGCGTCCGCTCCAGCCTTTCGAGTGTCGCCTGATCTGCTTCGTCCGCTTTGGCGTGATTGCCATCCTGACCCGCATTCTCCGTCTCGTCCGGTTTGGTGTGCGGCGCCAACGCATCCGCGGGCAATGTGTCCAAAAACTCATCCAACGATTGCCAGTCCTGTCCCGTCCAGATGAATGCCTCGGCATCCAGATCGCCCGCCAGACGCCACTCGAAGATGTCGCGAAGAGGGTAGGGTCCCCTCACGGCGCCACCGGTTGAGATGTAGTAGGTGATGTCGTCCATCGAAAAATCGGGCAATCGCGCGCGCCAATACATGCTTCCGCACGGGGTAATCTGATTCAAGAACGAAATTTTCGATGGCGCCGAAAAGATGGAGGACAAAAACATTTCAGAAACCGGGAAATCATTCTCCCGTGGCGGAACGAATGGCCGCAAACAGAATCATCCGGCCTGGCATCCGGATTGAGGCGAAACCGCACAGCTTGTCTGCACAATTTATGCGCCATACATGCCAATTTATGTGCAATGCTTTTTCATTGCCAAATTGTGTCGGGCGATTATCATTCTGCATGTTGAGTGTTCTTTGGTAACGACGAAATCCCGCGACGGCGGGAGATCGCATCGCGGCGCAGGGAATCCCGTGAGAATCGGGAACGGTCGCGCCACTGTGACAGGCAACGAAACCCCGAAAGCCACTCGCGCAACAAAACGCGGGGAAGGCGGGGCGGTAGATGGATCGCGGTTTGCGCGATCCGATGCCTGAAGTCAGGATATCGGCTGCGATGCCCTCAATGCAATCCCGCTGGGCGGGATCGGAAAGCCTTGTTCGCATGAAACAAGAATTAAATGATCAAAAATTTGTTATTGCTCCGGCACGGTGACATCGGGACGAAGCATCGTCACCGTTTCATCGGTCGGCTGGATGTCTCCCTCACCGCGCTTGGCCGCCGTCAGGCATCGGCAGCGGCGAAACTTGTCTGTTCTTATCAACCGCAGCGTTGTCTCTGCAGCCCGTTGAAGCGGTGCATCGAAACCGCCCGCGTCGTGGCGGAAGGATCGGAATTGAAGATCGAAATCATGTCCGATCTCCGGGAAATTGATTTCGGCCGATGGGAAAAGAAGACGTTTGATGAGATCTGCGAAACCGATGCGGACGCCGTCAAACGGTGGACGGATTTTCAGCCCGCTTTTTCCTTTCCGGACGGGGAATCGCTCAAGAGTTTTTTATCGCGCGTTCATTCCGTCGCAATGAGTCTGGTTTCCTGCGCGGAGGAGACGGTGCTGGTGGTCACCCACGGGGGCGTGATCCGGGCATTGATCTGCCATTTCCTGAGACTCGAACCGTGCCAATATGTCCTGTTTGACGTTCAACCCGGCGCGCTGACGACGCTCAAGCTCTTTGGCGACAAGGGCGTTCTGGAGGGCATGACGTGCCCGCGTCTTCCGTAGAACAAGTAACATGGCGCAGATCATTCTCATCACGGGCGGCAGCCGCAGCGGCAAGAGCGCTTACGCGCAACAACTGGCGGAGTCCTTGCCCGGACCGCGCGCTTTCATTGCAACATGCCCCAAGCTCGACGATGAAATGCGGGCGCGCATCCGGCAACATCGCCGGGCGCGGCGGAAGGGACGGTGGCGCACGATCGAGGTGGCGGTTGACCTGGCGGGCGCATTGAGCGGCGCGCGGGAATATGCCGTTGTGCTCGTGGATTGCCTGACGCTGTGGATCAACAACCTGATGTACGAAGCGGAAAAAGGCGGGGAAGGCTTTTCAGAGGTTGACGTTGCCCGGTATTGCAAGAAGACGCTGGCTGCCTGCGACAAGCATCCCGGCGTCATCCTGTTTGTGACCAACGAGGTGGGAATGGGCATTGTTCCCGAAAACGCCGTTGCCAGAAAATTTCGCGACCTGGCGGGACGCTGCAATCAAATCGTCGCGCAAGCAAGCGACCGCATGTTCCTGATGGTTTGCGGGCAGCCGCTTGAATTCAAGAAAGGAATTGCCACATGAGTTTGATCGCCGACACCATTCGACAAATCGAACCGCAGGATGCCGCCGCGCGCGTTGCGGCGCGGAAACGGCTCGAACAGCTTACCATGCCGCATTGGGCTTTGGGACGGCTGATGGATCTGGCGGAGGATCTCGCCGGGATGACGCGTTCCCAACAGCCGCCTGTGGGAAGAAAGACCATCGTGACGATGGCCGGCGATCATGGTGTGACCGCCGAAGGTGTCAGCAAGTATCCGCAGGAGGTCACCGTCCAAATGGTCCACAACTTCATCCAGGGCGGCGCCGGCATCAACGCCCTGGCCCGCCTTGTCAACGCGCGGGTGATCGTGGTGGATATGGGCGTGGCAGGCGATTGTTCGGATTTCGCCGCCGCCAAGGCGGGGCGGGAATCTGACAGATCAAATTTCAAATTCATTTCCAAGCGTGTGCGCGCCGGCGCGCAAAACATGGCGCGCGGCCCCGCGATGACGCGCGAGGATGCGATTCGCAGCATCGAGGCCGGCATGGAAGTGGCGCTCGCTTGCTGCGAATCAACCGATATTTTTGGAACGGGCGACATGGGGATCGGCAACACCACGCCGAGCAGCGCAATCGTCGCCGTCATCACCGGCGGCAAGGTGGAAGATGTCACCGGCCGCGGAACGGGCATTGACGACCAGCAATTCCACCACAAGGTCGCCGTCATCAAAAAATCACTTGAGATCAACCGCCCGGATCCTGCCGATGCGCTCGATCTGCTGTCGAAAGTCGGCGGATTCGAGATTGGCGGCATTGCCGGCCTGATCCTTGGCGCTGCGGCGATGAAAAAACCGGTGGTGGTGGACGGTTTCATTTCAACCGCCGGCGCGTTGATCGCCCATCGTCTTGAGCCGAAGGCCGCCGACTACATGATTGCCGCGCATCGGAGCGTGGAACAGGGGCATCGGATTGCGCTCAAGCATTTGGCCAAACAACCTCTGATTGATCTGGGTTTGCGGCTTGGGGAAGGCACCGGCGCGGCGCTGGCGATGCACCTGGTCGAGGCCGCGGTCCGGATTCTCACGGAGGTGGCGACCTTCGAGGAGGCATCCGTCTCAAAAGCAACTGCATGAGATCGTTCATTGCCGCCATTCAATTTCTGACCGTCCTTCCGCTGCCGGCTCGTTTTCAGAGCGGTGAAGAAGAGTTGCGGCGCAGCGTTGTTTTTTTTCCGGTGGTGGGGTTGCTCATCGGCCTGGCGGCGGTCGCCCTGGATCGTGGCATCAGCCTTTTGCTTCCCCCGCTGCCGGCCAGCGTCATCGTGGTGATGTCGCTGCTAGCTGTTTCGGGCGGGCTTCATATCGATGGCCTGGCGGATACGGCGGACGGTTTTCTGAGCGCGCGCCCTCGCGAGAGAATCCTTGAGATCATGAAAGACAGCCGCACCGGTCCGATGGGCGTCATGGCGATTGTCTGCGTCGTCTGCCTGAAAATTTCCTTGTTGGCTTCGCTCTCGGATATTCCGCGTCAGAGCGCGGTTTTTTTGATGCCGCTGGCGGGTCGTTGCGCGCTGGTGGCGGGAGCGGTTGCGCTTCCCTATGCCCGCGCCGACGGGGGACTTGGCGCTGTTTTTGGCAGGGATCGTTCGTGGTTTGAATCCGCGTGGGCGATTGCGGCGCTGGCGGTTGTTGCTTGCGCGCTCACGGGTGTCAGGGGATTGGTCACCACCGGAATTTGTGCGGGAATGATCGGGATCGTTTCGCTTTGGAGCCGTCAGAAAATCGGCGGATTCACCGGCGACACGCTGGGGGCAACATGCGAAATCACCGAGATGGCGCCGGCCCTGGTCGCCGCAGCCTGCGGTCACGGGAGGTGGTTGTCATGAGCAAGTCACAAGTCATGGGTCACGGCGGAAATCTGCGGCGACTGGCGATCGCTTCCGGAAAGGCCGAGCGCGAGGTGCTTGATTTTTCGGCGAACCTGAATCCGCTGGGACCGCCGGAATGGCTGCGGCCGATGATCAGCTCGCGGGTGAGCGATCTGCGGCATTATCCCGATCCGGATTGTTCGGCGCTTGTGGAAGCAGCGGCCGTCCGCTACGGCATCCGGCCGGACGAGGTCATCGCAGGCAACGGTTCCAGTGAAATCCTCGGCCTGATTCCGACGGCTTCCGAGAAACGCCGCGCAATCATTCCGGCGCCTGCCTACTCTGATTATGAGCGTAGCGCGAAGCTGGCGGGTCTGGAAGTCGCAACGCTTGTGTGCGCGGAGCGGGATTGCTTTCGTCTCGATGTTGGCGCGCTGGAATCGTCGGTCTGCGACGATGTCCTTGTTTTTATCGGACGTCCCAATAATCCGACGGGAGGGGTTTGCGGCGCGGAGGATCTTCGCGCGTTGGCTGCCAGGCATCCGGCCGCTGTTTTTGTGGTGGACGAAGCCTTCGCCGATTTTGTGGAGGACATGGATCGCCTGACCGGGAATCGTCCGGCCAATGTCATCGTGTTGCTGTCATTGACCAAGATTTTCGCAATGGCCGGGTTGCGACTGGGACTTGCCGTGGGCGACGCCGGTGTGATCCGCCGCATGCGCGGGATGCAGCCGTTGTGGTCCGTCAACACCCTGGCCCAGGCCGTTGGCGCGGCGGCCCTGGCCGATCGCGAATTTATCCGGCGCACGCAAGTCTATGTGAAAGCGCAGCGAAAAACGCTGGCGCGCGAGTTGAAATCCATGGACGGCCTGGCGGTTTACCCCGGTGAAGCCAATTTTCTTCTGGTGAAAATGGATCGCAAGGACATGGATGCGCCGACGCTGGCGCGTCGTCTGCTCGCCGGCGGAATCGCGATCCGTGTGTGTGACAATTTCGCGGGGCTGGACCGGCGGTTCTTCCGCGTGGCGGTGCGGACCGAAGATGAAAACGCGCGCATGATCGAGGCGCTGCAGCGCATCCTTGGGAATCGGTTTCGTAGCGAGATGAATTTGAGATTTAAGATTTCAAAGTCCAAATCCCCGAAACAACGTTCGCCCGCCATCATGTTTCAGGGGACAAGCTCCAACGCCGGCAAGAGCATTCTGGCGGCGGCATTCTGTCGTGTCCTGCTTCAAGACGGGTTCCGCGTGGCGCCGTTCAAATCGCAAAACATGTCGCTCAATTCTTACGTGACGCGCGATGGCGGAGAGATGGGGCGCGCCCAGGTGGTCCAGGCGCAGGCGTGCCGCATCGAGCCGGATGCACGGATGAATCCGATCCTTCTCAAACCGAATTCGGATACCGGCGCGCAGGTCATCGTTCGCGGCAAGCCGGTGGGGTGCATGAATGTGGGGGAATACATCCGTTACAAACCCGAGGCGTTCAAGGCGGCAAAGGAATCGTTCGCTTCGTTGGCGGAGGAGTGCGACGTGATGGTCCTGGAAGGCGCAGGGAGTCCCGCCGAAGTCAACCTCAAGCATCACGACATCGTCAATATGAACATGGCGCGTTACGCGGGCGCGCCGGTCCTGATCGTGGGCGACATTGATCGGGGCGGGGTCTTCGCTTCATTTGTCGGCACGATGGAGGTGCTGGCGGAATGGGAACGGGCGCAGGTGGCGGGCTTCATCGTGAATCGTTTCCGGGGAAAAGAGGCGCTGCTCAAGGATGCCCTCGAATACACCGTGCGACACACGGGACGCCCCGTTTTCGGAGTGGTGCCGCATATTGAGAAACTGGGATTGCCGGAAGAAGATTCGGTGAGTTTCAAGAGCGGAAGACGGGAAGAAACGATTTCTCAAGGCGCTGGCAATGGTTCGGAACCATGCGATGGCGTCAAGATCGCCATCATTGATCTGCCGCACATTTCGAACTTCACGGATTTCGACGCGCTGCGGATCGAACCGGACGTCAAGTTGCAGGTCGTGCGATCTTGTCGCGACCTGGATCATCCGGATGCGGTCATCCTGCCGGGCAGCAAAAATGTCATCCGCGATCTCGCGCATCTCCGTGAAAACGGTCTCGATCGCGAGATCGTCGCGCTTGCGAGTGAAGGAAAGGCCGAGATCATCGGCCTCTGCGGCGGCTATCAGATGCTTGGAGAGCAGATCGAGGATCCCGATCATGTCGAATCGGCAAATGGGGCAGTGCGCGGGATGGGGCTGCTCGCCCTTTCGACGAGCATGGCCCGCGAAAAAACGCTGATGCGCGTGGAGGCGACCCATTGTGCGGCGCAGTTGCGCGTTCACGGCTACGAGATTCATCATGGCAGGAGCGTCCCCCGCTGGGGGGGGGCAGGCGAGCGTCCCCGCTCCGCTCGCAACAGCGGGCGAGGAGCGTCCCCCATTAGCGGGGGGCAGGCGAGCGCCGGGCGCTTGCAACCACTGGTGGTCCGCGATGACGGCGAGGTGATAGGCACGGGAACACCCGACAATCCCGCCACAGGCGGGATTTGGGGGACTTATCTTCACGGCATTTTCGATGCAGACAGATTTCGCCGCTGGTTCATTGACCGCCTTAGAACCCGTCGCGGCCTGGCGGCGGTTGGAAAAGTGCGCGTCGCTTACGATCTTGAGCCGGCATTTGAAAGGCTGGCGGATGTGGTGCGGCGGAGCGTGAAGGTTAATGAAATTTACCGGTTGATGGGACTCCGGTCCGTCCCGCGGAGGCAGCGATGAGACTGGAATATCAAATTCTGATCGCGTTCGTCCTGGATCTCCTTTTCGGCGACCCGCGTTGGCTTCCGCATCCGGTGAAGATCATCGGGCGTTTCACCATGGCGTTGGAATCGCCCCTTCGGCGGAGCATCCCGAACGCGCGCATGGCAGGCGTGACAACAGCGCTG
Source organism: Verrucomicrobiota bacterium (assembly GCA_016198745.1). Classification (GTDB taxonomy): domain Bacteria; phylum Verrucomicrobiota; class Verrucomicrobiia; order JABWAM01; family JABWAM01; genus JACQHZ01. Next base: position 37,514 of record JACQHZ010000078.1, read on the forward strand.
ATCGTGCTTGGCGCAAGCGGATCGGTTGTTTTTCTTCTGGTGAAAGGCGCGGGATGGCTGCACCCGGCGGCAGGCGATGCTGTTTCCATCCTCCTGCTTTACACCACGTTTGCCGCGAAGGATTTGGCGCAACACGGCGCGCGGGTTTATCTCGCGCTTCATTCGGGCGATCTGCCCGAAGCCCGACGGCGTGTGGCCATGATGGTCGGCCGGGACACAGATCGGCTCGATGAAGCCGGCGTCGCGCGCGCCGCCGTGGAGAGCGTCGCCGAAAACGCGGTGGACGGCGTGACCGCGCCCTTGTTTTTCGGGGCGCTGGGCGGCCCGGTGGGCGCGATGCTTTACAAGACAATAAACACGCTGGATTCCACGTTCGGTTATAAGAACGAACGCTACCTCGATTTCGGTTGGGCATCGGCGCGGCTGGATGACCTGGCCAATTGGCTGCCCGCCCGGTTGACCGCGCCGTTGGTGGCCGTGGCCGCTCTCTTTGTTAGAGCAAACGCTGCCGGGGCATGGCGTATTTTCCGACGGGACGGGCGCAAGCATTCCAGCCCCAATTCGGGTCTTGCGGAAGCAGCCGTGGCGGGGGCGCTCGGCGTGCAGCTTGGCGGTTTGAATTACTACGGCGGGGAAGCGTCGGAACACCCGCGCATCGGGGACCCGTTGGAAGCGCTGGAGGCCGGCCATATCGGGCGCACGAACCGGTTGATGCTCGCGACTGCCTTCATTGCGCTCCTGGTTTTTGCAGGCGTGCGCCTGGTGATCACCGGGTGCGGTTGGGGAGGTGCGGCATGAGGCGGGTGCTGATTTTCACAGGCGAAGGCAAGGGCAAGACCACAGCGGCGATGGGAATGGTGTTGCGCGCAGCCGGACACGGGCATCGGATTCTGGTGGTGCAATTCATCAAGGCGGATGCCCGGACCGGCGAGTTGGCCGCTTCCAAAAAACTGCCGGGCGTCGAGTTTGTGCAGATGGGGCGCGGTTTTATCCCGGCAGAGAAAAGCCCGCGTTTTTCGGAACATCGCGAAGCGGCCTTGGCCGCGCTTGATTTCGCCGCGAAGGCGGCGGCCTCCGGGACGTATGATTTGATCGTGCTGGATGAAATCTTCCATGCGGTTGCCAAGAATTTGATTGACGAACAGGCCGTGTTGGATTTGCTTCGAGCGGCAAGTTCCAGGCGGGGAACGTCGGGCGGTGAATCGCGCGCCCCGACGCATCCATCTCGCAATCCGCCGCAAACCTGCGTGGTGATGACCGGACGCGGCGCCAGCGAACGACTCATCGAGCGTGCGGACACCGTCACGGAAATGAGGAGCGTCAAGCACGGGTTCCAACAGGGAATCAAGGCGCAGGTGGGGGTGGAGTTTTGAGAAAGGCCGAAGGACGTATGAAGAAGGCAAAAGGAAGAAGGCACAAACAGAATTTGTTGAAGATGATCATGAACATGCCACGGTTGGTTGTCGCGGGCGCGCAGAGCGGCGTGGGAAAAACCACGCTGACTCTCGGCCTGGTCGCGCTGCTTCGGCGGCGCGGCCTGCGCGTCCAGACGTTCAAAGTTGGACCGGACTATCTGGACCCGACCTATTTGGCGCTGGCCTCCGGGCGAACATGTTACAATCTCGACGGTTGGATGACGAATCGGCCTTACGTTGAAGAATTGTTTCAACGCGCATGCGAAGGCGCGGATATTGCCGTGATCGAAGGAGTGATGGGGCTTTTTGACGGCGCGGATTCGGCTTCGTTGGAAGGCAGCACGGCGCAAATCGCCCAATGGCTTGACGCGCCCGCGCTCCTGATCGTCCATGCGCACGGCATGGCGCGAAGCCTGGCCGCCCTGATTCATGGCTACACGAACTTCGACTCGTCCGTGCGCGTTGCGGGCGTGATCGCGAACCACTGCGGTTCTGCGCGTCATCAACGGTTGCTGGCCGATTCTCTGAAATCGTCTTCTTTGCCGCCCCTGATGGGCGCCGTGAAACGCGGCGCACTGCCGCCGTTGTCGAGCCGGCATCTTGGTCTTGTGACGGCCGATCATCGGGTTTTGTCTCAAACCGTTCTGGATCAATTGGCGGATGCCCTGGCGCCGGCACTTTCCCTTGATGCCATCCTGCAAACTGCTCAAAAGACCTCGCGTATCGCGCGTCGCGCCTGCCCCGTCCCGGCGGTGGTGTCGTGTGAGACAACCCCTGACGCCTTCGTCAAACTGGGCATCGCGCGCGACGACGCTTTTCATTTTTATTATCCCGACAATCTGGAGACGCTGGAACGGGCCGGATGTGATCTGATTCCCTTTTCGCCGCTCAACGATTCATCGTTGCCGGAAGGACTGGACGGGCTTTATTTCGGCGGCGGTTATCCGGAAGAACACGCCGCCGCTCTGGCCGCGAATCAAGGCATGCTGGCGGAAATCCGACGATTTGCGGAATCCGACGGCCTGATCTACGCTGAATGCGGCGGATTGATGTATCTGTCGCAGGGTATCGAAACATTGGACGGACGGCGTCATGGGCAGGCGGGCTTGTTGCCGGCGTGGACGCGCATGGGCAAGGCGCGCAAGTCATTGGGTTACGTGGAAATCACGTTCAACGGCGATTGTCTTTGGGGAAAGCGCGGAGAGAAATTGCGAGGCCACGAATTTCATTACTCGGTCCTGGACGATGATCCGACGAAAGAGGATGGCTGGCAGGCAGTTTACGCGATCAAGACCCGGAACCCGGAACCCGGAACCCGGAACCCGGAACCCGAAGGATTCCAACGCAACCGCATCCTGGCCAGTTACGCGCATCCCCATTTTGCTTCGAACCCTCGATCGGTTCAACACTTCGTTCGTTGTCTGAAAAATTCCCCGTGTTCATGCAGCCCAGCCATGCCATGAAAACCGCATACATCCATCAGTTTCTTAAAGCGCCGCTGAGCGGCGTTGAAATTGAACAACGCTCCTTTGCGGCCATTGACCGCGAGGTGAGCGATCGTCGCGGTTTTTCCGGGGATCAATGGGAAATCGTGCGGCGCATGATCCACACCAGCGGCGATGCGAGCCTCATCAAGGAGGTCCGGTTCTCATCGAACGCGATTCGCGCGGGCGTGGATGCGCTCCGGGCCGGCGCTGCCCTTTATGTGGATTCAAATATGATTCGCGCCGGTCTTTCTCTGCCGCGCTTGCAAAGCGCCAATGCGGGTTATTCAGCCGCAAGAATTTTTTGTCACATTGCCGAGGAAGAAGTGGCTCAGGAGGCGGGACGAACCGGATTGCCGCGCTCCCTCTTTGCCGTTCGCAAGGCAAAGGGAATGCTTCACGGCGGCATCGCCGTCTTTGGCAACGCACCCGTGGCCTTGCTCGAACTCAATCGCATGATCATGGAGGGCGAAGCGCGTCCGGCCCTGGTTGTGGCCATGCCCGTGGGATTCGTCCACGTGCTTGAGAGCAAGGAAGAAATCATGTCCCTCGATGTTCCTTGCGTGACCATCGAAGGGCGGCGCGGCGGCAGCACGCTTGCAGTCAGCGTCGTACACGCATTTTGCACCCTGGCCTCCCGTACAGGAGGCCGGTGGTCCGCCAAGGAAGCGGAACGCAATCAACCCATCGAAAGGAGGTGATTCCACTGAAAAAGAAGACCCAAAAAGCGAAGAAAGACATCATCGCCCAGCGCAAGACGTGCAAGGCCAAGGGCATCGGCCTGTCGCACTACGTGATGATGGAAGCCAAGAAGAAGTAACCCAATGCGGCATGGCCGCAACCAACCTCTTCCTCCCCCCTGGTGGGACCTACCCGCGCCCATCCGGTGGGGAGGATTGAGGTGGAGGCGGCAGACCCGGAAGCATTAACGATAACGGCTCGGGTTGTCAGAGCCTGCCCCCGCAAAAGCGGGGGTTCACAGTTCAACGGTTCAAGGGTTGGAGGTTTACCACGAGGTGAAACGTGGCAAGCGGTTTCACGTGGAGCAAACGTTTGGTCTTTTCCCAACCGCTGAACCGTGAACCCTTGAACCATGAACCTGAGTAGTTACAAAAGCACATCAATGAAAAATACGGAAAACCAGTTCGCGGCCTCATCGCGTGGACTTTATTTTAACACCGGCAATGGATCGACGCTTCAACCCGTTGATATCGGCCATCGCGATTACATGGGGCTGGTTGACCCGGACACAGCCTTTTGGGCGCTTGTTCGGAAGGAACATCTTGGCAAAACGCTGAGTGACGGCCCGCTCCTGCGCAAGTACCGTCGGAAAGCGGCTGCGTTCGCGCGGGAGATGCACTCCTTCCGCTTCGAGCTCAAGCCGTCGGCGGTTTATTTCAATCCGACGGAGCGTTGCAATCTCAATTGCAGTTACTGTTATCTCCCGCAAACCATGCGCCGAAGCGGCGGCCACATGGCCAAGGCGGAACTCGACACAGCGCTTGCCCGTCTCAGGGACTTCTTCAAGAGAACCCTTCCGGACGCCGTCAAGCCGCAGATCATATTCCATGGCGCAGAGCCGATGCTCAACCGTCAGGCGCTTTTTCCCGCGCTGGATCAATTCAAGGATGATTTTCGTTTCGGCATTCAGACCAACGGCACCTTGCTGGACGATGAAGCGATTGAATTTTTGACCGCGCGCAATACAGCCATCGGCTTGTCGTTGGACGCCGATGTCGAAAGCATTGCCTCCCGCACGCGCAAGACGTGGGGCGGCAACAGCGTTTTCGACAAGGTGATTCAAACGATCGGGAAACTGAAAGGCTATCCAAATTGCAGCGTGATATGCACCGTGACGCGCGAAAATGTGCGCCGCCTGGTTCAGATCGTTGAGTTTTTCCACGGCCTTGAAATTCCGGCGTGCATGCTCAATCCCATTCGTTGCACGCAGAAAGGCGCGCGTCCGATCAAGCCCGATGACCACGAACAGAGCCGGCATTTTTTCAAGGCGCTGGATCGCACCTACGAGCTTTACCAGGAGACCGGCCGGAAACTTGTCGTGGCAAACTTTGCCAACATCCTGGTCGCGATCCTGGCGCCCCAGGCGCGGCGGTTGATGTGCGACATCTCGCCGTGCGGAGGCGGGCGTTGTTTCTTCGCCGTTTCGGCGAAGGGCGAGTTGTTTCCGTGCAGCGAGTTCATCGGCCTGTCGGAATTCAACGGCGGCAATCTTTTCAAGGACAAGGTGGAGGACGTTCTCCAGAGCGCTGCTTTCCGGAAAGTCACGGAACGCAAGGTGGAGGACATTGATCCCTGCCGTCGGTGCGCCGTGCGGCATTTCTGCGGGTCGCCCTGTCCGGCGGAGGCGCACGAGATGAACGGGGGGATGCATCGCACGGGCGCGTTCTGCGAACATTACGAGGACCAGGTGCGGTACGCGTTCCGGTTGATCGCGGACAACCGCCATGAGGCATTCCTGTGGAATAACTGGGACGCGGACACGAAAACGTCCTTTGAGATGTTTTCCTTATGAGGGAAAAATGTTCGTGGGCTTCGGATTGCCTGCTTTGTCAGCCAGCCCGCGACGATGGCGGGAATCCCAAAATGCTTCAAGTCAAGATGTTGCCAGATTTATATCCGACTGTATATGAGCATTTCCGTGGAACGATCGTCACATGAGAATGCGTATAAGTAACGACTCGGGTTCACGGTTTCTGCCACGGAATGGATTCGCTGTGGCGAACAACGGTTGGGGGATTCCCTCAATGGCGGGACTTCTCTGCGTGCGGAAATCGGCGCCCACGCTGATTTTTCCGGGAACCGAGGGCAGTAGGCTCGGTACTACGGCGTCGCGCGGCGATCTGCCTGTCGGCAGACAGGCGACAAAACACCCCGCCTCCCTTGCTCCCCGCCACTGGCGTCGCCCACCGAGGAAATGCCAACCCGGAGGGCGTTGCTTCGTCAACGCCACCCTTGTCCTTTGTTTTCACACGCACTTTTCAATTTAACCGGACAAGCTGCGCGATAAGATCGGGCGCCCTCTCCAGCGAACACGCATACTTGAACGAATCAGTGACGGAAAAAACCGCAGGATCCGGATTTCCATTTTCGGTATGGTGGAGTGTCTCCAGCGCAAAAAACCTGGCCCCTTGGCGCACCTCCTTGAGATGCGGCAGCGCAAGACCATCCAGATTTGTCACACGGGAAGGATACCGGCATCCGCGTATCCTTGCGCCCTCATGTAGAAGTCGAAGGGTTTCCTGGTTGTCCTGAAGGAATTCTGCAATGCAGTTTTTTCTGTCGGAATCAATCGGTTCATTCACGGTGGGCAAAGGGGTTCCACCCATGATCGGCAGAAGAAACAGTTTGTGAGCAGGTTTGGAATCGTCGATGGGCAAAAGGAAATCTGGGTCTGGGCCCATTCTTCTGCCGCGTCTCGGCAGTTGAGTTGTCACCGATGAGGTGCGATTGGTGGTTGTTGGATAATAGCGTTTCCTCACCTCACCATACGTGATATTCAGGAACTGGTTGCTCCATGAATTGTAGTGCGCGAAGGCATGGGTCAGCACATCGGCTGCGTTTTCTCCGGGAGGGGGCGTTTCATACCATTGCTCCAGTTCGAGCAGCGTGGCGGGGTAGCCCTGCCGCCGAATGACATCGAGCCCGGTCTCGATCAAACGATGAAGTGTGTAGCGATAGGCGCCATAGGCGCCGATGCCAAGAAGAACGCAAAGGACAACAGCCCGGCGCAGGAATCGGTTGGCTTGGTGTTCAGAAACCACAACAATATCGGAAGGCCGAAGTTGAAAATGCAGGATAAAGCGCAATACACTATCAACCTAACCTGGTATTCATCATGAGAATCGCTGGCGCCCCCCTGATTCGGAAATAAGCGGCATCTGCCCCGAACGCATCCCCGAAACTCCGAAATGTTTCGCAAGCCCCGATCCTTTCGGGGTTCTTCGGGAACTCGCGCCCCATGTCGAAGTTCGGGGTGTCCGCTGGGGAGCAGCTCTTGCAGGCCGCACGTTGGCGGGGCGAACCGGTTCGATTTAACTTTCGGGGACCAGGCGTTCGCCGCTTTCCAGTGAGCGGTTGATGGCCAGGGTGACGGCGAAACTCTTCACCGCGTCCGGGAAATCGGAACGGATGGGCGCCATGCTTTTCTCGCGTGCAGCCTGGACGATCGCCTGCAGTTCGGTGAGATAACCGTTGTCCTCCTTGCTATACTCGACCTGAACTCCGTCCACTTCGCCCTTGAAACTGCCGGCGAAAAGGTTGATGCGCAGGTGGGCGCCCACGGCGATCAGTTCCACTTCGGACTGCCATTTGGGATACGCCCAGGTGTGGGTGTGGGAAACCACCACCTGATTTTTCATGCGAAGATTGATGGTGACGGTTTCATCGGAAGAAAACTCCGGTTCCTTGGGGTGCTGGAGGTTGTTGCCGAAGGCCTGGATTTCCGCCGCCTCGCTTGCGGTGACATACCGCACCAGATCGAGGAAATGAATGGCTTGATCCACCACAAGCCCGCCGGAGAGTTCCTTCTTGTAATAAAATCGCGGAATCCGCTTGAAATCTTCCGGCAGCGCCATCGGGCAGAAGTAATACTGCCGCATCATGATCAGCTTGTGATCCTTGATGAGACGAAGGGCGCGTTCGACGATTTTCAGGTAGCGGCACATGAACCCGACGGAATGAATGACCGGATGCTTCTTGAGGATCGCCTCGATCTCATGAGCGCGATCGAGCGTATCGGCAGGCGGTTTTTCGATGAAGATGGGAACCCTGCGTTCTGCGCAAAACCGGATCGGGTCCAGCCGCGCCATCTGCGGCGTGCAAAGAAGGACCAGATCGGGTTTTTCTTTGTCCAGCATTTCCTCGGCGTTGGTGTAGGCCCGACCGCCGCGGTCGGCGGCGGCCTTTTCCGCTTTTTCGGAGATGATATCGCAGGAACCGACCATATCGAGGTCGGCGCAGGCTTTGACGGATTTGGCGTGGGTGCCGGAAATCCCGCCGGTGCCGATGATGGCGACCTTGAGTTTTTCCGCGGACGCGGCCGAAGGAGAAGCAGAGGGAGATGATCTGGCTGATTTGGATTTTGGCATGAGCGTGGAATTAGAGCGAAAGGAGGCGCCAGTGCAAGCACATATCGAAGACAAACCTGGTCCGGATCATCTGTTTTGGAAACGTCCCCAAACAGGACCATGCCAAAAAACAATTTACAAAACCGGGAACATGGCGTAAGTAGATTGCAATTGCATGAAGATGGTTTGAATATCGTTGAAGGTTTATGAAGTTGAACTTTTCCAGCGGTTTGCAATTGCTCAACATGAAATGTTCATTCTGAGTCGCAAACCGTGAGCAAACCGGAGACAACCTTTTTTGTGGCGGTGCCCACCGGCGGCGCATGGGAAACGTTGCCCAAGAGCGAGGTGCGCAAACGGTTGCGGGAAGGTTCGTTGCGCGAGTCGCATTTGGTCTGGCATCCCTCGGATCAATCCTGGAAACCCGCGCGTTCTTTTCCCGACCTGAAAAAATCGTCCCCCGTCCCAGCCCCGTCTTCGCCGCAGCCCGTTCCTGTCGCAAAACCGCCCTCTGCCGTCAGGGCTGCTCCCAAGGTTGCGGTCAAGGTCAGCGTCAGCACGGCTCAACCGATTCCGGCGGCCAAAGCCCATCCGGTCGTATCCACATCGGCTGCGCCTGCGCCCGTGGTTGTCAAAATCGCGACGCCTGTTCCCGCAATCAAAAAGCCCGTTGCTTCTCCCGCCGTGGCAACGCCCCAGGCCGCGCCCAGGACAGAACCGTCTGCCAAAGCGAATCCCGCTCCAAAAGTTGTCGCGCTGCAATCGTCTTCTCTCGTTCAACCGTCGCCGTCGCCATCACCCAAGCCTGCGCCCAAACCTGCGGCGGCGGTTCCCGTGGCAGCCGCGGTTCCGCGTCCGGCAAACAGCGCGGCAGTGAAGGTTGTCCCCGCCGCAGCCTCCGTCGCGCCCCAGGTTTCGGCCAAGGCGGAACCTGCATCGAAAGTAAAGGCCGCCCCGAAACCGGCTGTAAAACAAGCGCCGGTTGCGGTCCATGCAACCGCGACACCCGCTTCTTCACCAGCAACGCGTCCCACAAGCAGCACCGCAATCAAGCCGACACCTGCCAAACCGGTGGCCGCTCCGTTAAACGTTCTCGAACAAATGGAGCGAATGGTTGAGCGCCAGCGGAAAATGCAGGGTGTCTATGGCGTGATCATCGTGGTCATCCTGCTCCTGATTCCGTTCCTGAACTGGCTGTTGATTCAGCGGCCGATGACCTCTGCCATTGCGCGTTCAGAATTTAAGAACTCGGTCAAGGTCAGCGGGCATTACGGTTTTTATGTGTCGCCCATCGTGTTGATGATTCAACTCCAGGAAATACCGGCCGGAATGTCCGGCGAAAAGCTGATGGACCTCCTGAGCACGCTGGCGGTCGCCACCCGCAGTTCGGTCTTTCACACCGTCGCGCTGGTGAAAGGCAAGGATGTCAAGTATGTGATGCGCGGCGAGGTCTGGAGCGAACTGGCCCACCAACGCGCGGAACCGGCGCCGATACGGGCCAAGCTGCTTGTCAGCAATCTTTATCTGCCCAATGGAAAACAAGCGCTCTCGGATCAGTCCGACAACCTCGCGATTCTGCACGAACAAAAGAACAAGCTTTTCCTGGTTTTCTACGAGACCTTCGTCGGCAAGACGGGTGCGCCCGCAAATCCTCAGTGATCAAGCCGACGCATCGGAATGTCGCAAAAGCTCTGTGAACCGTTCTTGCCTTGCCGCTCCGAGCCTCAGTCCAGGCTTCTCAGGGCGTTTGAAACAAGATCTTCAGCTTGCCTCGGACTGCCGCCAGCACATCCGGCGGCAAGGCTCCGATGGCGCCGCTGATGATCGAATCGTTTAATGTGACCAGTTTGTCGGCGCGAATGACGGAGGTGGTTTTCAGCCCGGTCTGTTTCCAGGCTCGATGATTCGGCGAAATCAGTGTGGCGGACGGCAGTTGCGCCACTGTCAACGTGGTCGTGATGAAAGCAACCACAAAATCGTTCGGGCTATCGCATGCCGCGAGCACTACACACGGGCGCCGTTTCTCGCCAGTGAACGTGCTGAACGGAAAAGCGGCAATGACGATTTCGCCGGGCTGGAACATCATCGGTAGTCCCCGAAACGCGGGTTGCGGCGGTCCCTCACAATATCCGCATCCGAGTAGAGTTCCGGCTCTTCGCGCAGGAAATCAAACGCCCCGCCCGCATCCGCCAGCGTTCGAATGTCAGAACTGCTCTGGTCATCTTCCAGCACGAGCACTGCCAGCCGAACGCTCGGAGGAAGTTGAATTCCGTCGGGCAGCCGGAGCATCCCGTCGCTGACTTCTATGGGAATCGTCTTCATCACTATCAGCAACATAACTGAACGAAAAAACGATTTCAACCATTAGTTGCGCTTTGCGGCAATGGAGTGATGATTTTTCCGGGCAAGGGCCCCAGAAATTTCAATACAGCGCCTGATTCAACCAATCCCGGCCCTTGACGCTCAGGCGCCATCGGCCATTCCGCTTCTCCACCAGCGAACAGCAAGGATGACCTGACAGCTCGGTGGCGCCGGCGTAGGTAAGCGGATAAATTCCCTTCCCAAGCGCCTTCCACACAGTGTCGCTGATTTCAACCCGCGTTTTCGGGACAATGCGCACCGGCAAGCCGTAGTACGTCAGCCAGATTTCATAGGCGCACGTATCATCGGAGGGCGGCTGTGTCATGAGAAAGGGATATCCACGAATCCAAAAGAACGGACGTCTGGCAGGCACGATCGCTCGAAACGCAACCCGTTCTCTTGTGACAAACTGGCCGATTCCAAGATCGGGATTGATTTGCAGAAATTGAAAAAAACGAACGGGGTCCAGCCCGATCAGATTGGCGCCATTAAACAAACCGTGACGGGGCGGGGCGCCTGTCGTCTTGCGCGACCACTCCACATAACGATCGGTGACCATAAGGACGACTTCAAAATGCAGATGCGCGCGTTCCTGTTCGATGTTGAATTCATTGGAAGTCCGCCCAAGCACCCCCAGCTTTTGACTTTTTCCCACCATGCTTCCGGTCTCGATCTCATCTTCCACTCTGGAAAGATGCCCATAAAGGGTATAAAATGGCGGCCCAAAGAGGCGGTGTTCCACCACCACGTATTTGCCGTAGTTGGAACCCGATGCGTCCCGGCAAATGTATGCCACCGTTCCCTCGCCGGCGGCGCGCACATCATCCTGCGGTTCGCCTTTGGCATCCCACATCAACGGGCGAATATCAACGCCCTCGTGAAAACGCGTGAATTGCCCTCGCTTGCCCGGATTGCGCACGCAACCGAACATGGCGGAAATCGTGCGGCCACTGAAAGTCGGCTGGAAAAAGGTTTCGACGCCTCGCTGACTGAATAGCATCTGGTTGTCCGTCGGCAGGTCCATGTCCGGGAACGCGGGCGTGGCCGGCAAAACAGGGTCTTCTTCCACGCCTTCAGAAAGCGCGGGCGGAGGCAGCACCGGCGGACGCGAGGGATTCACCGTGACCGGCGCACCCGCTCCCTTGGAACGGCGTTTGCTTTTTGAACCGGCCTTTCTGTTGGAAGAACGCTTCTTGGTCGCGGCGGATTTCATTTTGATCGCTGACTTGGTTGCCCCAACATGCGCTTTTACCGGACGGGAGGAACCCACCGTTGCGCCCCGCCCGGAATCGGAAGCATCCGTCAGCCCCGCCAACAAAGCCGTCAGAAGCAGGAAAAGAAGGGAGTACCGGGTTGCTCGCGTCAACATGCGGAAATGCTTGACGAAGAAGCGTCCGCGATTCAACCATTCATTATGGTTGAATTGACCCGACTGTGGCAGCGGATTTCGGTTCGGCTTGCTGTGAGTGCGATGCTTGCGGCAATGCCGACGCCTTTTGTTTTTTCAGTGGAAATCAGTCCAAGCAAGTATCAGGGGGGGGCCACCAACAATGTGCCCAATCAAGCGCAGGGCGCGCCCTCCATCTTCCGCAGCCCGTTCAAATGGATTTTTGGTTCCGGCCACAGCGAGGCCATGAAGCGGGTGAACGCGCCGCCCAATTTCAAAGTGGACTTGACTGCTGAACCGCAGACGTTTCAACCCGGTGCCGAAGCGGTCTTGAAGGCGCGAATGACGGTCGTCAATCAGGGGAAAGAAAAATACATCCTCGAATTCAACACCGCGCAACGTTACGACTTCATCGTCCGCCGCCAGGATGGTTCTGAAGTCTATCGCGCTTCCGCCAACAAGGCGTACAGCCAACAGGTCTCCTCGACCGTCGTCAATCGGAACGAGAAACTCGTTTACGAGGAAGACCTCTTTGCCGAGACCAACCAGACGCTCAACCTCCCGCCCGGCGAATACAAACTCATCGGCCAGATCACCGCCCAGGTTCCGATTTCGGTGGAGGCGACGTTTCAGGTTTCTCCCTGACCTTCTCCTCAACGGGCCTCGCCCCGAAGCCGCTTCCCACCCGAACGCGTCCTGGCTCCAGGCTGCCGACGCGGCCATGATTGATGATCTGTTTCACAATCTCGCCTTCAAGAATTTGCAATTCAACGGAATTGCCGGCATTCACAATCGAAGAAACCCCGCGCGCCTCGCTTTGCTCCAGGTCCAGCATCATTTGCGGAAGAGTGCGATCCCACTCGCCCAGTGACAACGGTTGCGACCATTTTCCGGATGCCGCTCCGGTTTCGAAATCCCGCAACGGGACGGTTTGGGAAGAAAACTCCGATTTTCCGGAACGCCACTCGGCGAGGGACAACGGCTTGAGGTTGCCCATATAATCCGGGAGATCCACATGCGGCGTCTGAAACGAGCGCGTCGCAAATTCCCGCTCAAAACGTGACGAAGACTTCCACTCGAACGTCTTCGTGTAGTCAATCTTCGGCAAACCGGATGAATCCGCCCGGTACACCCTGGACTCGCCTCCATGGGACGGAAGCGCCAAACCCGAAAAGAGAAACACCCACGCGGTTGTCAACTTCAAGTTCATGATGGTTCGCACAGAACAGCAATTTACCACTTACGTCGCCATTCCGCAAGTAATAAATCACGCAACCTATTGATTTCCAAGAAGATGAAGATGTGAGATAAAAAAAATAGGCGAACATTCGTGCGAAACGAAATGGTGTGATCGTCGAAGGTAAATAACGTCTTCATCGGTGGCTCAACCGCAACTCCGCCTCGAACAAGATCAGGTCCAAGCCGCGATACATGTCGCTGGGCCGGCAGGTGTCGTCGCCGCCAAGCACGTCCCCGCGCAAGGTGTTCCAGCCCGTGCGCACGTCGCACAGCTTGGCCAGATCAACCTCGAACTTCAGGTACGGCGGCATCGGACGGTCGGCGGGAAGCGGATCGCTGGCCATGAACTTGCCGGCGAATGCGGTGGGCGGGAAATTCTTGCCGTTGAGACGGAACGCGAACCTGTCGCGCACCGTGGCGTACACAATGTTGACCGATCACTGGCTTGTTGCCTGAACCAGTCGCGGCGGCCCGGCAAGTGTTTCGCCCTGCTGGAATTGCGCCATGATAAGTGAGGAGCGCGGCGGCAGCGAACCAGCAGCCGCCAGCCGCACGGTCGCGCGAGCCACGCGACGGGCGTACTCGGCGCGGGACGCGACGTAGCGGGCCACCGACGGGTGGATGTGCGCAAAAAACTCGTCGTCCTCGCGTGAGATGAGCGACACGTCGCCGGGCACGCGGATTCCCGCATGCAACAGGCACGTCAGCACGGTGAGGAAATCTCGCGTGTGCGAAACGAGGATGGCGGTCGGGCGGTTCTTGGACACGACCACGGGTTTGAGCGCGGCGCGAATGCCTGCCAACGTCCCGTCATGCCGCAGCAACACCGGCGCCGCAGCGCGATGCGTCGCGCCCTGGAACCCTTCCAGAAATCCCAGCTCGCTCGCCAGGTCGCCGGCCAGTCCCGAGCTCGGAATCGCCAGTGCGATGTGCCGGTGGCCAGCGCGCAGACAGACGCCAACGGCATGCCGGCAGATCGCGCGATAATCGAGGTCAAACGACGGCAGCCGGATGCCGGCGTGGCACGATCCCAGGATGATGGCCGGCAGGTTGCGCTGCGCAAACCAGCGTTGCACAATCGCGCCCTGCGTCAGCAGAATCCAGACGCCCACCCGCGCCTGTTTCACGACCTGCTCCAGCAAGGACTGGGGATGCGTCCACTTGAGATGCGCGTTGGAATGAACGTCCAGTTCATAACCCGCGTCGTGGAGGTAGCGTCGCAACTCACCGATGAGGAAGATGTCGTACGGCGGCAACTCGTGAAGCGGGCTGATGGACAACACCGTGACCCGGCGGCTTCCCAGGCCGGTCCGGGTGCGGGCTGCGCCCGTGATGCGCGTGCGCGCGCCGTGAGCGATCCGGATCCGTCCTTCCCGGCGCAGGATTTCCAACGCCTCTCGCAAGGTGATGCGGCTGACTTGCAATTGGTCGGCAAGTGTCCGCCCGGAGGGCAGAAATTGCTGCCAGGCGCCTGCGCGCAATTGCTCGCGCAACAGAGCGGCCACGTCGCCCGTCAACGAGCGGCGCGGCGGCAGTTTGGGCCAGGTTGCCATCGCCAGAACCTTGGCGACAGTTCGACGCAAGGTCAACCCTCCCCGGGTGCAGTACCTCCATCTCGGTGCTTTCTTGCCGCTCTGCTCATTCCAGTTTGCGTTCAAGCTGAGACGATCAACCTTCTTCGCAAAGGATGGCGTTGGAAATCCAGCGCGACTCCGACGGCTCGTTTGATTGCGGCTCACCCGGTCGTTTGACTCCATCGCTCCAACCGGGCAATCACCTTGATCACGGGTAAATCAGCGCCCGGGCTTCCTGCCGGCCACAGCCGCCCAACGCTTCCTCAACTGCGGCTCATCAATCACTTCCACTCGGTCGCCATCGAATTGCTCTCCGACTCTTGAAGCGATCCATCGCTATTTCCCAAGAACCTGTGGCATTGTCCGGCGGGATACAAAGATCCAGCAAACCGCAATCGCTGCGTTATCCTGCCGCGCCAGCTC
>JACQHZ010000080.1 GCA_016198745.1 Verrucomicrobiota bacterium
GTGACGGTGAAGGTGGCGCCGAGGCCCTCGCCGGGACTGTCCGCGCGCACGGTGCCGCCGCCCGCCATGGCGGGACCATCCCCTACACGGTTTTGGAATTCCTGAACCTCAAGATAGACGGCGCCGCCTGCGTTGAATCGGGATGTCTCAATGCGCGCGCGTCCTTGAAATCCCGCAGCATCCGGAGCCGAGAAAACGAGATGGCTGTCTTCTTCATCTCCGTAGCGCGAAATCCAGACGCTTGCGTTTTCGGCGAAGGGGACTGCGGTATCCGGATCGCCGGGACCTTCGATTTTCACATAGGAAGCCGCCCTCCAACCGGCGCGTTGCAATTCGCGCAACCTGGGGATCCACGCCCTGACTTCAGGATACCCGCGAACAAAAAAGACAGGCGGAATTGCCCCGTAACGAAGGCTCGCGAGAACGACGTAATCCACGATCCCGCCCAGTCCATCCTTGAATTCCGCAGGCGAGAGACGTTGCCAGTCCAGAATCTGCTCCACGCGGAAACCTTTCCACCAACACAAGGGCTTCTGTCCCGCCATCAACCGTCGCGCGGGGACGATGTCTGATCGGTCATAAGGCGGCATTTCGTGCATGATCGCGTCGGCGTGAAAGATCGGCAGCCAGGTCACCGGTTCATTGGCGATGATGGCCGCACAGCGCCCGTCGGAATGCGGGGGCAGGCGGTGCGCGCATTTCATCAAGCCCGCAACCGCAACGCCCTCGACCGCGAAAACGCGGCCCTGGTCGTCGAACGCCTTTCCGCTTTCCCGCGACAGCGCCTCACCTGCATACGGCGTGTCACCCAGCGTCATGTCCATCGCGAAGCCTGCAATGGGGAAGTTCGACCAGATTGCGGCAAGGTCGCGCCGCAATTTTTCGCCGTATCCGGTTTCACCGGGCCAGGCGTACTGGGAACGGATGGACGACTTGATCCAACCGTGAATGGAACCGATGGGACGGCCGTCGGGGTTGCGCCAGACGGCGTCGGGGAACGCATTGGTCAGGATGCCCGTCTCACAGTACTGCGGCAGGTAGTAATAGAACATCGCTGCAGCCTTGTTTCCCTCCTCGAAGCGGCGCAGATTATGTGCGCGCCAATCGGCGATTGATCCGGGCCGGGTGTTGTCGTTCTGCGTGCGCTCGATGCTGTAACCTTTCTCTGCATCCCAGAACGGCGCGCTGGGCCAGATGTCGCCCGGTTTCTGAAAGGGCGCATAGCACCATTCCCAATTCAGGCCGAGCCGCCGCGCTTCTTCCAACTGGTAGAGCCGCATCGCGTCCGACGAGTAGTAGTAACCGCCCTCCCCGCGAATTCGCGGGTCAGCGCCCGCAATCGGACGAAAGAAATCCGGATAGGCGCGATAGACCTGCTCGACAGCCTCGGCGTAATTTCGGGCGGACGGCAGCAGGGCGGTCAAGAAAACCTGCGCGTCTTTCTGTCCGGGATGTAGCGCAAGAAAACTGTCCCATTCGAGCACCACTTGCCCCCCTTCGACGCGGCAGGCGCGCGCAAATCGGCTGGAGATGGTTTGCGGCGCATATCCGAGCAGGCAGGTGCGATCACCCGCGCTGTAGGCGGTGCCGGGGAATGCGTAGCGTCCGCCCAACGGAACGCGTTCTTCAACCACATTGCGGCTCAGGCCGAAGCCGTCCCAGAAATCGCCCCCGCGCACGCCCGCATCCATCCGCCAGCGCAACCGGATGCGTCGGACGGCGCTGCCCTGGTTGTGCGCGTTCAGCGCCCACTCGGTCAGCGCCTGGACGGAACGCGATTGGATTTGGATTTCCAGGCCGTTGTGCGAACGCATTTCGGCGGCCCACGGGACGAAACCCTCTTTCGTCCACTCGCTGATCTCGACGATCAATTTCGGATTCGATTGCAGACCGATCCCGAAGGTCGTGTTTGCCGACAGGCGGACCGTGTCTGCCGACAGGCAGACGGCGGCTGGAAGGATCGTGATCATGAGCAAAAGTCGGGAAGACATGGTCATTCGGAAGGAGGCTTGTCGAGTTGGATCAGCCGCGCGTCACTGAACCACATGTGCGACACGGAAAAGTAACTCCCGATGTTGACCTTGACGCAGGCGATGTCCGCCGCGTTGGAATCGGAGGATTTGGTGAAGAAATTCACAACCGCCTCGCGCCACTCCTCCCGATCCGAGCCGCGCATCCGTTCCTTGGACACAAACCGGGGAACGAGCGGATGACCGAGGAATGAGATGAGATACTCCCGCACGTCGAAGGCCACCGGTTGACGCCTCGCATCCAGGGCGTTGATCCACAACAGCCCGCGCCCGCCCCGCTGCCGGACCATGACGGAAAAACGATGCCAGGTGGAGGATTTTACCGGGACCATCTGGACCAGGTAACCCGATGTATCCGCGCCCAATGACCGAATCTCCATCGCGGCGGAACGCCCGAAATAATTCGTCACTCTCCGGACTTCAAATGTTTCGGGCGCGCCGCTTTCAAACGTCCAATCCGCCGGAGTCCCTTCGCCGCTCTGGAAATCCGGGTTCGTGAGCAAATTGGTTTGAGCATCGGCATGCATCAGAAAAAAAGCCCCGACCCCCCAAGCCGCGAAAAGGCGTTTCATGGCGTCATTACCACGACGACCGGGCTGGCAAACCCGGCGTTGTCCACGCCGCGATAAGCCGCCTGGACGCCTTTCGCAATCGGCCATGTATCCGTGGCGTTTTTGAGTTTTTCCCATGTCCCGCCGCTCAACTGTTTTTCATAATGGGAGAAGCATGGGATGCAGTTTTCCAGGATCACCTGGGCTGCAGAATTCTTTTCGGTTGCGCTGGCGACGCGAACCAGTCCCAGCGGAAAATCCACATCCTCCCGGCGCGTTGTCTTTGGATACGGTTTGAAGAAGGGAATATCGCTGTCGCCGAAAACCAACATGTTGGGTTTTTTGTTCGTCTTCGATTTCTGATCGAAATTGGCCTCCCACATCAGGGGGGAGTAGAGCACCCCGAAGCCCTTGGGATAGATTTGAATGTAGTTTTTGGGGCTTGGTCCGCATTTGACCGGAACCAGGCTGGCCTCCTGGCCGGCCAGGGTGAGATCCCGCGCTTCCAAAACCGAGAGCGGCACGCCGGAGGCGCCGGACTTTTCATAGAACTCGTTGAAAGAGGTATCCACATAAACCCACTTGCGCAACGAGGGCGAAAAGTACTCGGAAGCAACGTGTCCCTGAATATTGAGCACCCGCCCGTGATAACCGAGCGTGTTCATCAGGCCGACAAACACGTCGGCCTGCATCGTGCATTCGGGCGCAGGCCAGGTTTCCGGATCAACCGGCAGAAATTTTTCGGTGTATTCGAGAATCATCACCGGATCGTGCGCCATGGTGTCATAGACGGGGTCATGCACCTTCCGTTTGAATTCCTTGTGGAAGTAAGGATGAATCATCGTCTTGTTGATGATCCAGTCGCACAGCGCCATGGCGCGCTTCAAGTCATCGGTCGGATTGCCCGCTTCCGCCAGGATTTTGACGGTCTTCTCGCGGAACTTGACCGCCGATGGCGCGCTCAAGTCCTGCGGTTCGTAATAGATGGGCGCCTCCGGCTCGACGAACGGTGGAGGATTGTTCTCGACGCGCAGATTGCCCAACGCGACATCAACCTGGATCAACGCGGCCGCCCCAACGCTGAATGCCATGACAACCTGGATGTTCTTTGAGTTCATGTGTTTCTTATTAGTTTACGAGGGCGCCTGCCCCCAGGATTGACCTTCCCGAATGGCGATTGGAAAAATGCTGCGGTGCGGCGGGGCGGAGGACTGAGCCAGACTCTCCAGGAGGTTGTTGACCGCCGCTCGTCCCATGGCTGCGCTGTCGGCCGAGACCAGGGTCAACGCGGGATGGTAATGATAAAAATGTCCGCCGCTGCCAAAGGCTGCGATCGAACAATCGGCCGGAATTTGCAGTTTCATTTCCGCGCAAAGGTCGTAAGCCGCCGCGGCAAGCCGCTCGGTCGCCAACACGAGCGCGGTGGGGCGCTCCTTCAAGCGCAGCGCGCAGCCCGTCGCCTCGCGGCCGCCTTCGTATGCCGCGCCTTTCATCTGAATCAGGTCAGGATCGAATTTTCTCCACAACCTGCGCGACTCCGTCTCGAACGTTTGTCGCATCAACCGATACGTGTGGATTTCCAGGTTCTCGGAAATGAACGCGACTCGCCGATGGCCGAACGCGGCCAATCGCTCCAATACGATCCGCATCCCTTGCTCGATGTCCGACTCCACTGCCATCACGGACTCGCCCACATCATACACGCCGAGCAGGATTCGCGGCATGACCATTTCTTTCAGCACCCGGTATTCCGCCTCCTCGCAAACGCCCGAAATGACCAGTCCGTCCACCTCGTGATCGCGGATCAATTGCGGCAGTCGTCCCGCGCGGAGATCCTCACGCTTCAGCGAGTGATAAAACAGATGCAAACCGGCTGTGCTTGCGCCGTCGAAAACGCCCTGAAACAACGGCGCGTAAACGGGGTCTTCAAAAGTTCGATCAATCAGCAGGAAAGCGATGTTGCCGGTGGTCGTTTGGTTATACCCGTGAATCTGCGGGCGCCTGCGCAACAAACGCGCATGGCGATTCGGCCGGTAACCGAGACGGCGTTGAACCTCCCAAACGCGCGACTTGGTGTGGCGGCTGATCGAGGGATGATCGTTCATCGCCATGGAAGCGGCGGCAAGCGAAACCCCAACCTCCGTGGCAATATCTTTAAGAGTAATCATCGTTGAAATTTCAGTGAAACGATTCAGCATTGCACATTGACTGACGGTTTTCAAGCGATATCTTGAATGTCAACCCGTGACAGGCGCCAAAATCCGGACGTAAGGAGGAATTTTGGAGGGCGCTGCGGTGCCTGTCCCCCACATGGGGGATCA
>JACQHZ010000095.1 GCA_016198745.1 Verrucomicrobiota bacterium
GCACGCGGGACGCGTGCGCTCCCCATCCCTTTATCCCATTCCTATGGGATGCTTGTGAAAAAAAGATGAATGCGCTCCGCTCCATCATTCAACGCCACGGAGTGACCATCGGGACGATGATCCGCATGACGCGCGACCCGGCGGCGATGCGGCTCCTCAAAACAAGGCGCGAAATGATCGGCCGTCATGTTCCGAACCACACGAGCGAAACACAACGTTTCAGCCGAACCGCCGTATGACCCCACGCGAGCGCATTCTCACGGCTCTCGGCCATGAAACGCCTGACCGCACCCCCACGGACGGGTGGTTCCATCCGGAGGTGGTTGATGCGTTGAAACGGCAGTTCCAGACCGGGGATTGGGCGGTTGTGCTCCACCAACTCGGCATCGAAGGTTGGGCCGACCTCTCGCCCCAGATCCGATTTGTTGGATACGATGCGCGCGCCACGCCGCGGCCGGGGCGCGCCGAGGGCCAGGACGGGATTCGTCTGCCCGCCCGGGGGCACGGCAAACGCTCCACGGCGCATCCCAGCTTCAGTTCCTCGCCGCGCGCGGTCTGGCTCGATGCGAACAGTTACGAAGACCCGTGGGGCATCCGCTTCAGCATGGGCGCGGGCGACCGTTATCAACGCTGGCTCAGCGGACCGTTGCAGGACGCCGAATCGGCGGAGGCTGTCGCGCGTTATCCATTCCCTTCCGCAAACCACATCGTCGAGCCGGATGACTACGCCAATCGCGTTGCGCAACTCAAGCGCGACGGTCACTTCGTCAGCGGCGGCATGGAAAATCCGTTCAAACGCCTCTGGCATTTGCGCGGATATGAAAATGCCTTGATGGATTACCTTTCGAACCTCGAAGTGCTCGAAGCGGTTTACAATCCGCTGTTCACGCTGGCCACCGACCTCTGCGTCCGCATGGCGCGCGCAGGCGTGGACATGATCAAAGTCGTTGGCGATGTTGCGATGCAAGACCGAATCACCATGGGAGGCGGGGCGTGGCGCAAGGTGGACAAACCGCGTTTCGCGAAGCTCGTTGCCGCCGCTCGCGCGGTGAACAAGAACCTGCGGTTCTTCTTCCATAGCGACGGCAAACTGACCGATCTGATGGACGACCTGATTGACATCGGCTTCGACGTGATCAACCCCATCCAGCCTGAATGCATGGATCCCATTGAGATCAAGAAACGTTGGGGACATCGCGTCACCCTGCATGGTTGCATCAGTCTCCAACACACCCTTCCCTTCGGTTCGGTTGCCGACGTGAAGCGCGAGGTCGAAACCCTGGTTCGTGAGTGCGGCCGTAATGGAGGTCTTGTGCTGATGCCTTCCAACGTCATCCAGCCCGATGCCCCCATCGAAAACATCATCGCCTGCTACCATGCGGCGCGGGATCTGAAATTGGGATGACGTGTTGCAGGGCAACGGGCCCCGTTGCCATCGGGAAGACGGCAGGCGGGGCCGCTTGCCCTATAAATTTTTGGGTTTATTTTTTGACTGGAACGCAGCCGCCGTGCTTTTCCCAGAATTCCTCGACGGGTGTGGGTCTGTTACCGTAACCTTCGCAACCCAGATTCCGAAGTTTTGGCAGGTCGCCTGTCTGCGTGCCCCGCACAGGAAGGCGCAGAAACTCGATGGACTTGCCTTTGCATTTACTCGCCTCTGGCGAGTTGAACGGGAATACCCAGGATGCTCAACTCTTTGCACTCCGCCAGCGGCGTAAGCGCTTGCCCTGAGTCTGTCGAAGGGGCTTTGATGGGTGTGTGTCTTCCGGAATTCAGCGCCTTGGTTCGCGCTGATGACTGTTTTCTGTTTTCGCAACTTGCTGGATCATTTGGCCGGCCCATTCCACAACTGCCTCCGCTAATCGGATGGCTTCGTGATATTCCTCTTCCGACACGGGTTCGGTCAAGGCGGGGTAACGGGCTTCAACGGCGTAATGGGTGAGTTCGCTGGCCGCTTTGATTTGATCCGGAATGACCACACCGCTCCTTTCCAAATGGGTGAGGAGTTCCTCGATGTTGTGGGTGTAACGAAAGACAAGCTTTTTGCTCTGATAAACCGCCTTGATGGATTTTTCCGCCGCTTGCTGCGCCTGAAAGCACAGGTCTTCCCGACAAATTTCCGCCGGTCCAGATTGTTTCGACATGGCCAAGCTGCTCCTGGCTCGACCAAGCCATGCCGCCGGACTGCCAGGAGCCGGTTTATGCCGCCGCATGATAGATTTCTCTCCCTTCCGCCAGCGCATTTTGAATGACCAAGCCGGGATTATTCCGGTGTAACCTGATGTCCTGCTCGGTTGCCACGACCACATCCACCGCACACCCAAGGCCATACAAGCCTCGATAGATTTGTCTGCAAGTCTTTCCCCGATGCGTTCCATCCCGGACAACCACAAGAACATCGAGATCGCTGTTGGAATTTGTGTCGTTCCGGGCTGCCGATCCAAACAAAACGATGAACCGGGGTCGAGCCACCGCAACAACCCGATCCACAATCTGGTCAAGAAACTTGGTTTTCTTTTGCATGGTGCTTCGCCGTGTTCAACTGCAGGAAAACCCCGGGTTGAGAAAATTGAAAATCCTTTAAATGCTTTTCCAGTTCCATATCCCCTTTCCGCCTACAACATTGGCTAAAATGCTTGAAACGGCAAGCGCGGCGTTTACAATTTTTGCGCTCACTTCTTCGCCCCGCCGCCGCCGTATTTTTTCCAGAATTCCTCGGCGGGCGGGGCGTTTTGCGGATCCCCTTCGTAACACAGCCGGCCAAGTTTCGGCAGGTCGCCTGTCTGCGTGCCCCGCACAGGCAGGCGCAAAAACTCGATGGACTTGCCTTTGCAGTGAGCGGGAAGGGTCAGGGCGCCCAATTCTTTGCATTCCGCCAGCGGTGTGAGGTCTTTGAGGCCGGAACATCCGCTCAGGCAGAGATAAACCACAGGACTCCCTTTCAACGGACTCAGGTCCTTGATGTTCGAACAGCCACGAAGATAGAGCAACCGCAAGGGCATTCCTTCGATCGGCTGAAGGTCGCTGATCAAGGGGCCGTTAATAAAGAGGGCTGTCAGTTTCATCCCCTTGAGCGGGCTGAGGTCTTTCACTTTGAGATCAGTCAAATGGAGCTCGGTGAGCGGCATGTCTTTGAGGTCGCGGAGGTCGGTGACTTGAGTGCCGTTGAGATTGAGAATTGTCAGCGGCAGGCCGCGCAACATGGCGAGATCGCGATTGCCGAACTGGGGACAACCGCCCAGAAAAAGTTCACCGAGCGCCATCCCCTGGAGCGGCGCGAGGTCCTTGATGTTCGCGCTTTGATCCAGGCAAAGCTTTTTCAATGGCATTCCCTTGAGCGGCGCGAGGTCTTTGATGTTAGGGCAGCCGGTCAGGAAAAGTGTTTCCAAAGGCAATCCTTTGAGCGACGCAAGATTCTTGAGGTTCGGACAGCAAGTCAAATCGAGATGCTTCAACGGCATGCCTTTAAGCGGACTCAGATCGCTCACTTTGGTGTGGCCGAGATCGAGTTTCGCCAGCGGCATACCTTTGATCGGTTTCAGTTCGGTGATCAGCAGACCGCGCAAATTCAATTCCAGCAACCCTTTTTCATCCTGTTTCAGCTCGCGTTTTTCCTTTTCCAAAAGTTTCCACCACCCGGCTTTTTCGAGCGCCGTTTTCCACGCGGCATAAATCTGTTCCTTGTCGCCGCCGAATTTGGTGAACATCGCCAGCGCTTCCGCCGTGCGGTCCTGCTGTTGCATGGCGGATTGGAGTTCCTGCAAGCTGGAGGGCAACAAGGAGGGCGGTGCTCCGTCACCGCCGCCCGAATTGGCGCGGACGGAGCCGCGCCCTCCATCGGAGGCGATTACCGGATTGTCCTTCAAAATCTTTTCGCACAATTTCAGATTTTCGGCGGCAAGATCTTGTAGCGGCGGTCTGTGACCGTCGCCATCTTGCCCGGAACCACGGCGGTCATAGACCGCCGCTACAGGGCATTTCAAGGCAGCTTCATACGCTTCTTTGGCTTCTTTGATCCGCAACAGCGATTGCAGCAGGTTTCCCTTGAGACCATGATATTCCGCCACGTTGGGCGCGACCTTGAGCGCGTAGGCGATCTTTTCCAGGGCTTCCTCGAACTTCTGATCCTCGATCAGCGCGCGCGCTTGTTCGTAAAACGCCGGGGCGGTGGCCTGGGCGATGCCCAACTTTTCGATGGCGGTTTTTTCGATGGCCGTCGCTTTCGCTTCGCTGGCTTTCGCCGTTTGTTCGGCGGCTTTCGCGGCTTCCGCGCTTTGCTTCGCCTCCGCCTGATCGCGGATGACTTTCATTGCCACGCGCCGCCGGAGATTGATGTCGGCAGCTTCGACGATGGCGCCCATGCCGCCCTTGGCAACCACCGCGCCGCCCCGGTAGCGGGGTGCGTCCCGCGCGACCAGGAGTGATTCAATCGGCGACGCAGCTGCCGCGGCGGCATCGGGAGCTGGCGTCACGCCTTCTGCCGCCTGTTGTAGGGCAACGGTCCCCCGTTGCCGTCCGTCCGAAGAATTGGCAAGCGGGGACGCTTGCCCTACAGGGGCGTTCAATTGAACGCCCCCTACCTGTAGATGTGGAGCGCATCAGCCGGTGCGCCGTGGTGCGTAAAGCGGCAGCTTGGCGCAACCAATCCACATGTTCTTGTCCGAGCCAACCTTGTTGCATGAGCCAATCGGCGGCGGTGAGCGCAGGATTGTCAGCC
>JACQHZ010000094.1 GCA_016198745.1 Verrucomicrobiota bacterium
CCCGGAAGCTGGCATGAAGCGGAACCGGGTTGGAGAGACGCCCCAAAGACGCGGCGGCAATCTCGGCGGCGCGAAGTTCCTTCATCGCAGCCGAAAACGTAACCTCTCCGTCTCTCACTGACTCGAAAACATCTTGCGGCATCGCGGCCAACTTCTGCGCCTCGGCACTCTCACGTTTGGTCAAGCCAAAATCGGCCAGCGTGGGAGCGTTATTTTCTGGTGGTAACATGCTGATACCACCAGAAGAATCTTTCCCTTTTAACTGCCCCATGCTTCCTTTCGCCCTCTCCGTCTGCGCCAGCATCTCGCCAATCTTGCGCTCCGCTTCAAATGCATAGGACCGACAATGTTGAATCGCCTCCTCGCCCATGCCTTTTCGTTTGGCCCATTCCCCGGCAATGATTGCCATATCACGATGTTCTTTCGCTTTTTGGATTGTGTCCGCTGCGGTCTCCACAGAGCCGGACTTTATCGCTCTTGCGATTGCGAGTTGATTATCGCGCGCCAGCCCGCGCCGCTTCCTCTTGTGTCGGATCATTCCGCAAATTTGCGGAATGATCGGATCGATCAAATTGTTCTTGAAAGTTGTAAGTCATTTTCCTTCGCCCCATGCCGTCCAATCTTTTCGAGCACATCGGCTGAACATTTCGAGATAGGGACCCGGACTGCATGACTCGATGAACTCATATATCTCGGTGGGCTTGGAACTATGCCCACCTTTCCCACGTTTCCAGATCGGCAACAACGTCGAAGCATCCTTGCGCTTCAAGCTTTGACTTCCCTTAACTCCAAACAGAATATGCTCCGTCTGTCCGCGAAAGTAATTGCCCATTCCGTAACATGGTTTCGGCCAGGTCAGCGCCGTGATGTATCGGAATCCCCACTGTTCCAAAAGCGCGAATCCTTTGGGCAATGAACGATTTGTAATCCATAAGTAAAGGTGGCAATCGGAATCCGAAAGCTTCTCGACCGGCAAAGCCAAAAGTTCATCCAATGTTAGCGTTGCATAATCGGCCTTCGCTCTCCCAAGTTGATCGTGATCGCCTTCGTCGCCCCAGTCCCAAGGTGGATCAATCAGAATGGTGGAGAATTTCGCTTCAATCTTTTCCAACGATGGGGCGGACGAAACCTTGGCGCGGTTCGCTTCTCTTCGCCGCTCACGCCGGGCTTCTTTCTTTTTGCGCCGGACCTTCTTGAACTCCGCGCGGTCATTCATCGCCTTTTGCAAATTAGGATCGGCTTCCACTTCGGCGGCCAGCTTGCCGTCGCGAATTATCGTCCGCCGGCTGACGCCAGTTTCGGCAGCGACCTGTTCGGCGGTGTCAATAGCCGGAGTGTCACTTTGGCACTCGCGCTTCCCCCCAGTATTTCCTGGCCTGCTATGCGGCGCCTTCTTCCGTCGGTTGTAAATCCTGCCCCGCAACACGCTGACAATGTGCGGCGGCAAGTTCCTGCGGCCAAGCTGATTGGCGTCAATCCAATCCATCGCCGCTTCTTCGTCCTCAAATTCCATCGCCACGGTCTTGAATGCAACCTTGTGGCGCTGGCAGATGTCGAAACGATTGTGGCCGTCCAGAAGGATGTCGCGCCAAGTGACAAGCGGATCGCGGCAACCATCGGCCAGCAAATTGGCTTCAAGCTGTTGAAGCTCATCGAAAGTGAGCGGCGGAATGAGCGCGCGAAATTTCGGATTGATAGTCATGAATTGAATTCCGAAGGATGCTCACGTTTTTCCGATGGCTTCGTTTTGAAATGCGGCCTGATGGACCCCGACATCCAGCGCCACGGGCGCGGCGTTGGTTGATGAGACGCTCCGCGCTCTGACGCGCTCTTGCCAGATGGGGAATTGTTCGGTGATCCTTTCGATGGCTTCTGCGGTGAGATTTTCCGTTTCATCGTGTGCGTCCTCCACTCGCGACGGCGCTTCTTGAAAGAAGCCGACGCGCGCCAGGAACACTTCCCGCCGCGCCAGGCATTCCGAAACCTTTGTCGCGATATAGGCTTTGTCGTGCACGTTCACGGCGGTTGTGAAGCACTGCCAGAGCTTGCCCATGACTTGCCTGTGTTGACGGTCATGCTCCTGGATGACGCTGTCGCGGAGTGATGGATCGAGCGGACGGTTGAACTCCTTGTGAATCTCACGAAGTTCTTCGCTGACGCGACCGAGTGACAGTCCCAGTTGCTTGGCGATCTCGCGTTCTGAAAGTCCCAGGTCGTAGCGGAGGACGGTGATTTGTTCACGGCGTTCCAACTGCTCCGCCCGCGTCGGCTTCGTGTAGTCAGGTCTCTTGCTGTTCGGCCTCATAGGATTTTCAGAAGTGTTCGGCGTGTTCGGCATGGCGGTTGCGGGGTGAGCACTTCATGGTTTCAGTTTGTCGCAGTTGCATTGCGGAAATTGCCTTCCATCGGGTTGCCCCTGTGCGCGGTGTGTGTTTGTTTGTCTGCCTTCTAAGGGCAGGCAGACAAACTGAAACACAACCGCCGCAGCACAGTTTGTCAGCTTGTCCGGGACAAACTGGACAAACTGAATTTTGCGAGTGGATTTTCATTTGCGGCGGGCAAGGCGGGTTGATCCAGCACTGTCCCGGCTTCGGCCTGTTGCTTGGTGTAGGAGTCCACAACTTGCGGCAGTCCTGTGAGCTTGGAGTTGTGCGCACCGTGATGCACTTTCAGCGTTCCTTCGGCCACAAGCGCGTCACGGACGGCGGGTGCGGCAATCCTGTCCCAACCGCGCGAGTCGAATAGGGCGCGGAGCTGGACGGCGGAGAGTAGGGCGGCGCGCGGTTGCTCGGCATTATCTTTGAAAAGCGCCAGGACTTGCTCAGGCGTCGGCGTCAATTTGCCCGCCCGTTGTGGCTGTTTCAAATCCGTCGGGTCTAAATCATCGGCAACTCGGAAGACCGGATACTGCCAACGGATTGCAAAGGGCGGGTGTGGCGGCAGCGTCCGAAGGATTGCTTCGACAGCGAAGGCGTCCGCCGCTTGCAACGCCGTGAACACCAGAATTGAATCGGGATCGCGGGCGAAAACTCCGCTGCCCGAAATTCTGTCCATTGCGTCCTTATGCGCCGCCGAGCCTTTGGCAAAATGCGCGGTGAAGGCGATTGCCGCGCCACTCTGGACGGCGAGTTTTTCAAGCGTATTGAGCAACAGGGCAATATCGCGGGCGCTGTTTTCGTCGGCGTCTCCTAAAAGTTTGTAGGACGGGTCAAGAATGACCAAGCCAAAATCCTGGCCCTTCATGCGAGCGGCAATGGCTGGCAGCAAAACCCCATAGGCGGCAGCGTAGCCGCGCAGATTCCAAATAGTAAGCGCGGCGGGGATCGTGGTTTGTCGTGCCGCTGCGATAGTCCGCAAGCGGTCTTGGATGGCAAACGTCGGCAGTTCAAAATTGACGTAAAGAACACGCGCCTGCGTGGTCGGGAAGGCCAGCCAGCGACCGCCAGTGGAGACGGCCAACGCCAAGTCAAGGAGCGCCCACGATTTGCGCGACTTGCTGCTGCCACCAATCACAAGTTTGCAGCCGCGATGCAGGATGCCGCCGATGATTTCGGGCGGTGTTTCAAGCGCCTCAGCGCAAAACGCTGCCGCGTCCGTCCAGGATGGCAGTTGCGTGCCGCCTAAATTTTCGGCGGGCGGGCGCGGCAGCGTGGACGTGGACGGCGTTTCTACGTCGGGGACATCCAAGATTTCCGGCGACTCAACGAGCGGATTCATACACCTCCAAAGGTTTGAAGTTCAAAAAGAAAACCGTCTGCCGTTTGCCATTGTCGCGAGTCCCGTCCGGCATCCTGACAAACTGCGAGCGCGTCCACGTTGCGGGATCAGCACCAAGACTCACGGCGTATCTGAAAAACTTCGCAACTTTTTCGTCGGGCTGGCCATTGACCAGATACCAACCGTGCAAACTTTTTCCCCCGCTGTGGACGGCGCAAACAAGCGGCGCAAATCCCGCAAGATGAATCAGCAACGCTGCATGTTGGTCAACGTCGCCAGTGTCGAATTCGCAAATCAAGAATCGACGCGCAGCGGTGTTGTCCAAGGCGTGCTTTGATTCTCGTCCCTCCTTCGTCAAGCCTGTGGCGGAGGACATGGGCGAAGGCACGATGAATTGCAGCTTGGCGAGTTCACCGCGCCATTGCTCACGCAGTCGAGTGTCAAAGTCGAATTGCGAGCGGCCACAGCACAACAGGGAGTTGACGGGAAAAAGTCGGTCAACGATTTCTTCCGTGTGGGCTTGATTGTCCTTGATGCGAATGGGTGAAAGCTCCCACAAGTCTGCCAGCCCGTATCCTTCTGCAAAAATTGCTACGATACGTTCACGATTTCTTTCCGGCCACTTGCAACTGCCAGGCGATTTGAATGACGCTGAATTGCCGCGAGGTTGCCACGCGCACGGCAAAGAATTTTGAACCGCAGCAACAATTTCATTTCGCATAACGAGCCGGCCACAATTCGCCGCGCGGGATTCGAGCAGGCTGACGATCTCACCGGCAGGCAGGTGGACATGCAACTGGCGAGCCACGCGGAAAAGCCAAGCATGGACACCCTCGCCCGCTCGCGGTGGCGCGGCCAACAGGGCGGACAGGAACGGGGGCAGTTTGGCTGAGGCGGTCATGATCGCGCCTCCATCTGCGCGTGGAGAAAAGCGCGCACGCTTTGCAGGTGAATCAGCCGGCAGCCGGTTCGCGCCCCCGGCTTGCGGAGATTGACGCTCTTGATCGTGCCCTCGCCAATCAGTCCGTAGATGAACCCGCGCTTGAGGCCGAAAATTCGGGTGACATCGGGGATGCGCCCGAATTCAGGGATCACGCCGGCGCAGTCGCGCGCCATGACCGGCGCGGCAGTCTTTTCCGCGCCTGCCGCTTGCGCGTCTCTGTGTGCGGTGGTGTTCACCTACACAGTATCGCCCAATGGGAAGGGAATAATACCTACGCTGGGGAGCAGGGCAGGTGGGGAAATTCGTCAAGTACCGCGCGGTCGTCCTCGCTTCGCCAGGCGGACGCCAAGTTGACCGCCCCAAATCTTTTCATATCGTTTCAAGTTGCCGATGTTTTTTTCGTACTTTGTGCGAAGCCACTCGACGGCGGCCCGCAGGCTGGGCTTTTGCCAGATTTCATCCTCGTGTCGGAGAAACAGCGCCAAGGGAAGCTTTTGCTCCGTCTCGCCCGGTCCGAGGTCCGGCAATAAGGGAGAGATGACACCTCCCTTTTCCTCCAGTTCTCTGTGCGCACGCTGTTTGTTGTGTTCCTTTTGCACGTCCTCCGGTTTGAGTTTTGGGATTTTCGTCCAGCACTCAAATCCCTTCGCAAAGCCTTTGAAGAACCGGACCGCCTCGCCCAAGGGGGGAGACGGCCTCTGCAATGCCGCCCACTCTTCCGCGACTGCAGTGTTGGTTGGCGTGCTTTCAGGACTGGGGCACTGCTTCGGAAAACGATCAAGAATCGAATCTCTCAAAGCCCTTTGAAACCCGCGCACCACGCCTTGAGCATAAGGGTCACTACGGCCCCACGCAACCCTTACAGCTTTGGGTACGCACAACCGAGTCAACTCATCCCCCGCCCTGGATGCCGCCTTGGAGTCACAGAGAGGAATCTGTTTGCGATGCTCTTTCACTTCGTGTCTCCTGTCACGTCCGGCAGCTTGTCCATTGCGCGGCGCAAATCGTCGGTGGACAGGTGCGTGTAGCCGCGCGAAATGGCGGCGCTGTCGTGGCCGATGATTTCCATTGCCACCGAGTCCGAGACGCCCGCCGCTTTCAAAAACGTGGTGGCCGAGTGGCGCAGACTGTGAAACGACAATTCCGAGGTCTCCCGCGTCGCGCCGCGGCCTTCTTTGGTCGCCTGGTGCGTCCGCCGCTCCGCCAATCCGCTGTTCACCAGCAAATCATGGAACCAGTTTGAGAGGGTGCCAACACTCTTTTCCGCCGCCGCCGCTGCTTGTGGAAAAATGGGCGTGTCTGGATCATCGGTGGAAGGCAGTTTCTCAACGTAGTCCGCCAGGGGCTGCAGCAAAGGCAGGATCATCCGCCGCCGGGTCTTCCGCGTCGAAAAGGCGATTTCCCGCTTCTCCAAATCCACCGCCCGCCAGGTCATCCGCGCCAGGTCGCCAAGCCGTTGTCCCGTGTAGAGGCCAAAGAGGATCAACCCTTCCATTTCCGCTCCCTTGGCTGCCGCCAGAAGCCGTTTGATTTCCGCCAGTGTGAGCGGGCGCCGATTGCCCTCGCCCTTTCCCCGCAGCGTGGCAACCAGCGCCGCCGGGTTCGATGTGAGCAACCCTTGCCGCACCGCGCCGCCGAAACAAACCCGCAGAATCTTCAACCCAAGATTGGCGCTTGCCCGGGAAAGCTCCCGCGCCTGGCCGTCTCGAAAGGCTTGAATCTCCGTTGTCCGCAGCGCGCTCAAATCCCGATTGGCCTTTTGGTCCAGTCCATCCAGAAAACGCGCCACAATGCCCTTGTAGCGTGAATGCGTGGTTGTCTCGGTCTCGATCTCCTTCGCCGCCAGCCACCGCTCACACCAGGCGCGGATCGTGGCATGCGGCAATTCATCGCCCGAAGCCGCGAAGACGTTTGCCACCCCTTCCGCAATCACCTCCCGCGCCCGCTCCGGCGTCAGCTTGCCCGAGCGCGCCAGCCGCGTCGCCTTTTCCCAGCCGCGGCAGATTTCCGCAGCCTGCTTTTTATCCGCAGTCTTTGTTGATTTGAACCTCCGCTTGCCGTCGGGCGTGGTGAACGCGCAGAAAAAAAACGGTTTGCCCGGTTGCCGATGGATGCTTGCCATAATTTGGCATAATGTAAGGCATAACATTCAGGGTTGTCAATAGCGTTCACCCGCGTTTGTTTTCATAGGTAAAACAGGATTTTCAGCATGTCTTTTCGTACCGAGGGTTCGAATCCCTCCCTCACCGCCATTTTGGAAATCGCATTTCCTCTGCGCTTCCTTCCCTTGGTTCCCCTTGTGTTTCGGCGCGATGAAATAACAAGTCCGAAGTGAGAAAGGCATCACCGTTCAAATCAAGGAACAGCCCGCCGGTTTTGGACATGACCGGATGGCTTCCAAGATGGCGGAGATGCTGCGCGCGATGTGCTCGCGCGGAACGTCCTCGGTGATCCCCATGAGAAAACCCTTTCGGTCGCCCGCCTGACGGATGATTTCGACGGTCGCCCGGCGGATTTCGTCGTCTGACTGAAGATGAACGCTGGACGGAAAATTGATCCACAGTTTTTTGTTCGGCCACGCCTGGCGCGCCTCGGCCACGGACACGTTGCAGTCGGGCGGCGGGGTGAACGCCTCCACAAAATCGAGCCGGCTGTTGTTCACCACATCGAGAATGAGCCGGTTGTTGGAATCAAGATGGCACCCGATTTGTTTGCCGCGCTCGTGAAGGCGGTCGGCAAACGCGTTCCAACAAGGCGCAATGAGGTCGCGCACCCGTTCCGGTCCCAACATGTCGGGAACGATGTTGCCGCCGTAAAGCACGTAGTCGGCTGGGCTTTGGGCGACCGCTGCGTACATCTTTCGGTGATTTTTCACCAACGCCTCGTGAAAATCGAGGAGGGCATCCTCGTTGTCCACCAGTTCATAACAAAACTGTTCCTGACCGACCCAGACGACCTGGATGTCCATGAGCGGTTCGTAACAGGTGTGCGCCATCGTCTTGCCGCTGACGCCGATTTTCTTCCGCTCGGCGAGAAACGTTTCGTAATCGGGTTGGTACTCCGTGTCTTCAACAATGAACCGGGCGATGCGATAATCATCGCGTTTCTTGATCGGATGCTCGACCGGCGCCAGCCCCAACGCGGCGGTACGGTGGAGGGAAGTCAATGTGCCGATGGGGGTTTCATGGAACGTGCGGATGCCGCCGTCGCTCTCGCGGATTTCCCGGACCTTTACGCGAGGCGTGATTTTTCGCCAGACGCTGCGGCGGGCGCAAATCGCCATGCCTTTGGATTGAAGCGGCGCCGGATCGAATCCCGGCGGAAAAAGCACGTCATAAAACGAAAGCGGAACATAGCGCGGCGCCCCGCCCGACAAAGCGAGTTCGATTTCTTCAAGATGATTTCTCATAATCGTTTTTGGAGTTCTTCCGCTCCGGACACGGCGCGCGTTGCCGGGAAAAGCCTGTCTTCGCCAAGACCAACCTGTCCGTGGCCGAGGCATTCATCATGCCAATGCCCCGTTCGAGTTGCAACTCCGGGCGGACGGGTCTTGTAACCGGGATGAATCATTTCGGGGAGTTTGGGCAGACGTAGTTGGCGTCCCCCGGCAGATGGTCATGGTTCTCTGCGTGACACGGACAGCGCAACCCCGTCCAACCGGGGAATGTGAAAAATCCGGGTTAGAGTGGAAATCTCGTATGAAGTGATCGGGCAAAATCAGCTTTCATTGCAAGAACGTATCAGGCCCGCCAGGTCGATTCCACGAACCCATTCCGCATTTTCATTCATCCCAACACCGTCAGCGTTCCGCTCGTCACCCCGAGCTGGCGGACAACGTTGAGCGGTTGCAGCACATCCCCAGGCTCGCCGGCGAGGAGTTTGCCGTAAGCCCGCAGCGTCAGGCGCGTGCGCGCGGTGTCATCATCCAGCAATTCCACACGGAACCGACGCGCGCCGGCATCGAGGAACTGCCGCAGAAACTCCGCGCCGCTTTGCATCCACCCGCAACGGTTCACCGACGGCGCCAGTCACTGTCATGGCGATGGCGGTTTTGGGATTGGGAATTGCCCCGGTGTATGTCTTCTTCAATAGCGGCACGGGCGCAGTCAAAGTTACCGGCGGGCGCGATGAGTTCAGGTTTGGCGGTCATGATTCAACAGTCTCAGATCACTTGGACGGATGGCGCAGCATTCGAAGGCGGGGATCAGTAAAATTTTCCTCCCAAAGGTCGCTGCACCACTACAGGACTGGTTTCTTTCGAACTTTTTCGGATCACTTCATCGGAAAATCGTCCTTCAACAACACGCGCTTCATCTCGGTCGGCCTGGATTCCTTCCCGTCCTTGTCCAGGCACGTGACAAACAGGAAAAGCGGAAACTCGGGGCGCAAGCCGGTCACCAGGACCTGTGGTTTCTCGCTCTTCGCCATCTGCTGCGCGCCGGCCCCGTTCTCGTGCGCAGCGACGTACACCCGGTATTCCTTCGCCCCCTCGACGGGTTGAATCGTCACCTCGACGCGCGTGCCGTCGTAACCGTGATCGGGCGGCGCGACCTTCGCGATCGCGGGCGCCGCTCCGACGCCCGTCCCTTTCAACACCGTGATGGGGTTCGGCATCGCGGCGGGATCCGCCTTCGGAATCTGAATTGCGTCAGCGGCGGCGCGCTGCAGATTCACCGGCGCGTCGGTCATCGAGGCGTCGTCGTCATAGACCGCCGTCAGGTTGCTGAGTTGCGCGCTGCGGTCGGTCATTTCGATCAACTGGTCCCCAGCGCGGCAAAGCCGCAACCAAAC
>JACQHZ010000086.1 GCA_016198745.1 Verrucomicrobiota bacterium
GCATTGGCGCGAGTTGCTGGCGCTGTATCATCCGCGGCTGAGTCTGCCCTGTGGCCCATACGCGCGCGCGTATCGCGTGGACGTGCTCGGACAGGTGTCGTGCATGCGGATGCTGATGGGCTACATCGGTCTCTCGAAAGATTGTTCGCTGGCGGCGTTGTTCGACGATAGCCATCCCGATGCGTACTTCCATCACGATCAGGATCTGCCGTTCAACTGGTCGCAAGCCGCCTGGCTGGTCGCGACTCGCTATCACGTGCCGCAGGACGCGCGCCGCGAATTTCGCCATCGAAGCTACCCGAAACGCGTGATGGCCTCGAATCGCTGGGAGTCCTTCGGTCTGATTGACAGGAAACAGCAGAAATTGATTTCCGTCCACGGCACGGCGTTGCCAGCCGGCGAAGCCGACATCGTGCAGGTCCAACATGCGAATTGGGCGCTCGGGTATCGAAGCTACTCGGTGTTCGGCCACAGTTTTCCCATTCATCTCCATTACGCGCTGACTAAGAACTTGCACTCCATGCGCGATGTTCGGAATATCCTTTGCGCCGTCATGTTCCACGGCAAGCCGGCCGAATGGACGCAAGATCAGCGGGGTCGGCCGATTGAAACGTCAAATTTCAATCACGCCGGCAAGCTGTCGGTGGCCGGGCGGGGCGCTCGGCTTGTCTTTGAGGGAATTGCCTTGACCGAGCTGGCCGTCATTCCAACGGATGAGTGTTCCATCAACACGTTGATTCCCACCCATTTTGCGCCAGTGGACCAAGTGAGGTTGAATGGGCGGTTTTTTCGTGGAGCCCCCATTGTGGTTCACGGCAAGACGGCCGTGATCGAGGTCGGCGACCACGGTTTCCAGTACACTGTGGAATACCGTTTTGAGCGGCCGACCGACATCCGCCTTTATCGCTGGGCGAAATTCCTGCGATTCGCAGGCTTCTTCTACGAAGGTGAACTCAAGGCCTTGCCGGTGGCGGAGCTGGCGCGGATGAGAGTCAATGGCCGGTTGTGGATCGGCGCCCGGTCGGACGCAAAAACGCCGCTGCGCTGAATCGGAAAACTTGATCCGCCGCGGCGGCGCGGCGGCACGGAATCAAGCCGTTGCTTTACCTTTGCGAACCGCGCTTCGTGCCGGAACGGTTCTTCCAGCGTCATCCGGCGTTGCGGGGACCACGCGTGGACAATCCGACCTGCAGCAAGACGCCGCTCTACGCGCTGTGCACGGACCTGCCCGAGGTGCTCGATCATTACCGGGAGATGATGGCGAAAATCATGGAACTCGTTCCCGATCTGGC
This sequence comes from Verrucomicrobiota bacterium, assembly GCA_016198745.1. GTDB lineage: Bacteria > Verrucomicrobiota > Verrucomicrobiia > JABWAM01 > JABWAM01 > JACQHZ01. The sequence goes on from JACQHZ010000086.1 coordinate 1,293, forward strand.
GATGGCCAGCCTCTTCACCAGCGACAGCGGAGCGGGGTTCGATTACAACCCCGATCAGTACGCCGGGCCGAACGGCGCGGGATTCAACCGCGGCATCCCGCTCGAGAAGCGCGTCGCGCGCTTCCTCCGCGCGCTGCTCGACGCGGGGCGGGCCGTGAATCCCGATTTCACGGTGAATGTCACATCCGGTTTCCCGACGGAGATGCGCGCGAAGATTCTGGCCCTTTGCCCGCCCGGCGTGGTCGGGTCGGTCTATGGACTCTACGATTGGGAAGGCGGCCTCGAGGAACACTGGGGCTACCATCAAGCCGTGTGGGGCATGCCGAAGGCGAAGTGGACCATTCGCAACCTCGACCGCGCCGCCGCGGCGGCGGATCGGTTTGCCGACATGCAGAAACGGTTTGACGTCGCGGCGCAGGGCGGCCGGGAACCGATTGTCCACGCGGAGTTGCCGACCACCGACTACCCGCGTCCGCTGCGCTACACGCCGCATCCATTCGAGACCATCCGGCTGATGAAAGACCTGGCGCGGTTGGGCGCGAAACGCATCGCGGCCTGGGGCGTGATCAGCCCGAAGTCGCTCGTGCCGCACGAGCCGAACGAGCGCAACCGCGACCACGTGATCCACGAACTGTACGCGAAGCACACGCTGCCTGAGTTGTTCGACGCGGCGGAGACGCTGGTCCGCGAGTCAGCCAGGGCGACGGGCGAAGCGGCCAAGGTTCTGAAGCATCAGAGCGAGCACGTCCGCTTGGCCTGGCTCTACATGCGCTCACACTACAACTGGTACGAGGCGGGCCGCTATCTTGCGCCTGCGGACCAACCCGGACGCGATCGCGCGATGCCGCAGATTGTGGCCGATGAAATCCAGGTCACGCAGGAGACCATCGCCTTGATCGAAGGGCGGGCGGAGCGATTCCTGCGCATCATGCCGAGCGATTTCATGACGTACGAATTTGGGCCGGGTTTCGTCGGGCAGCTCAAACAACGCATTTCCGTGATGCAGTCGCACCGCAACGATTTGCCTCGAAGCTTATCGGATCGTCTGGGTAAGCTGCACGCCTACATGAAATCCCTGTCGGGAGAAGAGCTATGAAACAAGAGAGCTACTTTGACCAAATCGTCGGCAGCTTCCAACGGAGCAAGCCCAAACCCCACACGCCGCGTTTCCGCATCGAGAAGGAGCGACTCGGCTGGCGGTTGTTCGACGGGGATCACGCAATCGGACTTTTTCTGAACAAAGGCTGGTTTGCATTCGACATCTGGTCGTTCTCGCCATTCGAGCCGGACGCGATGGCCAACGTGCGTCCGCCCGGCAAGGTTATAGACTTGCATACGATGCATAACACGGCGCTGAACCTGCCGATCACCGTCGCGCGCGAATTCGTCGAAGGCATCTCCGATCCGTTCAGCCGGTTGAAGACGAAATGGATCGCTGGTCGCGGCTCGAAGCTTGACCTCGAAATTAGGGGCGAGTTCGACAAAGGCCAGCGCGTTGCCTACCACTTTTGCGTCGCGTATGATCCTAAATGGGCGCGGTACCGTTTCTTCCTCGACGCCGATGTGTGGAAGCTCACTTACGAAGGACTCGAACCGATCAACATGATGATGGCGGGCGCGCTGGCGAGCCGGCCCGAACGGCGGCGTTGGACTCACTCGGTGTGGGAAGACCCGAATGGTCAGTTGAAGCGACTCGTTCACTCGAACGCCTTGTTTACGGCTACGGATTACGCATCAAACGGCAACGGTGAATGGCGCAGCAAGAACGCACCGCATCACCGTGCGTGGATTGCGTACGCGGCACACAAGACCTTCAACCCAGCCGTCTTGATCCATGAGACGAGCGGGCCGGTCTTTTTCGCCACGTGCAGCCAGTTGTTCGATGAACACATTATCTGGCAAAAGGCGGGACTCGATCAGCTCGACCAAGGCTACTTCCACTTCACGATGCGCACCGAACTGGTGAACCTCTGCCCCAAGCTGGCGAGCCATTTCCTGCAATGCGCGACCGATCCGCCTCGACCGAAGCGGTGGCGACTCGAAAGGATCGCACTGCCGTTTCGCATGGATGAGGTGAACTCGTTCGAGAAACCTCTTGATCCGTGGCAGCCCGAAGATGGTCCCATCCTCGTCGTCGATCCCGCATTGTCGAGCGAGCCGATCTGCTGGGATAGCTCGGTTGGACACAGTGGCTCGCACAGCATTCGGCTCGAAGGCCGTGGGTTTCATCATTGGACCACCCTGTTCCCCATCGGCGCCGTGTGCAATGTGGAACCTCACGCGCGTTACCACTTGAGCGCGTGGGCAAAGACGAAGAACGTGGATCGCTTCGCGCGGATCGAGTTGGCAACGTACGAGTACACGTATTCGAACGTCATCGACTCGGCGCGTTCAGCGAAGCTCGGCGGCGGCCGCGACTGGACGTTGTTGCAGGCCGAGCTCGATACAAACGACGAAGCGTACGTAATGCCGCGTCTGGCCTTGTATGGCACGGGGACGGTCTGGTTCGACGACGTGAAGCTGGAAAGGATTTCTTAATTATGGACGAACCTATTCGATATGGAATCGTGGGCGTCGGTGGTTTCGGCAGGACGCGACGTGAAAAACTGCGCGAGGCGGGTGGTTTTGAAATTCTTGGCGGCGTGGACGTGCGCGAAGAGGCCTTTTTGCAGGCGGAGAAGGAAGAAGGCCGGGGGGTGAAGCGTTACCCATCCGTCGAATCGCTCGCCGCCGATCCGGACATCGAAGCGATATTCGTCGCGACCCGCGCGCATTTGCATGTCGAGCAGGCGATGATCGCGGCGAAGGCGGGCAAAGCGGTGCGCGTCGCAACGGAAATTTAGTGATTTTTTGACACCACGCAAGTCCTTGATATAATCAACACAACAACCGTTTATTCAAAATGACAAAATTGGATTGGCGGCGATGCTTCAAGGCCTCTCTGAGTTGACCATGAAAAAGTTTTTATTTGTTTCGCTTGAGAGTTTGAGCGGCGATCTGGCCTGGCATCTGGTCAGGGAAGGCCACGAGGTGAAGGCCTACATCAAGGCCAAAAGCGATGCGGATGTGTACCGCGGTTTTGTCGAGCGGGTTGACGAATGGGAGCAGTTTGCGGACTGGGCGGATGTCGTTGTGTTCGACGACGTGGAGTTCGGCGAGGCCGCGGAGAAGCTTCGCAAGAAGGGAAAGCCGGTGATTGGCGGGAGCGTCTATACCGACCGGCTGGAAATCGACCGCGCATTCGGCCAGAGCGAGTTGAAGAAACACGGCATCTCCACGCTCCCGGGCTGGCAATTCTCCGATTACGATGCGGCAATTGCCTTCATCAAACAGAATCCGGACCGTTACGTGTTCAAACCAAGCGGGAACACGCCCTCTGCTGGAAAGGGCCTTTTGTTCCTGGGGCAGGAGGAGGATGGCCGCGATCTGCTGGAATTGCTTGCGCAAAACAAGGGCGTGTGGAAAAGAAAAGCGCCCCTGTTTCAGATCCAGAAATTTGTGTCCGGCGTCGAAGTCGCCGTTGGCGCCTTTTTCAACGGGAAAGATTTCATCCGTCCCATCAATGTCAACTTCGAGCACAAACGCGTGTTTCCAGGCGACATCGGGCCATTTGCGGGCGAGATGGGCACGTTGATGTTCTGGACGCAGTCCAGTCCGATTTTTGACGCCACGCTGGCGCGGATGCTTCCTGCGCTTCGGGAATCGGGTTGCGTGGGTTACATTGATTTGAACTGCATCGTCAACGGACGCGGGATTCATCCGCTCGATTTCACATCGCGCTTCGGCTACCCCTCGATCCAGATTCAACTGGAGGGGATCGGCATGCCGGCGGGCGAATGGCTGGAAC
>JACQHZ010000017.1 GCA_016198745.1 Verrucomicrobiota bacterium
CGCAGCCTGCCCGCTTTCACCCATTGCGCTTGCGCCGATCCCTGGTGTTCCATGTTCCTTAACGTGCATCTTTTCCTGAAATCAACCCCGCGCGCTCGTAATCGCCCATGTTGCGCTTCTTTCGAAAAGCGTCCAGTTGCGCCACCAGTTTGATCCGCGGCGCGGGCATACTCGGCATTCAGGTCGCCCAGCAACACATCGTCGGTTTTGGCCTCGACCAGGTCATTGCCGTAAATCACTTTGGGCCTTCGCTCAACCATGATCTTTTCGAGCTTGAGCGGCAGGTCCACGATTCCGTCCCCGCCGTAGGCGCCCCACCAACTCGTGCCCACATCAATGTGGTCGTCGCCTTTGGCGGACGCGGCGGGAAATTGAAAGGGCACTCCAGCCACGGTTGCGATCTTGCCGGGTGTTGACGCGCCCGCCTGCGTGGCCGCAGCCACTTCGTCGTGGCGAAGGCCCGGAAGCGAGGCGCGATCAACCTTCTCTCCGTTCAAGGTGGCGGCATTCAAATGCCCGGCGATGGACAGCGGCTCAAAACGGCTGGAAATGGCTTCCAGCGGACGCACCCGCGCCGAGGCCATCTCGGCGCCGGCGATGGCCTGAATTCTTACGAGACCGGAAGGATCGCATATTTAAGCCGGTCTCCATCCAATTATTAATGGGCGCATGAATATCTTTACATAATGATTGTCATTCTGATCCCGCCTCAGCGGGAGAAGAATCCCTCCGCTCCCTGCAGAGAGATGCTTCGTCCGCCGCGGCGGACTCAGCATGACACCCTCTGATGTTATACCTGCATGGATCGTAAAGTAGTTTCCGCTCCCCATAATAAACTTTTGTGAAGGAAAGTAGAGGCAGTGACCCGCATGGGCGAGGGTGAGCCAAGCGTTCCCCTCGCTAACCTTGCAATCCTCCGGACATCTCGAAGTCCATCAGCCCTTGACCGCGCCGAACGGTTTGGAGAAGCTGGCCGGCACTTCCAATGAACAAACTGTTATTCGGCGTTGCCTACTACCCGGAACATGATCCCGAAGAAGAGTGGGGTCTCGACGCGAAGCTCATGCAGGAGCTGGGTCTCAACTGCATCCGGATTGGCGAATTTTGCTGGAGCCGTCTGCAACAAAGCGACGGAGCCTTCACGTTGGATTGGCTCAACCGGGTGATTGACCTCTATGACGCGCATGGCATCAAAACGATCCTCTGCACACCCACCGCCACGCCTCCCGTGTGGATGGCCGACCGATACCCGGACCTGCCCTGTCTCACTCCCGATGGACGGCAGGGTCTCTTCGGCGGGCGCCGGCACTACAGCGTCTTTCACGAGGGCTACCGGACCCACTGCCGCGAAATCGCCGCGGCGCTGAGCGCGCGTTTCGGCAGGCATCCCGGCGTGATCGGCTGGCAGATTGACAACGAGATCGGCACCTACAGCGCCATCGATTGCTCGGCTCCCGCCCTCCGCGCTTTTCAGCATTATGTCGAAAAGAAATACGGAACGGTGGCGGAATTGAATCGCCGCTGGGGCTTGATCTTTTGGAACCAGGAAATCGAGCGGTTCGATCAGATTCCGGCTCCGACCGTCATGCTGTGCACGCGCAACCCATCCTATCTACTGGACTACAACCGGTTTTCCTTCGAAGGCATGGCGGAATTCATGCTCAACCAGGCGGCCGTGATCCGCCAACATGCCGGGCCGCAGTTTATTGTCGGTTCCGGTATCGAAGCGGCCCAATCGGCCGTGTGCCGATTGCAGCAGGAACGCGGCATCCGGCAGATTGACGAGATCAGCGTGCACAACTACCCGGAAATGTTTGCGACGGCGGGCGAGATGGCGATGATGCTCGATCGCCACCGCGCTTTAAGTCCGGCCGGACGGTTCCTCGTGCTCGAACAACAGAATGGGTCCGGTTACACGACCACGAGCGGATTGAATCCCGCGATCCGCCGTTGTTGGGCCTTTCACTCGCTGGCGCACGGTGCGAATTCCATCCTCTGGTTTCAGTGGCGCCGCTTCCGCACCGGCTGCGAATGGCGGCATCCCTGCGTCGTCGAGCGCGATCGCCGCAAGCGCGCTCCCTACCAAAACATCCGGACCATCGTCGCGGAATGCCAAAAAGCGCGCCAGATTACCGGGCCAGGCCGCGTCGTCAGCGACGCTCAGATTCTCTTCAGTCTGGATAATGCCGTGGGCCGCGATCGGGCCAGTGAAGGAACCTTCTGGCTGGAGATTCAACTTCCCGACGGCGTGGCCAACCGGGTGCCGATGTGGGAAAAGGAAACCTTGCGCGCCGCCTACAATCCATTGGCCCATCTCGGATTGACCTTGGAATTTGTCACGGAAACCTCCGCATGGGACGTCGCCAAGCCGCTGATCATTCCCGACCTCGACATCTGCTCCGAACCGACGGCCCGCAAATTACAGGATTGGTGTGCTCGCGGTGGAACCTTGATCTGTTTCCCCGGGGCCGGGGAACGGGACGAGTTCGGCGCGCAGCGCAACTTGTGCCCGCCCGGAATCCTCGCGCCGTTGTTCGGGGTGGAACTCTTCGACTACTGGCAGCTTGAAACGGCCATTGGCGCCACGTTCGACCCCGCGCGAATTCAGACTCCCTCCGCCGAGGCGGTTGCGCCTCCGAAAACGGTGACGCCGGTGAAGTTCGGCTCCGGTGAGATTCTCTTCGATGTTCGTCATGGCGAGGTTCTCGAACTCAAGAATGCCCAGCCGTTGGGTAGTTATACGACGGGGCCATTCAAGGGCATGCCGGCGGTCGCGCAAAGGACGATCGGCCCTGGCAGGGCGATTTATTTGGGTGCGGTCCCCGCCGATGCGCACCAGGCCATCTTGCTCTATCGCGCCCTTCTGCCCGGCTTCCCTGCAAAGGCGATTGCCCATCGGACGGTGAAACTTGAGTCGTCAACCGGTCAATATGCCTTCCTCCTAAATGACAGTCCACACCCGTCCACGCTGGACACAAGCGTTCGCGACCTCATCACCGATACGGATTTCGAAGAACTGCCGGCGTGGGGTGTTGCGCTGGTTCGCCGGTGAGTCTGCTGCGCGTGGACGTCTTCAGTCTCTTGCAGAAAAGACATTCGCCGCCAAGAACTTTGACAAGAGGTTTGATCCGGTTTTCTGAGGCGGCCATGCGAACCATCAGCCTTTCACGATCTTGGCGATGCTTGAAAAGTCGCCCTCGGTCGGCATTACAAATAGGCATGTTCCACCGCTTCGCGACGCCCAAACTGCGCCAACCGCGCGCTTTTCCTCAGAGTCGGTGGCATCATAAAGGTGCTTCCCTTTGTATTCCACGGCAAGCATGCGCTCATCGGCGAGTTGACAGAGAAAATCGGGATAAAACCAGTCCTTCGATGTTTGCAGTCGGAACGAGGTTGCCTTGCGCGCAAGATTCCGCACCCAGAATTTCACTTCCGACAATTCCCCGTCAAGGAACTGCGCGCACTTGAATTCCTCCGTGATTTCTCCGCCCGGCGTGGACTCACGCATCTCGCCGGGCTTCGTCCCGAAATAATGCTTCTTGAACTGAAAACCGCCTTCATAGAGCCAACTTGGCTCGTAACTCATCGCCTTGAAATTGATCGTCCGCTCGTTGCCCACCGCAAGCGCCGAATCCGGCAGCAGAAACGCCTGAAACGCGGTCTTTCGTTCGCTGTCACGATGTTTCTGGATGTGTTCCTCGACCTCATCGCGCAGTCGGAAGCGGTCAAGCGCAAGCGCGCTCACGTCCGTGATGCCAAATTTCGCCATAAGGCCGCGGACGACCTTCCGCAGAAATTCCGCCGACTCGCCGGCGGGAATGTCCTGATGATTGATCCGACGGTCGAGCCACCCGACCAGGCTTTCCAGCGACCAATCACCCGAACCGCCAAGCGCGAGCACCTGTTGATGCAGGGTGGCGACGAAATCCGTCTCGGACGTTGCCTGGAGCACGCTGGTCTGCACCTCGCCTTTCCCGCCGACATCCACAAGCCCGGCCTTTCCAACGGGCCGGACCAGGGGATGATAATCGGGAGAAAGCGAAGCGTCCTTCGCGCTGAGCTTCCACGGATGTTCGAGCAGAAACGTGCTCTCGAACTCGAACAACATCCCGTTCTCGCGCACGCAAAGCAGCGGCACGATGAAATCGAGATGCTGTTCATAAGGCGATGGCAGGCGCGTCTTTCCGCCGCCCAAATAGGCCATTTCCACCTCGCGCACGAGCGCCACGACCTGCCTGACCTTCGCCTTTGCCTCGGGCGTTTTCACGCAACCCGCCAACTTTTCCGTCTCCTCTTCATCGAGCGGCACATAAACGGTGATCTCCCCCTTTGCGGCATCGATCCGCGCCTTGCCCGTGAGCGCCGCCACCTGCACCCGCGCCACGGCGGCATCAATCTCCGTGGGAGCCACTTGCGCCGTCTTCGGCTGCACGCCGAGCGGCATGACGCCTTGCACCACCGGAATGATGATCCGATCCGCTTCCGCCGCCGTGAAACCGTTGCTCTCCAGCGCCTCGCGCAACTCCGCGAGAACTTCCGTGATCGAATCCGACACCGAAAAGGCATAAGCGCAGTTCAGGTCGGGATGCTGCTTCACCTCCGCGCGCGGAAGACGAAGAATGCGCCCCACGATTTGCTCGATGGCGGTGGCCGAGCGCGTCTCCTTGAGACTGCAAAGCACATAAGCAAACGGGCAATCCCACCCCTCGCGTAATTTTTCCACGGTGATAATGAACCGCACCGGACACTTTTGCGAAGCAATGTCCTTCACATCCTTCAGCTCATCGAGCCTGCCAACCGAAATCTTCACATCGTCCTTCGCAACCCCGAAATCGCTTGTCAGCCGGTTACGCAACGGTTCACAGGCATCCACCCGCTCCGCCTGGAGCAACAGAATGGGCCGCAGATATTCACCCGTCTTCTGTCCCTCCGCCACCGCGAGCTTTTCGAGGTCGGCGCGAAGAGTCACGGCCTCGGCAAGCAATTGATCGCGCTGGCTCGGATGCCGCGTGATCACGCGCAACGGCAGCTTGACCATGTTCCCCGCCTTCAACTCCATCGCCGAGACGTGATGCAGAATATTGGAAGGATTTTTCGTCCGGTCCGGCGTGGCCGTGAACTCCACAATGCACGACGGCAACACGCTGCCAAGCGTCGCAAAAGAAAGATCGGTGCGCGCGTTGTGCGCCTCATCCACAATCACAATGGGCCGGCGCAAACGAAGCATGTTCACCAGCGACGGCATCGGCTTCCCATCCGGACCCGGCAACAAATGGGCGGCCCGGTCCGCGGGCACATTCAGCAAATGCTCCGCAAAAGCGCTGTTCCGCTCATACACCTTGCGGCCCGTCGTGTCCTCAACCCGGAAAGATTGAATCGTCGCAACAATCACAACCTTTTGCCCCTCCACCGTTCCCCGCGAAAGACGCAAAGCCTCCTCAATCGTCACAACCTCCACCGCGCCGCACGCCAGTTCCAATGCCCGGCGGTAAGGATGACGCGGATCACGGAGCGCGGCGGCGGTCTGGTCGAGGATCGTGTTGCTTGGCACCAGCCAGAGCGCCACCGCGCGGTCGGCGCGCATCAACTCGCGCATCGCAAGTCCCACCGCGTAACACGCAAGCAACGTCTTGCCGCCACCCGTCGGCACCCGCAGACACACATAAGGCATTTGCCGCTCCAATCCGGCAACCGCAACCGGAAGATAAGGCATGGACGCGCCGAACGTCCGCCGGGTCACTTCGCGAAAAGCCGGGGCGGGATCCTGATCGCGCGCCGTCTGACGAAAAAAATCGCGCAACGAATCGCGCACCCGTTCCTGGTAATCCTTGAGGGCAATCATGACACTTTGATCTCGTAAGGCGTCTGACGGACAATGATCCGTTCCGCTTGCAACCGGTCGCGCCCCAGCAGACAGCCGGCGCAGTAAATGATCTTCTGTCCATCGAACCGCGGAAGCTTCGCAAGCACGGCGCGCGTCAGGACATTGCCGCCACTCGCGCTCTTGTCCTCCAAAATCCCGTTGTAAAGCAGATAGATGCCGACCCCGTGACAAACGCCGAGAAACGGCGATTTCGTCACGCGCTCACGCGGCAAAGGTTCGCCCGTCTCCGTGAAATAAACATGCCGGGCAAGGTCGGCGAAACGGACCGTCTCGCGAATCTTTCCGCCTTCATCGAACAACGCTTCGCCCAATTCACAAAAGCGAAACCCGCCGCCAAAACCTTCTACGCGCTCGCCCTTCGCATTCTTGTAACCTTCCGCAACACGCCGAACGCGCTCGGCAGTCACTTCGCGGGCAATTTTCGGTTCCATCTCCACGAGAATGAATCGGCGTTTGTCGCCGTCCTGTTTATTCAAGCTCAAAACAGCGTGACCCGTCGTGCCGCTGCCGGCGAACGAGTCGAGGATGAGATCGCCATCACGCGTCGCAGCCTGAATAAGTGAAATCACAAGTGAGACGGGTTTTGGATAGGCAAAAGACTTCGTTCCAAAAATCTGCTGTAACACTTTTCCACCTTCCTGATTCATCCCGGAACTTAAAATGCTAACATCCCACTCGACTGCCTCACTCGCCGCACCAGCTACCGCAGTGGGTGTTTCGATCCAGCTCGAAACGGGTTTTGGTTTTTCGGTGTTTGGATCGAAGTAGGTTTTGTATCGCGGACGTTCCATGCGTCTGTCCGGGAAATCGTCGGGCCAAATGATCAGTTCTTTGTCTATTACTTCCTGCATCGTCTCTGGATAAAAGCGCCATACACGCTCAGGATTCGGCGGGTAAACCCTGCCGGTTCGCGGGTTGGTGATGGGGTAGAATTGGTTTGGGCGTAAATCGCGCCCCATGCCAACTGTGAGATCGGTGCTCGCAAATCGCCCTTGCCCGTCTTCGTTCGGGTATGATTCCGGCCCTTTTTCCAAACCGTAAAGTCGGGTTTGGCCGACTTCACAGGCGTAACAAAAAACATATTCGTGATCAACCGACAGTGGAGTGCCACGCATTGCACTCGAACTGCGACGTTTCCAGACAAGACTTCCAAGTGCGTTCTCGCGTCCGAAAATTTCATCCATCAGGAGGCGGAGGTAGCCTGCTTCCGTTTCATCCATGCTCACGAATATCACACCGTCGCGGCGCAGAAAGAGCCGCAGCAAGGCGAGCCGCGGATACAACATGCACAGCCATTTGTCGTGTCGTGAAAGGTCTTCTCCTTCCCTGCCGACAGTTTTTCCGAGCCATTCGGAAATGATCGGGCTGCTTACGTTGTCGTTGTAAACCCAACTCTCGTCACCCGTATTGTAAGGCGGATCAATATAGATGCACTTGACCTGTCCCGCGTAATAGGGAAGCAGCGCCTTGAGCGCGAGGAGATTGTCGCCCTGAACGATCAGATTGCCGTCACCCGGCTCCCCGCAGCCGAGGTCGGGCACGTCCTTGAGCAGTTGAAAGGGAACCTGCAGGTGGTGATTCACCACCGCCTCTTTCCCGATCCAGTTCAGCGTCGGCATGGTCGCCCTTTGAAAGACGATCCAATGCCTGCACGGTATTTCTTGTGGTCAGACATGGGCATGGTCGCGCGTATGCGACTTCAGCCCTGTCTGGAGACTGTCTCCCGTGGGAATCCTGGTGCCCGAAACAAAATTGGGACGCACCTACTTGCGTCCCGTAACGGGCACCTAGCCCGACCTTCGCAATTCCAAGGGTTTTA
>JACQHZ010000087.1 GCA_016198745.1 Verrucomicrobiota bacterium
GTAAGCGAGGAAATCGGGCATGGTTCAACGGTTCCAGGTTCACGGTTCACGGTTGACGCTTTCCAGCTTGAATTTGTTCAACCGTGAACCCCTGAACCGTTGAACCTTGAACCATGCCGGAATTCGCGGCTCGCCGAGTCGCGCCTGCAACTGCTTGGAATCGCGAGGCCCGGCGAATCGGAGTTAGCCGCCAAGCTTTGAGACCGAAAATTCCTCGACTGTCCGAAGCGGATGAATCAATCTGGGGGAAACGCCATGCCGCCCCGATCGCCGCATATCGTTCTGATCATGGCCGACCACCTCCGGCGGGATTGCCTTTCCTGCTACGGCCATTTGCCGGTGAACACGCCGCATCTCGACGCGTTGAGCGCCGAGGGCCTGGTGTTTGAACGCGCCTATTGCTCGACGCCCTTGTGCGTTCCCACGCGGGTTTCCATGTACACCGGCCAATGGCCGCACACCAACGGCGTGCTGGTCAATGGCGGCAGTTTTGAAAAGGAAAAACCGTACGCCACGCTCGGCCTCGAACATCCGACTCTTTACGAACAACTCGACTGCGCGGGTTACGGGATCACGCACGTCGGGATCGAGCATTGCCATTCCCTTCCGCCGCTCCAGACGCGGGTTCCCCGCGCGCGCATCCAGGACGGCTGGAACACATGGGAACGGGTCATGCAGGAGCACGGGAAGAACGTCCAGGGGCGTCTCGTTCCCGAACACCGGCGGCCTTGTCCGGATTTTGAGGATGGGAAGCCCGTGGTGAAACACTTCAAACCGCCCGGCGGCGGCCGCGGGCGGAGGCGCCAATTGATCAGTCACATTGATGATAAAATCACATGAGCAAAATCACCTTGAGCAAAGCACGAGCAGCGCTGACGGGACCGATTGCGTCCATCCGAACACCGTTCAACCGCGATGGTTCAATTGACTTCAACGGCGTACGGCGGATGATTGATTTCAACATTGCCGCGGGCAGCAAGACCGCCCTCCTGACCGCTGGAGACAGCCACTTCCATTGCATGACCGACGACGAGATTGCTGAAATCAATCGTGTCATGGTCGAGCACACCGCAGGACGCGCGATGACTGTCGCCTGCGACTGGGAATTTGCCACGCCGCAGGCGGTGGAATTTGCCCGTTACTGCGCCGATATTGGGGCGGATATTCTGATGGCGCGGCCAGCCGACTGGGGCAGCTCAACCACGCTCGAATCGTTGATGGAACACTATGCAGCAATCGCCGAGCTTATCCCGCTCATGTTCGTGAACAACATCTTTGGCGGTCGCTCCGAGAAGTTCACGATCGACGCCACGAAGGCTCTGCTCGCACGCGTTCCGAACATGATCGCCATGAAGGAAGACGTAACCGGCGACATCGGGAGGAAGTCTTGTCTTCTGGCACATGAACGTTGGGGCGTGTTTTCGGGCGGCGGGTTGCGCAATCATCTCGACATGCACCCTTATGGTTGCGACGGTTTCATGGACCGTCACCTGAACTTTGCGCCCAAGGTCAGTCATCGTTACTGGAAAGCAATCCAACATGATGATCTGGCGACGGCGCGCAAGGTGATTCAGGAAATCGAGATACCGCTCGAAGATTTCATGGCCTCCTTCCCCGGCGGCCGCGACGCCGCCGTGCACGGCCTGATTGAGATCGCCGGCATTGCCGGTCGCTGGCGCCGCAAGCCTTATCACAGCCTGACAGACTCAGAAATGGCGCGGCTCAAGGCTTTTGTGAAGCGGATGAAACTGATGGCGTAAGTTCGCGCGCCCGCACGGAAGGGTTTTCTTGAGGCGTTTCTTCCCCCCGCTCATTTCATCAAGGCGAAACGCTGGGCGCGGCGCGCAACTTATCTTAAAACAGAACAAGTTTTTATTTCTTGCGGGTATCGAAGTCATTGCTTATTTTTCCGGCCGTTAAAAACAACCGTGTATTTCGCATGAAAGTTTTTGCACCATTTATTCTGACGCTGCTCCTCATCGCGATGCCGAGCGGAAATCGCTTGGGCGCATCCGGATGCTACACGGGCGGACCCTTTGTTCCGCCGGTTCAGGGAAAGGAACAGTGTCTGGATTCGGAGAAATACGAGGTGGGCAAACAAATTTTTACCGGCAAGATGCGGCTTGATGCGATTTCGGACGGCGATGTGGAAGCGATGCGGAAAAAGCTGAAGATCGCCCAGGAACAACTGCCCGAACACGCGCAGAAAACGGTCGATCTGCCGTCCCTGGCGGGGCAGCTCGATCCCAAACAATGGAACGCTCTGGCCTACTACCTGCTGGTGCGCCACAAAATCAAGCTCGATCCATGATCCACCGCGTTGTATTTCTCGTTTGCTTTTTCGCGGGACTGCGCGCGGCTGCGGCGCAAAGCGCATGGCTGCCGGACCCGGGGGATGTGAGGGTCACTGCCAGCTACAGTTATCAGACCTTCGAGGATTTTTGGGTTGGGACAAGGAAAATGACGCTGCCTTCAAGCGTCGAGCAACAGACGGTGTGCACCGGCCTGGACTGGGGATTGACGCAGGATTTCGCGCTTGATCTGTCGATCGGTTACACGTCCACCTATTATTCGCAAGCGCCCGAAACCGACGAGGATGGACTGGCCGACACGCGCTTTGGCGGGCGCTGGCGGTTCCTCGATGAATTTGAACACGACGACTGGTGGACGCCGACTCTTGCGTTGCGCGCAGGCGGGATTGTCGAGGGGACCTATGCCACCCCGGAGGCGGGAACTCCCAACGCCCCCGGGGATGGCGCTTCGGGCATGGAAATTTCGCTTTTGTGGGGAAAGACAATCGGCAAGACCGGCTTTGGTTTCTACGGCGATCTGGGTTATCGCAACCGCAACGAAAGCGTGCCCGACGATTTTTTCTTTTCGGCCGGCGTTTACAAGACATTCTTGAAAAGTTTTTCGGCGAACTTCGGGTTTCGTCATGTGGAGGGACTTTCGGGGCTTGACATTGGCGGACCCGGTTTCGCGCCGGACCGCTTTCCCGAAACCAGGGAGATCAACGAGAGTATTGATTACGGCTTGGGATACACGGACCAAGGCCGCCGATATTATGGCGTGTTCGGTTCCAACACGCTCGACGGAAGGAACACGGGAGAAAACCAGGTCATGGGCGTCACGATCAGTCTGCCGTTTTGATTGAGCCTCTTGCAAAACTCCGCCGCGAGATGTAGCTGCGCTTCTGCGAAGCGCAGATTTTCGTTGGACGGCGCTTCACAGAAGCGCCGCTACATTGAATCTTGCAAGCAGTTCGATTTAAAACGAGTTGCTCCCTACCGGCGGCGGTAGGAAAACCAATCCCATAGGAACGCAATGAGAACAATCCCGTACTCCGCAGGTCGCACCCAAAGAGGATGTTCATAAGCCGCAAGGTTGTGGGCGGCCAGATGCAACCCATGGATGTAACTGAGGCTGACGGTCGCCAGCCACGCCCAAATCCACGCGGAAGGGAAGACGCACGCGAAAGGCAGCATCCAAAGCAAATACCACGGGTTCACCACGGGCGAGAGCAGAAAGAACAAGCCAAGAATCCAGTCGCCTCGCGGGAAGGGATGATTGCGATGTTGCTGATGTTTCCACAACAGCAAGCAACCCGCGGCCAGCGCGGCAAGGGCGCACAACCGCGCTGCGGGTCCTCCAAGAATCCACGTTTGCAGTCCGTACAGACTCGAATTGAACTCCCAACTCCGCGCGAAAACTTTCAGCGTGGCGGCTTCGCCCCAGGCGCCTTGAGCCAGGAAAGGAACCCGAAGAACCGCCAGCGTTCCCAGAAACAGAGGCAACGCGCGTCTCCAAACGCCCGACAAAATGAAAGGGGCCAATATCAAGGCGAACGCCTTGGTCTCGACGGCCGCCGCCAGCCAAACGGCGGCTTGTCCCGGTTTTTCGTTTTTTAAGGCGTAAAGAGAGGCGGTCAGAAAATAGATTCCCAGCGAATCAATATGCGCCGTGAACATGGTTTCCTTGATGAGCAACGGACACCAGGCGTAGAGAAATACGCCGGCGGGCGATGCCAGCCTGACAAGGAATCGCCACGTGAGAAGATCAGCCAGCAAAAGAATGATTTTCAGCGGCAGGAGGCTGCCGGGGGATATTTTGTGCGACAACAAGAACGCGTACTGACACATCGGACTGTAAATGGTTGGAAGATCGGGATGGTTGATCTGATCGAGAATCCGGTGAAACGGAGCGGGCACATTCGGGTCTTGAAAAAAATCGATCGGGCGCCAGCCGTAGGGACTTCCCGTGAGCGCAAACATCCGCCCATCCCACAGGTAACGCGCATAATCGTCCTCAAGGAGAGGGGCGCCCGCCAGGCCGACTCCGCGAAAAAGCAGCGCCCATATCAGGACGCGTTTTGGGGAAAGGATTTCCGGATGGTTTCGCCCGAAAACCCATATTGCGAGCGTGGCCATCCATGCGGCAGCCATGGCGCCCAGGAAAAGATTCAGCGGCGCCTCGGGTGTCCGGTATGATGCCGCGGCCAGAATGGCGTATGCGGCCAGACAGACCGCGCCGGCGACATCCAGAGCCGCGAACGACGGAATCAACTTCACGCGCCAGGGCTTCATCGGACGACGAGTGCGGGGGCCGTCAATATGAAGATGCCGCGACAGGGGTTGCCGCATTGCTGAGAAAGATTTGTTGGCATTGATTGTAAAATCCATTACTTTCCTACCTCATGTGAACGGTCCGCGTCACCATCAACTTGTCTCCTCCGTTGCGCCCCATGGCCCTTCGGAGGATCAACAAGGACTTTCCGTTGTGAGAGAAGCCGACGCATCGGGGAGTGAGAAGTTGCCGGGGATGAAAAAGCCTGAGACGGTCTTCTCGCAGTTCTCGCGTCTTTCCTTTCGCGCCGGCCTGCGGACAAAAATCCTCCTGGCCATGATTTTTGTGGCGCTGCTTGTCGCCGTGGCCATGGCGGCCGCCAACTATCATCTTCGCCGAAAGGATCTGCTCCGCGATTTCCAGATGTTCGTGCGAAAGACATCGGGAACAGCCGCCCTATCCATCTCGGTTGAGGACATCATGCAAATTGAATGGAACGCCGACGCTGCAAAGCCGGAGTTTCAACGCGCCAAGAATGTCCTGAAACGGACGCAGGCCATCAATGGCCTCAAAGAAGACGAAATCTACATCCTGCGCCCGATTCATTCAGAAAAAGGCGAAACTGAATTCGTCGTCATGGCGCACGACAAGCCTTTTATCGGCAACACGTACATCATTCCCGAAGTAAACCGTGCGGCGTTCCGCAAAGCCCTTCAGACAGGCCAGCCGCAACACACGGAGATTTATACGGATAGTCATGGGACGTGGATCAGCGGCTACGGTCCCATCCTGGGACGTCAGGGACAGGGGGTGGCGGTGTTGGAAGTTGACGCGGAAATCGGCCGGTTTTTCAGAAAGCAACGCGCAGAACTGATCTCATCCCTTGGCGTGGGCTTGGGCGCCTTGGCGCTCGCCATGTTGCCGGGTCTCATGTTTGCATCCACGTTGACGAAGGGAATCAACCTCCTGGCAACGAACGTCAAGCGTTTTCAAGCCGGCACGACCCTCGCGCGGGTGCTCATCGAGACCGGCGATGAGGTTGAAAAACTGGGGCATGCCTTCAATGAAATGACCGTTGTCGTCCAGGAGAAACTGACATTGATTTCCTTTGTGTCGCGTTTCACTGCCGACGCGGCTCGAAGAAGCCGCCATGATCCTGCTCTGTTGAATGGGGGCGAACACGAGGTCGTCATCCTCTTTGCAGACATCAGAGGATTCACCCGTTTTTCGGAGAACCGGGATGCGATGGAGGTGGTCAATGGTCTCAACCAGATTCTGTCTGCAGAAACGGAGGTCGTGCTCTCGCGTGGCGGCGACGTGGACAAGTTCATCGGCGACGCCATCATGGCGGTTTTCATGCAGCACGGCGCCGGAGTGAACAGCGCCGTGCTGTGCGGCAAGGAGTTGTTGCGGCGGATTCACGAAGAAACAGTGAACACCGGCTGGGATATCGCCCTGGGCGTTGGAATTCACAGCGGACGGGCGATCCTGGGCGCCATGGGTTCCAGCGTCCGGCGCGATTTCACTGCCATTGGGCACACGGTGAACCTTGCCTCGCGATTATGCGGCAAGGCGGGCCGATGGCAGCTTATTGTCAGTGGACATGTTTTCAATCTGATGGGCAAGGAATTGAAGGTCGACTTCGAGCCGGCTGATCCTCTACTGCTCAAGAACATCAAGCATCCCGTGAAGGTTTATACCTACACGCTTCCCATATTTTCCAATGGACGCAATTCTGGCGATCATCATCCTCGCCCTTGACTTGATCGCACCCCGATTTCATCCAGGCAAAACGCTGGGCGCGGCGCGCAACTTATCTTAAAACAGAACAAGTTTTTATTTCTTTCGGGGATTGCAGGTGGCGCTTAAGTTTACGGCTAAATGAGGCGCGTGGCCGGCCATCGCATGAAAACGTCAAAACCCGAACGCAATTCGATCGAGGGCTTTACTCTGATTGAACTTTTGGTGGTGGTTGCCATCATCAGCATTCTGGCTGCGCTGCTGATGCCCGCCCTCAAGAGCGCGCGCGAAAGCGCGAGAGCGGTCCAGTGTCTCAACAACTTGAAACAGATCGGGACGGCGGCCTTCATTTACGCGGATGACAACGATGGAAGGAACATCGAGTGCGGCCAACCTCATGTCAGTTCGTGGGTGATTTGCAATCAAGCGGTCACCATTCAACACGCCCGGTGCAAGTGGCTGGACGATTTGTGGAAAATCATGGGGCAAAAAATCGAAGTCCTGGAATGTCCCAGCCAGCGATTCGAACGCGCCGCCTCTTATCCCGGACGTTCTCCCGCCGGACCGCGCAAGTATTATCCGGGTTACGGGATCAACCCGCGCGCGACGGCCTACGGCGGCGCCGGCAGTCCGTACCCGCTCAATGCGGCGGTTCATCTGAGTTATGTCAAGAACCCGCAAAACAAGGTCTGGTTTGGCGACAGTAGCTGGCAGACCTACTATCTGAAAGAGATGTGGGCGCCGACATTTGCGCCGTATGAAAATACAGGCGCTGCCGGCACCACGGACGCTCAGCCGGTGTCCAGACGCCACAAGGGGGGCAGTAACATTTTATTTTTTGATGGTCATGCCGCGTGGATGCATTATTCCGCTCTGACGCCGCCCAGCGCAAACGGGTGGGAACCCATTTACAAGACCTACTGGGACCCCGACGAGGACAACTTGAACACCACGCCGTGAAAACCATTTCTGCCAAGCGATTCGGGCGCTTTCAGGGTGATAATGGAAAAGAGACCCCGAATTCTGCTGATCCTTACGGATCAGCAACGTGAGTGATGTTCTCATGAAACTCGTTCATTTGACTGTTTTTGCCGTTGCTTTTTTTGGCGTTTGCATGACGGACCTGTGCGCAGCTGAACCGGCCAAAAGCGGGACGGCGGATTTGCATGTTCCCATCATCATCAACAAACCGGCCGCCCTTCTCACGCGAGTCTGGCCTGTCACCGTCGGTGTTCCCTTCAAAAAAGGAGAGTTTCGGGATGTTGCCGATCTGACCATTATGGATCAAACGGGAAAGGCGGTTCCGTGTCAGATTGTGAAGACGGGTGATTGGACGGATGGCTCGTTGCGCTGGGCGCTGGCGGATTTCAATGCTGAATTGGATCGTCAATATTTTCTGGCGCGCGGGGCGCGGGCGGCGGCGCAGGTTCCCGCGTTTGCGGAACAGTTTCCCAAGGCGTTTCGGGTTTCCCCGAAGAACCTGACGATCAAGCTGTGGGCGGAGGAAAGCGGCAGGGAACTGGATTTTCGGACGCCGCAGATCATCAAGAATTATTTCGGGCACGATTGGATTCCGGAGAATCATGAAGTCGCCAAGATTGCCAACACCGCACAAGGGACGGCCAAGACCCATGAAATCTGGATTTATCCGCATGCCGGTCCGCTGAACGAAAAGGTCTCGGCGCAATTCGGGGCCACGCGGGAGGAGATTTATGCGGCGGTGGAACCCGCCTGGCTGGCCAAATCAGATGTGATGGGCCGGATTCATCCGAGGGACGCGAACCGATTTGCGGAGGCTGAAGAAGTGATCTCCGACTGTTTTGACCGCTGGGTCCTTGCCGGGGACAGGGTGTTTCCCGCCACCGGTTATCTTTATTGGGGGCGTTATCCTTACAACTCCCAACCGCATAAGCAGAAGGACGGCCGCTGGTATCCCACGATCCACCGTTTATCGCGATGCCTGGAATACAATCTTAAACGGGGAGTGTGGGTTCTCTATGGGCGTTCGGGCGAGCGGAAGTATCACGATTACGCCAGAAAATACACCCGTTTTTTGGGCGACCTCCAATTTTCCAACTGGAACTCGCCGCTCAAGCCGCGCGGCTGGATTGTGATGGGCGATTTTCACAGTCCGATCTTATGGGGAACGTTCGGAGAAGACGCCCTGCGTCTTTCCAAGAAGGGCAGAAAATCCTCGATGCAAAGCGAGGCGTCATTTCTGGCCGTAGCTTCCAGCGAAGATGTGATTCAGTTCGTTTATGATTACTTTCTGACCGGCGATTATCATTCGTGCGACATGGCGCGGATGTACATTGAGGCGCTTGTCAAGGAAACCGACTTTGAGGTGGACAAGGCGCTTGCAGCCGGCGGAGGACGGCCCGAGGCCATGCTGCGGATGATCGGTGCGGCTTATGATCTGGATCATGATCCTCGGCTGCTGGAGTTTGGCAGCAAGCTGATCAAGCGCATGGCGCGGCCCGATGGGGAATTGAACGAGGAGGTCCCGTCCCAGTATGGCAAATGGGGCGAGAAATACGGCGCATTTTACTACTACTACGTTGCCACGGGCGATCCTCTTGTGCGCAAAACGTTGGTGAAGCTCGCGGAGTCCAAATACCGTCGGGGGGACGTGACGGATTTTTTCGATCGGTCCAGTCCCTTGTTGCAAGCGGTTGCCCTGGCGTACGAAGACACCGGCAACCCGGTTTACGCGGCCTATCTGGCCCAGACCATCCGCAATTTCGGAAAGAACTGGCCCACCTTGAAAAAGATGGGCGTGGATGTGGCGCAATTGAACCAGAAAACCACCGCGTCGTGGGGCCAGGAGACCATGACCGGCGAGGGCCCCGTGAACATCGGGATTCCCACCGCCGAGGCGGCGGTCGCAAGTCTCAAGGGGTCGTTCTTGTCCCTGCCGGTGGCTGTCAAGCCAAGTCCCACGCAGCGCACCACGCTTTTGCTTAAAAAAGAAAAGCCGGAAAGCGCAACGCTGGAGGTCTATGTGAACAACTGGGGCGACTTCAAGGTGGCGCCGAAACTGACCGACTCGCAGGGGAAAGCCGTTCCGATCGAGGTGGTGGAGCGGGATTACCATCGGGTGACCCCGATGGATCCTTTTCGGGACACGACTTATTCCAAGTGGTTCAACAAGTATGAAGACCACATTTATTACCGCTTGTGTCTCCCCCAATCGCTTCCTCCCGGGACTTATCAACTTGATCTTGGATCCGAAGTCGCTTTTACCGTGCTGAGTTCAGAAATGGACCAGGTGGTCCAACTGGCGCCCCAGGGTGTTGTGATTTTAAAAACCAGCGATGTTATTTCAGCCCGCCCGCCGGGAAATGCCTGTCCGCCGCAGACCCGTCTGGCGGAACGAAGGCGGAAACCATCGAGTTCTTCGCCATGCAACCCGTGAAGGTCTTTGATCCCGAAGGCAAAGAGGCGGTCTGTGAAGACTTGAAGAACGGACGATACCGTTTCGCGACTGGAGGCAAGAAAGGAGTCTGGTCGCTGGAGCGAACCGAAGATATTCCATCCTTCGTGAGGATGGAAACCTTTCCGTGGACTTTCGCCCTCGGCGATTCGCGGCGTTGGTTCGAGATGGACCCCGCGTTTTTGGACCACCCTTCCCCACCCACAGGGGGTAGCCGGCAAGGGGATTTGGCCCCAAAGACCGCGGAGACGGGGAAGGTCAATGTTTCCAATGAACTGTTTGTGGCCGGCAAATTCGGAAAAGCCGCGCGCTGGTTCAATCAGTTCGTTCAGATTCCCACTCCGTCGGCCGATGCCGCTGTTGCTCCCCAGTTGGAGGGCACGATCGAATTCTGGTTTTGTCCCCTGTGGTCGGCGACGGATCGCGATTTCGCAAAAGCCACGTTTCATCTAGGCATCTTCCGCTGGGACCCGGTTTCCATCATCTACCGCGTCGAACCGAATCCCGGAAATTCGTGCGTCTATCATCATGCCTACATCGGGTTCGATGTCAGCAAAGCGGGTTTCACCCGCGCCAGATCATATCTGGAAGCCGGCAAATGGTATCACATCGCCTGCACTTGGAAGGTGGACGGCCGCAACAACTCGTGCGATATCTTTATCAATGGGCGCAAAAGATCCAACTCGCACTACGCCATCGGCTTGCTCCCTTATGCGTCGCCGTCGAAACTGTTGCCCCCCGGTCAGTTCTTCGCTTTTGGATCAGGACACTCCTATGGAGCCATGCCCGATGGCGAGTTCTTCGACGAACTGCGGGTGTCGCGAGTGATTCGTTACCATGAAGATTTTGAACCGCAGAAGGAGCCTTTCCAACCCGACAAAGACACCGTGGTTCTCATGCATCTGGACGGAAACACGGATGCGCTTTTTGACGGCAAACCGGTTGAGGGAAAAGTCACCAAAGGAAACAAATTCTGAAATAGAGACAACGCATGCAAATTTTTCGGATTGGGCCGATCATCTTGTTCGCCGCTTCAGCAATGGCCGGGGAAGTGGTGTCCATTGCGGCGGGCAATGGTCATTCTGTTGCGTTGAAAAAGGATGGCAGCGTCTGGACCTGGGGTTCCAATGTTTACGGGCAAATGGGAATCGGCACGAACGACACCCAGGCGCATCCGATCCCAACGCGCGTGAATGAATTTTGATGAGTGAGGTTCTTGATGGAGGAAATGGCCTTTCATGACAAATATCCCGCAGCGCATATCCCTGGTCTCCCAAACGGCGGCCATCATTCGCCGCGACCTGCAACGGGGTGTATGGCGTGATTATTTGCCGGGCGAGATTCCGCTCTGCCGTCGTCTTCAGGTTGGCCGTGTCACGTTGCGCGCTGCGCTTGCGTTGATCGGTCGGGAGGGGCTGCTCAAGGTTTCGCAAGGAAAGCGCCGAAGAATCCTTTGTAAACGCTCACGGAAAGCTTTTCACAGCGGCCCGAAACGGGTCGTGGTTTTGTGCGCGTTTCGTTATCATGAACTTTCGCCGTTCGTCCTTTTCCTGATCAGCGAACTCCAAGGACAGCTCCATGCGGCGGGTTATCAGGTGGAAGTCCATGCCGACCCTTGTTTCGGATCACGCAATTCGATCGGCGCCGTCAAAAAGTTGATGAATCAGGTCCATGCCGACTGCTGGGTGCTGATGGGAGCGGATGCGGTCATGCAGGAATGGTTTGCCAAACTCAACGCGCCGACCGTGCTGGTCGGCTCCTTGCAACGCGGAGTCGCACTTCCCTGCGTGGGAGGGGATTATCAGGCGGTGGCGCGCCATGCGGCGGGACTGTTCCTGGCGCGCGGGCGCAGGCGCATTGCGCTGGTGGCGCCCAAGCTGCAGGATCCAGCAGTGGACGATCCTCTGCGGAAAGGTTTTTTTGAGGCGTTTCTTCCCGCCGCGCATCACTCCGACTGCGAACCCGTTGTGCTTTATCATCAGGCCACTGTGAACAACATTCAGTCGGTGCTTGCAATCCGGTTTAAATCAAACAACCCGCCGCACGCCATCCTGGTAAGCCGCCCCCGTCACGCCATCACGGTCATGAGTTGTCTGATGCGCATGGGAATTCATTTGCCCCGCGATGTGGCGCTTATTTCCCTGGGCCACATCCCCGCGCTGGACGAGATGGTTCCTTCCGTGGCGCACTATAGCATCAATTGGGTTGTTTTTTCAAAAACCCTCTCCCGCATGGCGCTGCGCGCCCTGCGAGCAGGCGCGCTCGCGCCGCGGCAGACCTTGATCATGCCCCAGTTTCATCCAGGCGAAACGCTGGGCGCGGCGTGCAACTATTAAAATCGTTCCATGGCTTGATATTCGAAATCCAAGGGTGGTTTTGACGGTGGCTGACCGATTTGCGGCTTTCGATCCTGCTGAAAGGAAAATTCTCATGAAAAAAATATGGCACATCATTCTTTTGAGCGCCTTCTTGGGCGCCGAATTCGCGGCGGGCGCCGATTTGCGCGTCCCCATTCTGCTGAACAAGCCCGACCGCCTGACCACCCCGACCTGGCCGGTGACCACCGGCATCCCCTTCAAGAAAGGCGAGTTCAAAAGCCTCGATGACCTGTCCCTTGTGGATCAAGACGGCCAAGGGATGGTCTGCCAGATGGCGAAAACCGCCGACTGGGAAGACGGTTCCCTGCGGTGGGTGCAGCTGGATTTTAACGCCAGGCTGAATGGAAAATATTTTCTGTCCCACGGCAAACGCGTGGAATCCGACCAGGACGACCTCCGCGTCGCGCAGTCGGATGGCGGCATCACCGTGCAGGCGGGGCCGGCGGAATACACGTTTGTCAAGAATGGCGGTTGTTTTGATTCCATCCGGTTCGATCTGAACAAGGACGGAAAGTGGACGGATGATGAAACCCTGGTGGGCGGGGCGAAGGACGCGTTTTACCTGGTGACCAGCCGCGACCAACGCGCCGTGCTGAAAGGGGGCAAGATGACCGTTGAATTGGAGGGCAAGCGCCATGCCGTGATTCGCGTGGAAGGGGAATACCATGAGGGAGACGGGAACTCCGTTGCGGCCGGGGTGATTTACTTTCATTTTTATGCCGGTTATCCGTGGACGCGGATCAGCCACAAGCTGATCGTCATCCGTAACACCAACCTTCTCTGGTTCAAGGATATCGGAGTGGAATGGCCGGTTAAACCCGGCGGCGCAGCCACCGCCTCCTTCAACAGCGACCACGAGAAAGCGGACGCCATCTTTTCCGCCAAAGTCCAGGCCGGCCAGGATGTGGTAATGCTGCAGGATGATTTTCCGCACTTCGGGTCGATGGCCAGTCATTTTGAGATTTTTTCCGTCGGGGCGCACGGCCGTGCGCCCCTACTGTCGGGCGCGGCCTGCGGCGATTGGGCGGATGTTTCCTCCGGACGTTGGGGGTTGGCGGCGCAGGTTCCCGCGTTTGCAGAACAATTTCCAAAGGCATTTCGGATTTCAGCGGACAAGTTGACGGTCAAGTTGTGGGCGGCGGAAGGCGGGAAGGAACTCGATTACCGCACGCCGCAGATCCTCAAGAATTATTTTGGGGAAGACTGGATCCCGCCCGGCGCCAAGGGGGATCCAGGAACGGTTGAAATCGCCAAGATTCCCAACACGGCGGAGGGGACCGCCAAGACCCACGAGGTCTGGCTTTATCCGCATGCGGGCGTCGCCGCGCGCGAGGTGATTTCCAGCTTCGGCGCCCCGCGCGAGGAAATCTACGCGATGGCGGATCCGTCGTGGACCGCGCGTTCCCAGGTGATGGGGCCTATTCACCCGAAGGACACCAAGCTTTTTCCCGAGGAGGAGGAGGTGATCTCCGATTATTTTGACCGCACGGTGCTGGCCGGCGACAAGGTGTTTCCCAACACGGGTTATCTTTACTGGGGCCGCTATCCCTACAACGCCGGCCCATGGGCGCTGAAAAACGGGCGTTGGTATCCGACCCTGCACCGTCTGGCGCGTTGTCTTGAATACAACCTCAAGCGGAGCGTGTGGCTGCTCCATGCGCGCTCCGGCGATCGGAAGTATTACGACTACGCGCGGCGCTACACGCGATTGTGCGGCAATCTCCTGTTTTCCAACTGGGATTGTGCCGCCAAGCCGAAGGGCTGGATGGTGCAGGGCGATTTTCACAATCCCGTGATCTGGTCGGGAGCGGGAGACGGATTGGTGAAAGAGGGCTACAAACCGGGCATGCAGGGTTCATCGATGTGCATCAGCTATGCCTCCAGCGAGGATGTCATCCAATTTGTGTATGATTACTTTCTGACCGGCGATTATCACTCCCGCGACATGGTCCTGGCGTGGAAGGAGGCCATGATCAAGGAGATGAATTTCGACGTGGACCGGGCGCTTAAATTCTTCCCGCCCTCGGCCTTTTTCCGGGTGCTGGGTTCCGCCTACGAATTCGATCATGATCCGCGCCTGCTCGATTACGGTTCGAAGATCATGAAGCGGCACATCGTGGCTGACGGCAAGGATATCCTGAACCCTGAGATCCCGACGAATTACGGCAAAGAAGGGGAGGTCTTTTCCGGCTTTTACTATTATTATGTGGCCACCGGCGATCCGCTGGTCAAAAAGGCTCTGGTCGAACTGGCCAAGTTCCGATACCGGCAAGGGCGGATCGATGGATTTTTCTCCCGCGCCAGTTGTCTCCAACAATGTTTCGCCCTCGCGTTTCAGGAAACCGGCGATCCCGGTTATGCCGCCTACCTGGCCCAGGTCATCAGCGACTACGCCCGCAATTACGATTCCTTCAAAAAACGTGGGGTTGATTTTAATGCCCTCAGCCAGAAAACCAACGCGCCTTGGGGGCAGATCACCATGGATGGTCAGGCGGCCCTCAACGTGGGGATGCCGGTTTCCGAGGAAGTGGCGGCCAACTTCAAGGGGCCAACGCCCTATCTCCCTTTTGCCATCAAGGGGCATCCCACCCAGCGCACCCATCTGCTGTTGAAGAGGGACCAGCCGGGCGCAGCGGTTCTCGATGTTTACCTCAACAACTGGGGGGACCGGTTCACGGAGCCCCGCCTGTTCGACCTGCAGGATAAACCGGTGAAGATCGAGGTGGCGGACCGCAGTTTTAAACGGGTGGACCTCACCGAAAGCCCCAACTTGAACAGCATCTGGTTTCTTTGTTACGGCGATCAATACTTTTTCAAACTGCGCATTCCCGAATCCATTCCTGCCGGCGTTTACCGCCTGGATTTGGGTTCCGCCACCGCCTTCACGGTTCTCAACTCGGAAATCCCGCAGATCCTGCAGGTGGCGCCCGATGGCTTGGTCCTGACCGAAGGGCGGGTTTATTACTTCAATGTTCCGGAAAAAACGGTCACGGTGGATTTCTTTGCATCGCGGCCGGTCCAGATCACCGATCCATCGGGACAGGAGGTTAAGGCCGAGGATTTGAAGGAAGGACATTATCGCCTGCCCACCGGCGGAAAAGCCGGCGCATGGCGCATCGAGGGTGGCCATGACCCGTTTTGTCCCTTTGGCGCCATCGAATCTTTTTTCCGCATCGAAAAGATTACCTTTCAGGACCAGACCTCCGGTCCTTATCCGCTGATCGTTGCCCTGGGCGACCCCAAGCGGTTGTTCCCGGTAGATGCCGCCTCGTTCAAATCGGCTGACACCGGAATCGCCTCGCTTCCAGCCATCAATCCCGACAGCCCCTATCTCGATAGCAAGGAGGGGTTTGGCAAGGCCATGCGCCTCGCCAACCAGTTTGCCGAAGTGCCGGTCGCGGGAGCGGACGGGTTGCCCCAACAATCCGGCACCGCAGAATTCTGGTTTCGTCCGCTGTGGTCCACCACCGACTGCAACCTGACCACCCTCGACAAATCCACTCAGCGAATGCAGTTTTATCAGGGCAACCCCATCGCGCTTTCCTACTGGATTGATCCGGACAACGGGGGCCGCACTGGAAGGTATAACCTTGTATTTTTAATGGTGGAAGTCCGGGGACTGGGCGAGGGGACCCGTGCCCGGTTTTTCTTTGAAGCCGGCAAATGGCACCACTTAGCGGTAACCTGGAACGTGGATGGAAAAAACAACGTGTGCAACCTTTTCATCAACGGACATAAGCAACCCTTTTCCCATTATAAGCGGACATTGGCGCCCGATGCCCCCCTTTCCAAGCTCGTTCCGTCAGGAAAAAATGTGCGCCTTGGTTCCGGGCATCTTTACGGTTACATGGCCACGTCGGAGGTTTATGACGAACTGCGGGTTTCCCGGGTGGTTCGTTACAAGGAGGATTTCGAGCCGCCGTCCGCCCCCTTTACGACAGACAAGGATACGAGCCTCCTCATGCATTTCGACGGCAACCTAGAGGACGCGATGGGCAGCGCGCCGGTCACCGGCCAATTCATCAAGGATCGCAAGCTTTGGTAACAAAAATCGCATGAAACGAGTCCACACGACGGGGAAAAACGCCCATCTTTCCATTCCGCCGGGGAGCAAGCGGTGGATTCAAAGACATTTTACCGCAGCGAACGGACAATCGTTTGTGGTGTTTGTGGTAAGCGTGAGGGTGGTGCGGGGAACCAAGCCGGGGCCGGTGCTTGCCAGCGTTGCAGGACAGCATGGCATGGAGCATACCGGTCCCGTGGTGCTCCGGGATTTTTTCGAAGAATTGGATCCCGCTGCCATCGCGGGCACGGTCCTGGTCTGCCCTTGCGCGAACCCGATGGCGCTGGCTTACGATTTCGAGGTCTTCCCGGAACGCGAGAAACTCCCCGAACCGGGCGCGCAATGCCTGACGTGGCAGATGTTCGTAATCCGTGAGCGCGATGATTTTGGCGAATACAACATGAACCGATGTTGGTCCGACGACATCTCGCAACCCGCGTCTCCGGAGGCCGGCGAAGGGGTTGCCGCCCGGATCGTGCGGCGACACGGTTGCCTGCGTCCGCGACCTGCAAACCAACAAGGTTCTTGAACGCATCGCGTCTCCCACGGATGGGTTGATGCTGCATCGGACTCCGCGTCCGGTGATCCGTCCGGGCGATTGCGTTTGCAGCGTGTCGAAAGACGCCCGGCTCCTTGCCGAACCCAGCCGCCCCGGCCGGCGCCCAACCCTTTCCCGTCACAACCAGATGTGAAGTTGTAGACTGCGACGCCAAATGACTGACTGATTCTATTATACCATCTACTCATCAATTGTGGATGGTCGTCGTTGCGGTAGCGGTCCCGCCACGGCGGAATCGCCACCCCCTTACGGCGCTCATAGAGCGCCGCTGCCGCCAACCCCGAGAAGTAGAAACGATATTAGTCACCCTGCTTGTCAGACGATCTGACAACAGGATGCGGGTTGTGCCCGGGCATGATTTGGGGTAAGTTAAGGAGCGTGAAATATCATCTTTTTCCCGGGCACATCCGAAAACCCTGTTTTCCCTCTGTCCATTCGGCCTTTACCTTGATCGAATTGCTCGTGGTGGTGGCCATCATCAGCATCCTGGCTGCCCTGATGTTACCCGCTCTAAAGAATGCGCGCGAATCGGCCTATTCGGCCAAGTGCATTGCCAA
Organism: Verrucomicrobiota bacterium; assembly: GCA_016198745.1. Classification (GTDB taxonomy): domain Bacteria; phylum Verrucomicrobiota; class Verrucomicrobiia; order JABWAM01; family JABWAM01; genus JACQHZ01. The sequence goes on from JACQHZ010000087.1 coordinate 17,294, forward strand.
CCTGAAACAGATCGGTTACGCGGCGGTGATGTATTCAAATGACAACGACGGAAAGAGCCTTCTCTGCGGCCAGTCCCATGAGAGCACGGTGGTCGTCGGTTACATCGCTCAGCATCCAAGGGCGAAATGGCTGGACGACGTCTTCGCTTATTGCGGCAACAAAATCGAGATTCTGGAATGTCCATCGCAGAAAATCGAGCGACGGCCGGACAACATTTTCCAGATTATTCCGCCCTATCCATTTCGGAAATACTATCCGGGCTACATGATCAATCCCCAATCAACGGCATACGGTGGCGCAGGCAGCCCATTTCCATCTGGCTCAGCCATCACCCTTTCCTATGTGAAGAACCCGGAAAGCAAGGTCTGGTTTGCAGACGCTTGTTACGCGCAATACGGCAGCTGGCCATGGGGAGAAAGCTGGTGCCCCACGGCGGGACCGTTCAGTGTATCCACCACCGCCAACGGCAGTACCGATCCTTGGCCGGTATCCAAGCGTCATAAGGGCGGGAGCAACCTGCTTTTTTTCGATGGACACGCAGCTTGGATGCGGTTTAACGATGTCAGCGCCCCGAGCATCAACGCATGGGAACCGATCTACAAAACCTATTGGGACGTGGACAGTGACAACAATTTTACCACTCCCTGAGCATGCCCAAACTTCCCGATCAGCAAATTGGCGATATCGAAGTTTTCGTCCACGATGGGAAAATCCATCTTTTTCATCTCACCCTTCCCGCCCACCAGCATGTGGGCCATTGGGTGAGCGAGGACGCCTTGCATTGGCGGCAGTTGCCGTAGGCCTTGACCGTCGGGCCGCGGGGCGCGCCGGATGACCGCCAGATTTGGACAATGACGGTTTTCAAGTGGCAGGACGGATTTCGGATGCTCTACACTGCCATCACGAAGCGCGAAAATTCTTTCGTCCAGCGCGTCAGCATCGCGTCTTCCAACGATCTTCTCACCTGGAAGAAGCATCCGGAGGTCGTCGTCGAACCGGACCCGCGCTGGTACATTCGTGACCCGAAGGTGCGGAAAAAAGCGGCGTTCCGCGATCCCTTCCCATGGGTTGTGAACGGAAGGGACCACGCAACAATAACTTAGCATTATGAAGAAATGTGGCACAGCCGCCCCCGGCTGTGCATCGAGGTAAAATCACAGCCGGGGGCGGCTGTGCCACACAAAATTGGCGAAGTTATTTTTGCGCAAGCGCTTACGAGTGAAATTCTTGAGTTTTGGATTTCGGGACCGGAGGGTGCTGTTCCAACGTCGTGAGCGTCTATCGTGCGGAAATTCGAAAGGAGGTGGGGCAATCACGAGGAACGGAGCACGGTCGTTTTTACGTGACAAGTCCGGTCCCGCCTGCAAATCATCACTGCTTTGAAAATCAGGAGAACCTATGAAATTCGGCGCCACTCAATTTTCGTTCGACGACCAAACCCTCCCGCGAGTCTTTGAAATTGCGCGCGAGGCCGGTTTCGACGCAATCGAGCTGGTGGCGTCACCGGACGAGAACGCCGCCTGTCCGGTCACGACCGACAAGGCCGCCTTGAGGAAAATCCGCCAGGCAGCGGATAAAAACGGCCTTGCGCTTGAAACGCTCCTGGGTTCGTTCTGGGACAACACGTTGTGCGACCCGCGTCCCGGCCGCATGGAGAAGAGCGTCGAAAACGCAAAACTCACCATCGAAATGGCGGGCGTGCTCGGCGCCAGCGATCTGTTGGTCATCCCCGGCGTCGTCGAAGTCCCCTGGATCAAGGATTACCCGCCCGTTCCTTACGAGCAATGTTGGAAGCTGGCCGCCGCAAGCATCCGGAAGCTCATCCCCCACGCGAGAAAGCACAAGGTCCATCTCGCGCTGGAGAACGTCTGGAACTGTTTCCTGTATTCGCCGCTTGAGTTCCGCGCGTTCGTGGACCAGTTCGACAGCGAATGGGTCGGCGCCTATTTCGACACCGGCAACCATCATTTCATGAGCCAGCCCGACGATTGGATCCGCACCCTCGGCAAACGCATCCGCCGCATTCACGTCAAGGATTACAACCGCGCCAAGGCCGGACTGGAGGGCTTCTGCGAAATCCTCGACGGCACGGTGAATTTCTCCGGGGTCCGCACCGCCCTGCGCGCGATCAAGTACGACCGCACCTTGATCGCCGAGGTGGGGAAGAAGACCGTTGCGGAGATGAAAGTGGTTTGCGCGAGTTTGAAGAAAATCGAAGCGATGTAGAGAATTTTCTTCTTCTCATTGTCGGTCGGACATGGTTTGGGTGTGCAGTGTTTGAATCCGCCATTTCACAAGAGGGTTTGCGAATGGGACGGCTCATCACGGCGCACGGCGTCGTGGAAACGCCGGCCTTCATGCCCGTGGGCACGCAGGGATCGGTCAAGTGCATGTCGCCTGATGAGATGACGCTGTTGGGCGCTCAAATCCTTCTCGGCAACAGCTATCATCTCAATCTCCGACCCGGCTTGGAAGCCATCCGCAAGACGGGCGGTCTCCACCGGTTCATGGGATGGCGCGGTCCCATCCTGACCGACAGCGGCGGTTTTCAGGTTTTCAGTCTCGCGAAACTGCGCGTCGTGCGCGACGCGGGCGTCGAGTTCCAGTCGCACATTGACGGCGCGCCGTGCTTTCTCGGTCCCAAGGAGGCGATGAACATCCAGGACGTCCTCGGATCGGACATCTGGATGGTGCTGGACGAATGCCCTCCCTGGCCGTGCGAGGAACCGCGCATGCGCGATGCCGTGGAACGTTCCATCCGTTGGGCGCGGGAATGCAAGCAGTTCAAGGCTGAGCGCGCAGCGCGGGACGACGGCCCTTCGTCGCCGTCGCGGAAAAGCCTGATCTTCGGCATCGTGCAGGGAGGGGCGCATGCGCGCCTGCGCCGTGAATGCGCGGAACGGTTGGCGGAGATCGGATTCGACGGTTATGCGATCGGCGGCGTGAGCGTGGGGGAACCCGAATCGGAAATGCTCAAGGCGGTCGAGGTAAGCGCCCCTTTTCTTCCCGCCGACAAACCCCGCTACGCGATGGGACTGGGCACGCCGCGTCAGCTCGTCGAGATGGTTGCGCGCGGTGTTGACATGTTCGATTGCGTGCTGCCGACGCGCGTGGCGCGCAACGGCGTCGCCTACACCCGCGCGGGCTACCTCCATGTGAGCGCAGGGCGTTACAAGGAGGATCCGTTGCCCATCGAGGATGGGTGCGGTTGTTATGCTTGCAAAAATTTCTCCCGCGCGTATATCAGACATCTCCTGAATGCGGGCGAAATCCTTGGCTTGCGGCTGATGAGCTGGCATAATCTGCACTTTTACCTGGAGTTGATGCGGCAGATTCGCGCGGCAATCCGAGACGGGCGATTTGGGGCGTTCCGCCGCGATTTTGTGGCGCATTACCGGGAACCAAACGACTTGGCGAATTAGAAATTAGAAATTCAAAATGAACCACGGGAGAAACCAGTTTTATGGCGCCTGAACTTTTTCATTTCCTGGCCATGGGGCCTGCGCCCCAGTCCGGCGAGGACGCCACGCGCAGCTTGGTGATGTCCGTCGGATACATGGTCGTCATTTTTGTCATCTTCTACCTGATCCTCATCCGTCCCCAACAAAAGCAGCAAAAAGAACTTCGGACAATGCTGGCCGCCCTCAAGACGGGCGACCGCGTCGTGACCACGGGCGGCATCTTCGGCGTGGTCAGCCAGATCAAGGAAAAAAGCGTTGTCATCAAGATCGCGGAGAACACCAAGGTCGAAATGTTGCGTTCAGGCGTCCAGCAGGTGCTCCCGAACGAATCGAAGGAAACCAAAGAGAAACCCAAATGAAGCTGTCCCCTTGCGGATCGCCGTCCACCGGTTCCTTCCGCATTCTTCATTCTTCATTCTTCATTCTTCATTTCCTGTGAATCGCCCTCTCCTCAACCGTTTTCTTATTGTCCTGGCGGCGATCGGCATCGCGATCTATCATATTCATCCGCCGGACAAGACGATCAAACTCGGATTAGACCTGCAGGGGGGGACCTCTTACACGCTGAAATTGGACCTCTCCAAGCTGGAGGATTTCCGCCGCGCCGGCGCGGTGGAAAAGGCCATGGAAATCCTGCGCAAACGCGTGGACCGCTACGGTGTCGCCGAGCCGATCATCCAGCCGTCGGGCAAGGACCGCATCATTGTTCAGATCCCCGGTCTGAATGAAAAAGACAAGGCCAGCGCGCGTTCCCAGCTCGAACGCGTCGCCTACCTCGAATTCCGGCTCGCGCATCCGCGCAACGAAGAGGAATTGGAACGGATGCGGTCCATGAAAACCCCGCCGCCCGCCGGTTACGAACTGTTGACCCGGACGGAGAAGAAACCGGGACGCCCCGACGTGGAAGAGCGCGTCCTCGTCAAGTTGAAACCGGAACTGACGGGCAAACACCTGGTCAAGGCCGCCGCCATGTACGGTCCCTCGGGTTACGAGGTTGATTTTCAGTTGAGCGCGACCGGCGGCGATATTTTCCGCAAAGTGACGCGCGACAATGTGGGGCATCGTCTGGCCATCGTGTTGGACAAGAAACTGGTGTCGGCGCCGAGGATCAACAGCGAGATCGGAGATCGCGGTCAGATCACGGGCGACTTCGATCAGCGGGAGGCGTTTGACCTGGCGAACGCGCTTGAAAACCCGCTCGAGACGCCGGTGAAGATCATCGAGGAGCGCGGCGTGGACGCCTCGCTGGGCGCCGACTCGGTGAGGAGCGGCCTCCGGGCCGGCATCGTGGGCTTCTCGCTCGTCGTGGTGTTCATGCTGGCGTATTATCTGCGCGCCGGATTCATTGCCAACATCGCCTTGTTGGTGAACGTCATCCTCCTCTTCGGCATCCTCACCATCTTCAAGTTCACGCTCACCCTGCCGGGGGTGGCGGGGATCATCCTCACGGTCGGCATCGCCGTGGATGCCAACGTCCTGATTTATGAGCGCATCCGCGAGGAACTGCGCAAAGGCAAGCCGCTGGTGACCGCGATGGATGCCGGTTACAACCGCGCCTTCAGCACCATCATTGACGCCAATGTGACCACGCTCATCACGGCGCTGGTGCTCTCGTGGCTGGGAACGGGTCCCGTCCAGGGCTTCGGCCTCACGCTCAGCGCCGGCATCGTCACCAGCGTCTTTTCGGCTGTGGTGGTTTCGCGGCTCATTTTCGACGCCATTCTCCGGTACGATAAGCTGGAGAAACTCGCCATGCTTTCCATGGTGCGTCAGACCAGCATCAACTTTCTCGGATTCAAATGGCCCGCCATCGCCCTCTCGGCCGCCATCATCCTGGGAGGCGGCCTGGTGGCGCTCAAGAAAGGCAATGAAATTTACGGCGTCGATTTCACCGGCGGCGACGCGGTGACGTTGAAGTTTTCGCAGCGAACGGATGTGTCGCGCGTGCGCATGGCGCTGGACGAAGCCGGTTTGAAGGAGTGTTTTCTTCAGTACCAGCGCGAAGTCGGGAGCGGCGCCGAAGTGTTGCTGGTCAAGACGGGGTTCGATGCCGGCGAAAAGGCGGTTGCCGCATTGAAAAGCGCCTTTCCGCAAGCCGGCTTCACGCAATTGCAATTGGACAAGGTGGGCGGCACCGTCGGCAGGGAACTGCAGTGGACGGCGCTCAAAGGCCTGCTGGTGGCCTCCCTTTGCATCCTGGTTTATATCACGGCTCGGTTCGAGTTCGCCTACGCCGTGGGCGCGATCATCGCTTTGTTGCACGACGTCCTTGTCTGTCTGGCGTTCTTCTTCTTCACGGATCGTCAGCTCTCGTTGCCTGCCATCGGTGCGTTGCTGACCATCGCGGGCTACTCCCTGAACGACACCATCGTGGTGTTTGACCGCATTCGCGAGGAATTCAAACTCAAGGGAGAAAAACTCGGCTTTATCCAATTGATCAACCTCAGCGTCAACGAAACGCTGAGCCGAACCATCCTGACCTCGCTCACCACGTTCATCGCGGCGGTCGCGCTCTATGTCTTCGGCGGCGGCGTGATCAACGACTTCGCCTTCATCCTGGTGGTGGGCGTGGTCACGGGGACCTATTCCTCGGTTTTCATCGCCAGCCCCGTGCTCCTCATCTGGCACCCATCCAAACTCGCTCCTCAGGAGAACGAGAAAAGCATGGGCGCGCAACGGCAGATAGGTTGACGCGGCTGGATCGCAAAAGTGATCTCAGGATCGGTACCGGAGATGGAAACCGTCGAAGTGACACCATGAATTGGGAACTGGCCAAGGATGGGATATTTCAGCGGTCATCCCGATCTGGTCAACAACGACATCCTGCAGAGCGCCCTGCTGGTCGGCAAGAAGCTCGGCTTGACCGCCGCCGATGCCGTTTGATATTGTCCTGGGTGATCAAGAAGGGGGGCGTCTATCCGAACAGTTCAAATGTTGATCCGTTCGTCTATCATGCCAACAGGTGTTCTTCTGAGAAGCAGCCTGGCTGTTTTCGCGATGTGCGTCGCCGGTGCGGCCAGTGTTCCCGCTGCCACGGGAGATGATGGCCTGCGCGTGGCGATCATGGTTGGGATTCCCGCGGATGCCGATTGGCCCAAGGCGATGGACCTGGCGTGCGCCCGGCTTTCCAAAGAAGCTGCCATCCATCTTCTCGAACGCACGGAATGGGAGCTTCTTCTCAAGGAGCAGAAGCTGACCCTCGAAGGCCTGAGCCGGCCGGATGTGCGTATGCGAATCCAAGGCGTGGATCTTTTTGTCGTGTGCGGAAATGATTCCCGAAAGAAACCAACTCTTCGAATCTTCGAATGCTCGTCTGGAATTCTAATCCACAGCGAAAGCCTGAATTCGTCGCCTGATACCCAACAGGCAGCCGACATCCTTGCCGACCGCGTCCGGCAGGCGCAGCAGGGGCGAAAATCCGGTCGCTTGAGAGTGTCCCTCCAAGCAATGGAAGGCGGCTTGATTGACGGCAGCATGGACAAGATGGCTTCTGAGTTGGAGCGCCTGCTCGAAGAAAACCTCGCTCAAGACCCACAGTTCACCGTTCTCGATCGAAAGCAGCTTGGGTTGGTCAACGAGGAACGCGCCCTGGTTGGCGGCGCGACCGGCGGTTTATTGACCTCGGATGTCCGCGTCATCGGCACGCTCGACAAGAGCGGGAATCGTTTCGCATGGAACGGGCGCGCGCTGCTTTCTGGAAACCGCTCTCTATCTCTCAAGGTGGAGGAAACCGATCTGCCATCGCTGGCAGCGGCCATCCGGCGCGGCCTCGCCGCGGCACTTGAAAAAGGGCCTGTGAAATCGGAAAGCTTCGAAACCGAGTCCGTCAGGTTTTTCGAAGCGTCGAAGCGATGGTTCGGCCTCAAGAAATATATTCCGGCCATTGATTCCGCGCAAGCGTCACTGGCCTTGAAGCCGTCCAGCATGGATGCACGGCGGCTGGCCGGTTCCCTGATGATGGATCTCGCGGTTTATCCGGATGAATTGAAACCCCTTGCGGCCTCTGACGAGAAACTCATGGAGTGGCGGCTGAAACTGTATTTGGAGGGCGCTCGACGTGAAACAGAATGGCGTCGCGAATCCGACATCCCTGCCGACGAACCGAATCCCCCGGATTACCTGAGGGGCATCTATTGCCGCGACCAACCGGTCCAAGAATTTTGGGGGGCGTGGCTGAAATTAAGGGAACCCCAACAAGAGGCGCTGGTGGCCGAGATTCGGAAGACCCTCCATGCGGAATACCTGCGCCGGCTCAGTTATTTGCGAGCGCGGGCGGACAAACCACTGGGGCATCGGATTCCCTTGGAAATATGTTCGGCGAACGTAATTCGACGGATCATTCAGGGGCAAAAGGGTGGAGTCCCGATTGATTTTCCAACGACGTTGATTCTTCTGAAGGAGGCGGAGGAAACATTGCGGACTATCATCGGAGTGGAAAAGACGCGCGGAGGGGATGTTCCGGCGAGTTACTTCGTGTACATAGAACAGTTGCTCGGCCGATTTTCACAACTTTTTCTGTTCAAGGAATACAATTTCCGTCTGTGCGGCAACCGGGAAGAAGCTCTCGCAGCGCGCCGCTGGATGGAAGCACTTGCCACATCCAAGGACAAGACAGAACGCCTCCTTGTCCGGATTGCGTTGATGCATTTTGACGCTTGGGATGACCTGACGGAGCCGGATGAGAAAGCGCGATTTCGAAAACTGGAACCCGAGTTCGTCGCAACACGCGACGCATGTCTGGAGCATTTGACACAAACTTGGTCCGATCGGGCACGGAGGTCTCCTCCGTCCGCAACCGCCCCCATCAACTCTTGGATGCAGACCGCCTTCCGCCTCCACAATCGCGCCGGTCAGAAACTCTCAGATGCTCTGGTGCAACCGGTTTGGAGGACGATCGCCCAGATCCAGCCCCTAGACAGCACCTTTTGCCATACCATGCTGATAAGTATGGATGAGACGGAACCGTTTTCCGACACCACAGAAGGATTTGCCACTGCCTGGATGGAAACGATGCTTTCAGAGCCACAATTGGCATGGCTAAGGGGGCGCATCACCCTGAAGCTTGCGAAGATCCATGAGAAACACATGGGGCATCCTGATGTTGCGGAGAACATCGGGCACGAGGTTTTTCGTTCGGATAAGCTCAGCCACTCCAATCAGCTCAATCATTGCGCCGTTCTCGATGGCCGCATCTATATTTTGGTAAGTGACGCCGTCCCAGGCAAGCATTCCCTACGCCTTATGGTGTACGATTCTCAAGCGGGCAAATTTGAAACTCTCGCTGAACCAGCCACTCTCCCCGGTTTCCCCAGGAGCATAAATCCCATCACCCTTTACGGCCTCAATCATAAATTGGCTATCGCGAATCGGAAAATGTACTACGCCACGCGTGACGCTGGAATTTTGGTTTTTGATCTCGATTCAAAAACCGCGACGAGTTTTGACAAGTCCAAGGGATTGCCCGGCAACGATGTCGAAACGCTGGCGATTCTCGGTGACCAACTCTATGCCTTTGTCGCGACGAGCGAGGGCGCACTGATCTCCATGAACCTGAAGGACCTACGTGTTGACCTGATCGCCAGCACTCGCGGTGGAATATCGGGAAGTATTTTGGATGCAAAGGCCAACCTCCATGTTTCGGAGATGATTGCGGATGCTCATCGAAAGTGCGTTTGGTTCTGGGTTCTGTGCTCCTCACCCGATGCCGCCGACGGTTTATGGCGATTGGATGGGGCGAGCGGGAAGGTCGCGCAAGTATATGCCTTCTCTCAGAGAGCCACTTATTTCCTCGGTTTCCACAAAGATCAGCCCGTGCGGCGGATAATGACCGATGCAACCGGCCTGACGGTTCTTGCCTCAACGGTCTTTGAAAGGAGATTCGAAGATCGCCAGGGAACATGGAAAGAGCAGTATTCCATGGATTATCTGCGTCCTCCTTACGTAATTGGCACCGGCACGCTCTGGCATGGAAAGCACTGGGTGTTAAGGGATCTTTTTACTCCGGGAATCTTGGAAAATGGTAAATGGAAGCCTTTCAAGCCGCCTTTCCCCTGGGCTGTTGGAGTGGACAGTCAGACGTCTGATTTTCAGGTGTGCGGAGATCGCATGGTGGTGGTCTCTGAAAATTGGCGCAGTGCCTCGGAAGGTGGCAAGGCCAGAATTTCTTGGACCGACCATACCGTCTGGCTGCTGGATCGCGAGCCCACACGGTTCATTGAGGATCCCGCCTCCAAACCGCCAAAGGCGGACAACTCCCAATCGCCTTCGAGTTCAAAATGAGCGTACGAAATGCAGCGCGGCAAGGCCGCAACCAAACTTTCGGAGTGTCACCCCACGGATTCAGGACAACCACAGGTGCAGTTCACGAGGGGGATACGGCCAGACAATCCATGACATCGTATTCCGCTTCAAGAATCAGATCAACCAGGAGTCTGATGTCGGCTGCGTTTTTTCTGTTGCCAGCGGGCGACACTCCCTCTTATATGGGGGGGTATGACCTCGCTCCCGCCGCCCTACCTGCCGGAGGAACAGCTTCGACAGGTTCACGATGACCTGCGTCGCAACCAATCTCGGCGCAAGTGGCTCTGGTTTTTTCTTGCCGCAAGCGTGGCGTTGAATTTTGGGTTTTTCGGTTTCCTGCGCCTGCGGCAGAAGATGGAAACGGTCGAGGGCGGTTCTATTTTTGCCGAGCGGTATCTTTCCGGCGAAAAGGATTCTCACAACAAAATAGCCGTGATCCGACTGGAAGGCATCATTTCTGCGCAGGTCTCCAGCCATGTTGGCTACGACGGGATGGTGGGCGATATCCGGGAGCAGTTCCGCCTGGCGCTGGAGGATGACGCCGTCAAGGCCATCGTACTGCGGATTGATTCACCGGGCGGCGAAGTGCTGGCTTCCGATCAGATTTACCGCACGGTGCGCGGCGCGCGTCTGAGAAAAAAGGTCGTTTGCAGCATGGGATCGGTGGCTGCCAGCGGCGGCTACTACGCGGCGGTGGGCGCCAATCATATCATCGCAGACGACCTGACGATCACGGGGTCCATCGGCGTCATCATGCAGACGCTCAACTACAAGGACCTGTTCGGAAAAATCGGGCTGAAATCGCTGGTTTTCAAGAGTGGCAAGTTCAAGGATGTTCTCAACGGAAGCCGCGAACCGACGCAGGAGGAGATGGACCTGGTGCAGAATCTGATCATGGAAACTTATGAGCAATTCCTGCAGGTGGTTGCCCGGGAACGAATGCTCGACGCCCAGGAGCTTCGCGACGGCCTGGCCGACGGCCGCATTTTATCCGGCAAACAGGCGCTGGCCGTGAAACTCGTGGATCAGACGGGGACATTCGAGGACGCCGTTCGCAAGGCCAAGGAATACGCCCGGATCAGCGACGCCCGGGTTTCGGATTATGTGGTCCCCTTTTCGCTGGGCAGCCTGCTCGGAATTCTCACTCAAAACAACGCTCCCAGGATCGAAGTGGACCTGGCGCCGCAACCTCTGAAGCTGCAACAGGGCAAGCTTTATTATCTTTCCCTGCACCTGTTTTAACCGGACCATGGGTCCATGTCCACGGTCAACAGTCCATATCCCCTTTTGCGTCATGGACCAACCTGTCGAGCGATGGCCAAGCTGAATAAAAAGATCGGGTTCTTCGGCGCGGGCAGGATGGCCACCGCCCTCGCGCGCGGCATTCTCGACGCGGACCTCTGTCGGCCGGAACAATTGCTGGCAAGCGATGTCGAGGAATCGCAACGAAAACGCTTCGAAAAAGAGATCGGCGCCCGCTCGTCTCCTCTCAACGAAGAGGTCGCCACTTTTTGCGACCTGGCCATCCTGGCCGTGAAACCCAACCATGTCCGCGACGTGCTTACCGTCATCCGCAGGCCGTTTGCGGAGCGGTTGCTCATTTCCATCGCCGCCGGCGTGCCGATTTCGTCGCTCGAAAACGGCCTTGAAGAACGCGCGCGCGTCATTCGGGTGATGCCGAACACGCCGGCGCTCGTTCGTTGCGGCGCGGCGGCTTACACCGGCGGCCAATACGCGACTCCGGATGACCTCATGATCACCGAAGTCATCCTCGGAGCGGTTGGCATTTCATTCCGCCTGCCGGAAAAGATGCTGGACGCCGTCACCGGCTTGAGCGGCAGCGGGCCGGCGTACGTTTTTCTCATGATCGAGGCCCTTTCGGACGGTGGCGTGGAGATGGGTCTCTCGCGCGATATCGCGCTGAAACTGGCGGAACAGACCGTGCTCGGCGCCGCCAAGCTCGCCTTGGAAACCGGCAAGCATCCTGGCGAACTCAAGGACATGGTCACATCGCCGGGCGGCACGACCATCGAGGGGGTGCGCGCGCTTGAGGAGGCGGGTGTCCGCGCCGCTTTCATGAGCGCCGTGCGCGCTGCCACTGAAAAGTCGCGCCGTCTTGGCTGCCATAAATGATCGCTTCGTTCGCGGAACGAAGGGGGCGCCCGCCAGGTCCCGATTGTGTGGCATCCTGCCGTGGCGGGATGATTTTCCCTTTGTGCTCTGGCCGCGCCGGCAAAATCGTCGTCCCGTAATGACGCGCAAACTCCATTAGCTTCGGGTTAAGAACCGGATCGTACCAGTCGCCTGGTACACTTTGACCGTCCGCTGACAGCCTGTCTTTGCCGGACACCTGCCCACCTGTCTGCCAATCTCCAGGCAGGCCCGATCGGCCTGTCTGCCGTGAGGAGCACCTTCTTTACCCCCCTGTCAACGACACTTGGCCGTTTGCCATCGATGGGCAGGTTGAGCGACGGCAGGTCGAGGTCTGTCTTCGTACGCCCGCTTGGCGGTCACGGACGCCGCGGCCATCTGGCTTGATTCTCAAGGCAAATCGTGCCAAACTGGAGCCATGTTGAGTTTGGACCGGAAAATCACATTCCCGATATCCGTCAAGCCCATCCCAAAATCAAAATTCCTATCCTTTCATCGCGGTTTCTCTTGATAGAAATAAATCGGTCCCATCAGGCCGCCGGCGCCAAGTTCATTCAGAACGGCGCGCGCGCCGATGATCGTGATCTGAATTTCGTCGGAAGGCTTGATTGCGGATGTGATCTCGAATGAGGCCGGTTGACAAAAGCCGGCAAATTCGTTGGACGGTTCGCCCTTTTCGTTCACGTAGGGGATGTGGCGTCCGTTCACAAACACCTTCGCGCTGCCGTCAGTGCTGCTGATCCACAGGTGCGTCTTCTTGCCTGCGGACACGGCGGGGAGCTTCAGGCGGGCGCGGTAGAAAACCGTCCCGTAGTACGCATCCAATCCGAGCGCGAACCACGTGTCCAGGCACGGATCGGTTGTTTTCCAGTTGGCGTCATCGAAATCGGGCTTTTGCCATCCGAGCGATTCGCCCTTCTTGTCTTTGTCCGCCTGATGCCGCCACTGGCGCAAGGGCGGTGCGATCACCACGCAGTCTCTGGCAATGCGCGCGCCGTCCTGATAGGCGGCGTCAAAGAACGCCTTGAAGTAACGGGCGCCAACGGTTTCGGGCGCCCAGGGCATCTTGCTGAACGCAGAGCGGGATTCGTACTCGTTACCGAGCCTTTGCTGTTGCTCCAGCCATCGGGCGCTGTCGGCCGCGAGACCATCGAGCCGTCCCTCGAATAAATCCCGGCGCAGCTTCATGAAAAGCTCAAATTGTTTCAATGCATCATCCTGCATCTTCACCCGGCGGCGTTCCATGTCGGTCTTACATGCGGCAATCGCTTCGTCGAGCGCGGTGCGCGTTGCCTTCATCACACTGGGCGTGAACCGTCGCCCATATCCAAAACCGCACCCGGCGTGTTCCGGAACCTTCGTCCATGCATCGTCGAATATCTCCCCGTACCGCCGCATCGGCGCGGCGGCTGCGCCATAGAAACCTGCGAAAAACTCGTCCAACACCTCGTTGGGTTTGGCCGCTGTGTGCCACGACATGCGGTTGGCGAGGACCAGTCCGGGCAGCACGGAATCAAAGTTCGACATGGTTTCTGGCAGCCAGAAATGGACGCCATTGGCATAAAGAAATGGGAGTTCGTCGCTCATTTGTTTCATCATCGGGTAGGGCGCGGTCACTTCCGCGAGATGAAACATGTAATTGTAGTAGCCAAGGACACGGGCTTTCCTGTGCCAGCCTTCCATAATCGGGCGCATCAGCGACCGCGATGGACAGTCGGGTTGCAACATGGAGTGCGCGCGGCAATACGTCATGGGCGCGATCACCGGCACCAGGTTCGGGTGCGGCTTTTCGCGGACGGGCGGCCGGGTGTACTGCATGTAAGCAAGAAAACCGAGTAAAACGTCGGGATATTTTTTCGTCACCCGCTCAGCAATCCGGTTGCAAAATTGGACGAACCGATCCGTGATGGAAATCGTTCCCGTCGTGGGGTCCAGGTCGTTCGCGTCAAGCGCCTTGCATTGTTCACATTCGCAAAAGTCCGCGCCATCATCGGGCGAGAGCGAAACGGTCGGGACATATTGTTTGTCCAACTGCGCGATGATGCCATCGGCCACCGCGGCGGCCAGATCGGCATTGGCCCAGCAGAATCGCTGCGGGGAACGTTTGCCATTGATCAGGCCGCACCATTCAGGGTGCGCCTGCAATTGCTCCTTGCTGACGTAATGGCTGATCTCGAGAGCGTGTCCAAATGCAAGCGGCATTCCGCCCTGGCGAATCCGGCGTTTGAAAACGTCGTCAACCCCTGCAAGAACGCGCCCAAGTGTGGCGGGGGCGTCGGACACGTCGCATTCCGCCAAAGCGACGGTCGTTTTCTGATGGATGACCTCACCCATGTCACCTGGCATGTACCAGCGGCAACCGATTTGTTCGAGCAATTCGTAAATGGCGTAGCTCGCGGCCTCGGCCGATTCGCCCATCAAACCGATGCCTTTTTTGGATACAACCATCCGCCAACCCTGTTTGCGCGGCGATTTCTTGGAGGGCGGCCCAAAGGCGTTGACGGCAAGATCGCCGATCAGGATCGGGATGCGCCGGTCGTTGTCAACCGGCGCAGCCGTCGCCACCTGCAATTGCGCGCCGGACATTTTCTCCAGGCAATAGACCATGTCCTTGACCGACTCCCGGAGACGCGCGCGCTGGATTTCTTGGTCGCGCGACGCGGGGGACTTCCTGGCAACTTCGTTGTCAGGCGCCATGACTTCGGCGGCGACATGGATGGCCGCGTTCGCCTTGCCATCTACCACGATGGCGACGCCTGCCCCGCTGGGGCGGTGGTCGGCGCGCACCGCGCGCCCCATCCCCAGTGACACAAAGATTGCGACAACGATGGCGGTGTTTCTCATGGCCGTCTCATGATTCGACCAGTCGCTTGGCTGCAAGCACGATGTTCTCGGTATCAAGACCATAACGCTGTTGCAGGCAGGGCAAGGAACCGCTCTCGCAAAAACAATCCGGAATGCCCACGCGTTTCAGCCGAATGGAAATACCGGCGTCCGCAACCGTGTCGGCGACGGCGCCGGCCAGGCCGCCCGTGACGACATGGTTTTCCGCCGTCACGATTTTCTTGACGCGACGCGCGAGCGCCAACACGGCTTCGCGATCGAATGGCTTCAGCGTGCTCACGTGCAAAACGGCCGCATGAATGCCGTCTTCAGCCAGTTGCTGCGCCGTATCCAGGGCGCGTCCGGTCATCAACCCGGCGCTAATGATGGCCGCATCGGCGCCATCGCGAAGCAGTTTGGCTTTGCCCAACTCGAAGCGGTAACTTGCGGGATCAAGCGTGACCGGCGCCTGGCCGCGAAGCAGGCGCATATAGACCGGTCCGCGATATGCGGCAATCATAGGGATAACCTGCGCGATTTCCGTCGCGTCGCACGGATCGATCACGACGAGGTTCGGGATGGAACGCATCAAGGCCAGGTCTTCGATGCCCTGGTGCGTGCCGCCGTAACCGGTGGTCAGGCCGGGCAGTCCCGCGATGATTTTGACATTCGCTTGGCCCAGCGCGCAGCCAATGGCGATAAAATCATAAGCGCGGCGCGTGGCGAACACGCAATAAGTGCTGGCAAACGGAATCCAGCCCGCGCGCGCCAGGCCTGCCGCGATGCCGACAAGATTTTGCTCGGCCATGCCGATCTGAAAGAAGCGTTGCGGGAAACGCTGCGCAAAGACGTGCATGTCGGTGTACTTGCCAAGGTCGGCGGTAAGCCCGACGATGCGCGGCTCGCGCTCGGCGGCTGCAACGAGCGCCTGGCCGAACGGCGCCGCAACCGTCTTCGCGGCGCTGGAGGGGTCCGTGGCCAGCAGGTTGGCGGTAACGCCGGTCCTCATGCCTCGCGTCCTCGTTGGTTGCGCTTTCGAGAACGGCAAAAGGCGTTCATAACGACGCCTCCAGTTGTTTGCGCGCCAGTTCCCACTCGCGCGCCTCGACCCGGATGAAGTGCTGTTTTTCGCGGTTCTCGAACATCGTCACGCCTTTGCCCATGAGAGTGTCGAGGATGATCGCATGCGGTTGGTTGCGCGCGGTTTTTGCGCGCGCGATCGCGTCCGTGATGTCCTCGATGCGGTTGCCGTTAATGCGCTGAGTGTCCCAACCGAACGCCTGCCACTTGAGTTGCAACGGCTCGATGTTCATCACTTGCGCGGTGGGTCCGTCTGCAACCTGATTGTTGCAATCGATGAACGCGAAAAGATGATCGAGCCGGTAATGCGCGCCGGCCATTGCGGCTTCCCAGGTCGCGCCCTCGTGCAATTCGCCGTCGGAGAGCAGGCAGAAGACGCGCGCGTCGCGTGCATCGAGACGGAGGCCGAGCGCCATGCCGACCGCCTGGCCGAGTCCGTGTCCAAGCGATCCGCCGGTCATCTCGAAACCCGGGGTGAACTCGCTGCCCGACATTTCGAGGCGCGAGCCGTCTGCGCCGTAAGTATCGAGTTCCTCTATTGGGATCACGCCGGCTTCGGCCAGTGCCGCATACAAACCGATTGAATAATGACCGATCGACAATACGAACCGATCGCGTTCAGGCCAATCGAGGCGTTTCGCGTCGTAACGCAACTCATGGAAGTAGAGCGCGGCCAGCAAATCCGCGATGCCCAACCCTTGGCCCACGTAACCCTGCCCGACGCGTTCGGCCATGCGCAGGACATGCCGTCGAATATTCTTCGCGCGAGCCTTGAGGCAGGCGATGTCCGGGTTATTGCCGTTCATGAAAGCGCCACGCCTGCGGAACCAAGCTGATTTCTTGATGCCATGCGCAATACCGTAACCGGAGCGCGTGGCCGCCGACAAGCGCCGCCGCCGCGAACAGATTGCAAACAATATTTTATCGCTTGGCTCTGAGCGGGCGGCGGCTTTAAAAATATGCGCATGAAACAATCCGAATCGGCGCGCGCAAATTGGTGGGAGCAAGCGCCGTTGCGGATCATCGAAATCTGCAACAACTTGTGCCTCGACATGTTGTCCATCAAAGAGGAGGTCGCGGCCGTCAAAGGGTTGGGCGCCAATGTGCAGCATTTCCATTGCATGTTGCACTCGGCCAAAGAATTCGGCTCATTCGGGTTGGATGACCGCGGGCTTTTCTTCAAGACCAGTCTGGCAATAAAGAAAAATCCGGACCGCCTGGGGAAATATCTGCCGCTGGCGCGCAAAGCAGGCCTCCGGGTCGTCGTCTATTTCAATGTCCACTGCTACACGGCCGAGTTTGGCAAGCGGCATCCGGATTGGCTGCAGATCAAGGAGAACGGCGCGCCCAAGGATGATATCTATGATACCGGCGCCACTTTTTGCTTCAACACCCCCTACCGGGAATGGGTGTTTCAAATCCTGCGGGATTTGTGCGCGTACGCCATTGACGGCATTTTTTACGATGGGCCGTGCTTTTTCGCCGACACCTGTTACTGCGATTCCTGCAAACAACGCTTCGCGCAAAGGAACGGTCCTGACCCTGCCGCGGCTGGATGACTACGAAGTCATCGCCATGCGCCTTCAGCGCTAGCCTCATGGCCAATTCGACATTCCTTTTGAACCGATTCCTCGGAGTGGATTTCGGACGCAAACTGGCTCAGTTTCACTTGCGGCGCCCATTGGGCGGCGAAAACCAAGGGCGTGTTCAGTTGAAACGACCGTTGGGCGGCCAAATCTTTCGCGACACGACGCACGACGCCCTGCCAATCCATGCTGATGAGGTCCGCTTGCGCGTCTCCAAAGCGGATATTGACGACATTGGCGGGAATGCGCGAGAGCATGACGCGGCGGGTCTTCATCAGTTGGATCATCGCTGGCAGAGCCTGGCGCAGGAGTTTGGCGATCCAGAAATAGTTCACGATAATCACGCCGACCTCTCCCGCGGCCTGCCCCGTCCCGCTCAGCGGGATGGCGGCGGCGGCGTCCGGCTTGCGGATGAGTTGTTGAACGTATCTGGCCAGGTCTGCGTCGGAAGGCTCTGAAAAGGAGTGCGGAATGCGCTTCAGCGTCAACGTCTGCTGCAGCAACAGCGCGTCGTGGCTTGAGTGCACGCGGTTAAGGCCTGAATCCGGCGGCGGACGCGAGATCACCACGGACGCGATGCCCGCCTTTTTCCACGCGTCGATTCCATCGGCCAAACCCTGATCCCAACTGAGGAGATATTGCTGGCCGGGAAAGGTCCACGTTCCGTCGCCGAGAACGATCAGCCGCACGCCGGCGTCCGTGAGCAACTGCATCGTGTGCAACGCGCCGGCCGGCGGCACGGGCCAGATCACAAAATCAAGCTTGTGCGCCAGCAGACGCTCCGCGAACGATGGGTCCATTTGCTGGTCGTGCTTGAAGAAAATGAAATTCGTCAAGACGTTGTAGCGCCAGAGCGCGGCCTCCAATCCCGCGTGAAACGGCGGCCATTCCTGCAAAATCGCAAAACCATCCCACCACACCGGCACGCCGACCACCGCGCGGACGTCGGCGCGCGCGCGCAATCGCCGCCCGGCCACGAGCGTCATCGCCCCGTGAATCCGCGTCAGCAGTCCTTCCGCCGCGAGTCGCTGATAGACCTGGGCGACGCTGGAAAGCGGCATGGCAAAAAAACGCGCCACCTCGCGCATCGCGTAAAAGGGATGCGGCGCGTCCCGTTGCAGCGCGCGCGCCGGTTTTCGAAGCAGTTCCGCGAGGGAAGCGATTTGATGCTGATCGGGGGCAAACCCTTTGAATCGTGGAAAAAACGTCTTCAGCGCCGGCAGAGAACGGATGACGGTTTTGCGGCCCATCGCTGTTTTGCGTCTTTTTGTTCGCTAACTGTTCGTTTTGAATCCCGGCCCAACCTCCTCTTTAATGACCGTCATTGCCCTTTACAAGATACTTCACAATCACAGTGTCTATTTATGAAATTCCTTGTCACGGGCGGGACCGGCTTCATCGGCAGACGCGTGGTGCGCAACTTGCTTGCCCGCGGCCTCCCCGTGGTCGTTGCCGAAACCGCGGTGGACGGCGAAATTGCCGCGCGCCTGTCCCCACCGGGCGGGGGATTGCCGGGCGCGGATTTTCTAACCGTTGATGTGTCCGATCAACAAAGCCTCATGTCGGTCTTTCAGAAGCATGCCGATGTGACGCATTGCATTCATCTGGCCTACCTTCCGAGCGCGGCGGTGGAGGCGGAACCGCAGCGCAGCGCGCAGGTCAACGTCGTCGGCACGATAAACCTGTTCGAGGCGGCGCTCCAATACAAGTTGTCGCGCCTGGTGTTTGCCAGCAGCGGAACGGTGTACGGCGCGCATCAAACCGTCTATGGCGACCGCTCCGTGAAGGAAGACGATTATTGCGGTCCGCAGCATCATTTTTTCACCTACGGGATGATGAAACTCCTCAATGAATTCATGGCGCAAAAGTACGCCCAAAAGCACGGCATCCGTGTCGCTGCGCTGCGCCCGCCGTTGGTGTTCGGCCACGGGCGCCGAGACGGCGCGATTGCCTGGGCCGAGCAATTTGCCTCGATGCCTGCGATCGGGAAGCAAGTCGTATTGCCTTTTCCGGAGACGACCCGGGATTCATGGATTTACGTGGACGACTGCGCGGAACAACTGGCGCGATTGTCGCTCAAGCCGCAGATCGGACATTTGGCTTATAACAGCGGCGGCGAGAGCGTCATGGCCCGGCAATTGGCCGAGATGGTAAAACACTGGCTGCCGGACGCGCAAATTGCGTTTGACGAAACCAAGCCGCCGACGCCGTTGATTGATTGCATGGACGGCAGACGGCTCGAACAAGAGATCGGTTTCAGGCCGCGCCCGTTGATGGACGGCGTTCGCGCGCACATCAACGAAGCGCGGGCGGCGGCCGGATTGAGACCGGTGTGACGCTTCGCCTGCCTATTTCACAACATTTGTAGCCGCGATCGCTGATCGCGGCTACAGACTGCGGGGCGCGTTCGTGGCAACGTGAAATCGGCCGGCTAGTGTTTCATATCTGTTCGTTTTGCGCCAGGCCGGGCAATGCGGTTGACTTTATGTCGTGCGACCGAGCATAATCGCTACCGTGACGGGTGGAACCACGGAATATGGGCACACTGCAATGATGGGAAGGGCTGAAGAACGGCACAACCATCGTCCCCCGCTATTCCATCATTCCATCATTCCATCATCCCATGCCTTTACGCTGATCGAACTGCTGGTGGTGGTCGCCATCATCGGCATCCTGGCGGCGCTGTTGCTGCCGGCGCTCAAGAATGCGCAGGAAAGCGCGAAAAAGATTCAGTGCCTGAGCAATATGCGCCAGATTTACACGACGCTGGCGCTTTACACGAACGATAATGACGGATGGTTCCCGATGTTTGATTGGGTCTGTCTCCAGGCGCCTCTGAACGAGGCAACCTACGCGACCGTCGGCGGATGGATGCCGCAGTATTTTTCAAACCCAAACGAAAAGATCCTGAGATGCCCGGCGATGGACAAAGCGATCACCACTCCGCCCTA
The DNA here is from genome assembly GCA_016198745.1 of Verrucomicrobiota bacterium. GTDB lineage: Bacteria > Verrucomicrobiota > Verrucomicrobiia > JABWAM01 > JABWAM01 > JACQHZ01. The sequence continues at coordinate 37,647 of JACQHZ010000087.1, forward strand.
TAGCTGGGCGGGTTATGCGCCGGGGTCCGGCAACTGGTGGACGACCTACCGGTTCCTGGCGGCCAGGGCGGATAAGGGGCCTTCTGCGTCTGTTTTTTATGGCGTCCAATTGTACAACGGGTCCACGGAAGGCGGCGCCACGCGGGTCACGTGCCCGAACATCAATTTTCCGGGACAAACCATTTCCGGTTACGGCAGCGGCGGCGAAACGTATGGTCCCCTTTATATTGCGCCGCCGTCAGAACAACCGGCCATCTTGGATTGTTTCGATCCATCTGACAGCCGGTGGAGCGCTTATCCAAGCAGCTTTACATATCTCAACAATCATTTTCGATTGAACGGCGGGAATGTCGTCTTTGTGGATGGCCACGGCCAGTGGCGCCCCGCGTCCAAGGTGCAGGAACGTTTCTTCGTGTGGAACGGCTGGGTTTATTGGTAAAGATGCAAAATCCTGCCCGCGACCCTGTTAGCGGCGGCAAAGGCTATGGGCAATCGCCGCTCCATATCGATTACAAAGTCGAGACCCTGGCGAAATTACTTGCCGCCATCGAGCGGGCAATGCCTGGACAGGTTGTGTATGTGGATGACCGAACCGAGATCAACATGACTGGCGCGCCAGGGGTTGAAATCCCCGTCGGAGTGACCTTGGCGAGCGGTCGGGGCAAAGCAGATTCCAAGGGCGCCTTGCTCTATAGCGATGAAATTGACACCTCCCCCCTGTTCTTGACCGGCGGTGGGAAGGCGCGCGTCACCGGCCTGCGTTTGCGCGGGCCAGACCCGGAACGCAGGACGGAGCAGATGGGACGGCTCCATGCGGAAGGGCGGTACTTCAGCCTTCCCAATTCCGACGGCATCCAATCCGCGCATCCCTGCCTGGAAGTGGATAACTGCGAAATGTGGGGTTGGAGTCATGCGGCCATTGACCTCAAGCGCGGCGCCGCACAGGCGCACATTCACCACAACGATATCCACCACAACCAGCGTTGGGGCTTGGGCTATGGAGTTTGTCTTGACCAGGCTGATGCCCTGATCGAAGCCAATCGGTTTGACTGGTGCCGTCACTCCATTGCCGGCACGGGAGCGCCTGGCACGAGTTATGAAGCGCGTTATAACCTTGTCCTTGAGAATGCAAACAGCCATAGCTTTGACATGCACGGCGGCGCGGACCGAAAAGATGGAACCGATCTTGCCGGCGATTGGATGAATATTCACCACAACACCTTCCGAGCCACAACGGTCTGCGCAATCGTTATTCGAGGGCGGCCCGCGCATGGGGCCGCGATCCATCACAACTGGTTTCTTCATCACGCCCTTGAGCAATCGGCGCAGCAAATCAACGCCGTGGGCAATATGCGCGTCTATCAGAATCTGTTTGGACCGGACCGGACTTTGAAAGCGTGAAGAATGTTGACTCCCAGATCAACGTATGCCAAAGTGCCGCCATGTTGAATTCGGCAGGGAAGGAGACCTTAAAGAATGGTCGTGTGGAATTCATCTTTGAGAAGAAAGCCATGATTCACCGTCTTTTCGCTTGTTTGGCCGCCATGTTTCTTTGGACTGCCGTCGCGCCTTTGCTTTACGCTGGCAAGAACAAGGAGAAATCCGACGCTGGCATGGACAAGGGAAAACTCGAAACAGCGTTTGAAATGGCCGTTCTGGACGGAACCGATGGCGCCGCTTTGGCCGTGATCAAGCGGGGCATGAAGATCAATGCCGAGATGGAAAGCAGCCATTTGTCCCCTTTGATGCTGGTCGCGCGCGCGAATCGGATAAAACTCGCCGAGGCTTTGCTCGCGCAGGGCGCCGACGTGAACTTCAAAACGAGTCAGGGTGAAACCGCCCTGATGTCGGCGGCGGAATGCGCCAGCCTGGACCTGATACGGCTCCTGCTCCAGAAAGGGGCGGAGGTCAACGCAAAGACAAAGAGCGGCAGCACATCCCTTCTGGTCGCCGTCAAGTACGCCAGAAAGACCGCGGCGAAAGTCCTCGTTGAGTCGCGCGCGGAAGTGAATGTGGCGGAAATGGACGGCATCACTCCGCTCATGATGACCGTGATTGATGCTTCGGCATCGAATGACCTGGAGCTGCTCAAGCTTCTCCTGGAAAAGGGCGCAGAGGTGAACGGAAAGGATGCCGCGGGTCGCACGCCGCTTCAATGCGTCGTGAATAAAAACCAGGAGGTGATCCGGTTGTTGAAGGACGCCGGTGCCCGATAGAAAGTTGTTTTGGGGTCTTGGTTAGCGCGATTGCAGGGCCTTTCCCAGCCGCTCAATCTCGGCCGCGAGCGATGGGTTTTTCAGGTCCTTGGTGAAAATCCCAACGTAGCGCACCGGCCAGGCGACGCCGACATCCACCAGTTCCTTGAAGTTCCCGTTGCGACCGGGCATGAGGGTTTCGAAGCCGATGGGATTGGCGCGTCTGGCATCCAACATGACCTTCAGACGATCATTGCGTTCCACTTGTTCGAGACGGCGCGTGGGCGTGTCGAGCCGTCTTTCCCTGTAACCGGTGATCCCGCCGCTGCCGTGCAGGCCGTCGCTCTGCAGGCGCAGGCGCGGCCCCACGATGCGGATGGTCTCCCATTCCAGCTCGTTGTCCAGCCGTTTGATGGCCGCCGCTTCTTTGGCGTTGGCAACCGCGGCGTCAATCTCGTCAGCCGGGATGTCAACCACTTCACTCAAGTCTTTGAACAACGCCTTGCGTGGAAAAGCCTTGGCAAAAGTCCTGACGTTCCAAAGGAAAGCCGCTTTGTATTTCGCGGCAGTGAAACCGAGCTTGGCGATGGCTTCGGTCAATCGTTGTTGGTCGCGGATGTAAAACATCTCGTAGGCGTGCAGGGTGATGGCCACCCGATGCACCTGCGGATTGACGTCGTAACGCCGTCCGAATGCCTGGACGAATGCGCCCCAGCGTTCCTGGTAAGCGGGCGCCCAGACGGCGGGGACGGTTTTCACCTTCGTGGTCTTGTGCAAATACTCGATCCACTCGAAACCGCCCTTGGTCCACACCCAATCCGGCGTGAAATGCTTGTCCAGTCCGCCCACGACACGGATCACGACCGGCTTGTGGTATTTCGCCGCAATGCGGATGGTCTCGTCCACCAACCGCCAGTCATAAGCGGGATTGGCCGGATCAATGAGCGCATGGGTGGGATGAGACGCTGGATCAGATGGATTGAGCCGGCTCCAGAGCGCGTTCAAACCGACCATGCGGACCCAGGGGTGCGCCGCTTGCAAGACATCGGTTTTTTGTTCGTCGGTTCCCGTCAGCAGCACGTCCTCCTCATCGGGGTTTCCCCAGGAGATGCTGTAAATGCCGTGTTCAGCGGAATCGCCGGCATCCGCGCTCGTCTCCAACTTGGTTCCCGCGCACACGCTGAAGGGCGACAGGACAAACAGGACCGCGCACACGCCGGCGAGTGCTCGGCCTCTGTGCGCATAAAAAACTCCAGCCAGTGGCATGGGACCTACTTGGCGCGTTTTTTCCCTTTTTGGGGAGCAGCGTTTTTGAGAGCGCCGATGGCTTTTGTGATCTGCAACTGGGCGCTGTTGTCCTCCTCGTTTTTCAAGGCCTCGTTGAGCGCCGGCAACGCGGCGGCATCTCCAATTTTCTCCAGCGCCGTGGCGACATCCTGGCGCAACATGGCCTCCTTGTCCTTGAGCAACGGCAGCAGCGGGGAGACCGCGGACGAATCCTTGAGGGGCCCCAGGAGCCTGACGGCAAGATAACGAGCGTTTTGATTGTTGCATCCAAGCAGTTCGATCAATTTGGGAACCGCGGTTTGGTCGGCGGTATTTTCCAGGAGCCTGAAAGCTGCGCGTTGGGCGGTGGCATTCTCATCCCGGAGCGCCTCAATCAAGGCGGGCATCACCGCGGCCTTGTCAATTCCGCGCAACGCCGTCATGGCGACATTCCGGAGGATGTCGTTCTCGGCGTGCAACGCCTTGATCAGGTGCGGAATCGCCGCGGCGCCTGCCTTGACGAGTTCGTCTGCCTTTTTTTCAGCAATCAGTTTCTCGAACTGGGCCGCCTCATCGCCGGCGGAAGCGGTCAAGAGCAGCGCCCCGAACATCATTGCGGCCATCAGGGGGATGGATTTCATTGGGTCCTTTTGAACTGGGGTTGGCGACGGAAAAGGTAAACCCGTTCGCTCACCGGCGCAAGGCGCATCTTGGGCTGGTGATCGAATCTGTGGCTCGGACATCTCGATCTTGACGCCCGTTTCCCGCGATGCCAAACTGACGCGGTTTCAAGTTGCATCCATGACCACGGGCGCCTGCATTGTATTCCTCTTGGGCTTCGCCTCCGCCCTGTGCGCGCAACCCAACGGCATCCCCAAGGGTGTGTATGTCCTGATACCAACCGAGGAAAAGGCGGATGCGCGGATTCTCAGGCATCCCCATGTCGCCGGTCTCCAGATTCGCGCCCGGTGGTCAACGATTGAACCTTCCAACAATGCGTTTGATTGGAATTACTTTGATGATCTGATTGCGAAAGCCAGGGCGAACAACAAGAAAATTTCGATCGCCATCGCGCGAGGACTTGCCGGCAAGGGACTGCCCGCCTGGCTGTCAACCGCGATGTTTACCGGCACCAATGGAACCAAGGGGCCGGTGCCGTGGGATCCGGTTTATCAAAAGGAATGGAACGAGTTGTGGGTGGCGCTCGCGCGCCGCTATGAAAGCGAACCGGTCGTTTCCATGCACCACATTGGCGGGATTTACTCCTGGGACACCGCCGACTGGGATCTTTGCGATGCAACCCTGGCGGACCGGAAAAAATGGCTGGCGACAGGATATCAGATCGAGAAAATCCAGGCGTTTGCGCTGCGTTTCTTTGAGGCGTTAAGCAAGGAAACCCGGAAGCCGCTGATCCTCCCCATTGCGGGAACCATGAACAACCAGGGCGAGGTCAATACGGACATCGCAACCGATGATTTCATCATCAAACCGCTTTTTGAACGATATGGCCCGAAAGGGACCGGCCAGTTCTGCATCATGCGCACCACCTTCCAGGAAACCACCCCGGACCCGCTTGGAATCTGGAATCGTTCACCCTTGGGCGGCCAGTACGGGACGCTTTACAAATGGAAGCCGTACACCGCCGGCCAACGCGAAGGAAAGGACCCGTTCACCCTGGATGGATTACGCAAGATGCTGGATATTTCTTTGCACTACGAAATCCGGTTCATGGAGTTGGGCGTCCAGCAGATTCTCATGCCCGGCATCGAGGGAGACCTTTCCCGATATGACCAGTCCCTCGGAGTTCCCGGTTCGCATGGCATTCATCCATCCAAGCCGTGAAGGAAAGGTTGTAAATGGAAATTGGGCCCTGTAGGATTCGAACCTACGACCAAGGGATTA
>JACQHZ010000088.1 GCA_016198745.1 Verrucomicrobiota bacterium
CTTGAATTTGTTCAACCGTGAACCTCTGAACCGTTGAACCTTGAACCATGCCAGAATTCCTGCTCATTTATGTCCGAACCAAGGGATTGACGGGCTTTGCATGAATCCCTTGTTTCAAAAGACGCTCCATTCTGCCATAATTCCGCAACACCCGCTTTCAACTTGGCGGTAAAAAGTGCGCCTATGGCTGACGAGAACCCAATTCTCAATAATCCATACGAGGAACCGAAGTGGCATTATTCGACCAACCTCGATGGAGAACTCGACTACTCGCGTCCGGTGTCCGGACGGCGGATTTTCACACCAGAAGTGCAAACCATCCCCGTGCGCCAGGGGCCGCAACGGGAACTGCTGAAAGTCGCTGAACTCGCATCGGCTGCTTACGGCACGCTTTTGGTCAACCTGCTGCGCCATGAAGTTGGAGTCTGGCGAGACGCCAAATACCCCCAAACCACCCGCATCACGCGTGAATTGCTGAGTTTCTGGTTCTTGAACGAAGGGCGGGACCGCACGCTGTCTCTCTTCTTCGCTCAACGTGAAGCCATCGAGACGGCGATTTACCTCAACGAGGTGGCCGAGAAGTCGAATGTGGGCCAGCACATCTTGCGGGAGCTTGAAAAGGCGCAGACCGTCTCGACGTCTCGGGAAAACAACCTGCCACGCATCTCATTCAAGATGGCGACGGGGACCGGCAAGACGGTCGTGATGGCTGCCTTCATCGCGTACCACTACTTCAACCGGGCAGAGTATCGCAACGACGTTCGGTTTGCCGATAATTTCCTCGTCGTGACCCCCGGCATCACAATCCGTGACCGGTTGGGAGTATTGCGCGTTGATGTCCGCGGCACCCAGGAACCAACCGATTACTATTACGTTCGCTATCTGGCGCCGAAATCCTGGCGCGAACAGGGCTTGGCGCATGTCAACAGCAAGCTGCTCATCACCAACTACCATGCCTTCGAGCCAAAGACGCTTCAGGGCAACAAACGCTCACCGTTTGACGGGAAGCTTGGCGCCGACGGCAAAAAGCAGGAAACGCGGGAAGATTATGGCCAGGTCATTCAGCGCGTGCTGAGCCACTTCCGACCGGATTCGCGCCTGTTGATCCTCAACGACGAAGCGCATCACTGCTATTTGCCCAAAGAGGATGATCGCCAGGCGGAAGGCGAAGACGCCACGGAAGAAAACACACGGGCTGCTGTCTGGTTCAACGGCCTGGTGCAGATTGCGTCGCGCTTCAAACTCCGCAACATCTACGACCTCAGCGCCACGCCGTACTACCTGACCGGTTCGGGTTACGATCCGTACAGCTTGTTTCCGTGGGTCGTCACGGACTTTGGACTCATCGAGGCCATTGAATCGGGGCTTGTCAAAATTCCTTTCCTTCCGACGAGCGACGATACGCAGGAGATTGATTTGCCGGTCCTGCGGAATCTCTATGAGCACGTCAAAGCCGATCTGCCGAAAGCCGGGCGCAAGATGGAACGCGCGCGCGCGAAGGAAAAAGGCGAGAAACTGATCGAAGCCCCGCCGCGTCTGCCGGAAACCCTCAAGACGGCGCTCGCCCAGTTTTATGAACACTACGAAGGTGAGTACCGCGAACGCCGACACTCCCTTGGCAGCACCGGTGCGGCTCAACTCGGCCTGGAGGACTCGCCGCCGGTCTTCATCGTGGTTTGCAACAACACGTCCGTTTCAAAGGAGGTGTTCAAATATCTCGCCGGCTACGAAGTCCCCAACGGGGACGATTCCCATCCGGCGCAGGTGACTCCCGGTGTCTATGATCTGTTCTCGAATTACGACGCGGCAACCCTCAAGCCCAAGGCCAAACCGCCGAGCCTGCTGATCGACAGCGATGCGTTGGAAAACTCCGGGCAGATCGGTGATGAGTTCAAGCGCGTCTTCGCGCCGGAAATCGCGCAGTTCAAGCGGGATTACGTCCGCATGCGCGGCCAGGGCGCCGCGGAGGTCATCACCGAAGTGGAAATCCTTCGCGAAGTCGTCAACACCGTCGGCAAACGCAACACCCTCGGCGCGCATATTCGCTGCGTGGTATCGGTGTCCATGCTCACCGAAGGGTGGGACGCCAACACCGTGACGCACATCTGCGGCATCCGCGCCTTCGGCTCGCAACTGCTTTGCGAACAGGTGGCTGGGCGCGCCTTGCGCCGACGTTCCTACTTTTTGAGCCCTTACGACCCGCAAACAGGCGAGCCGTTGCCGCAGGACACCCGCCGCACCAAGGACATTGTTTGGAAGTTTCCTCCCGAATACGCCCACATCATCGGCGTTCCCTTCAAGATGTTCAAAGGCGGGCGCACCGTTCCGCCGCCGCCCGTGGATGCCAAACGCATCACGGCCTTGCCGGAGCGCCTGGAACGCTGCGAGATCACCTTCCCGAATGTCGAAGGTTACCGGATCGAATACCCCGAGGGTGAACTCACCTGCGACTTCTCCGCTCTGGATGATTACGAAATCAATGGCGCCAAACTCCCGACCAAAACCATCATGACCACGGCGGTTTCAGGAGAAGAAGTCGCGTTGACAGTCGAGAGCATCCTTGCCACCCGTGAACAACAGATCATCTACCGCATCACCAAGGACCTGCTCCGCGACCATTTCGCCGACGAAAAAGGCGGCCTCGAATTTCATCGCTTCCACCAACTCCGGGCCATTGTCGAGCAATGGTACCACGAGAAAGTCCGCGTCCTCGGCAAGGACGCGCGCTGGAAGAAACTCCTGTATTACTACGAGTCCAAGAAACTCGTCGCCCACGTCTCGCGCGCCATCCAATCTGGTAAGCCCGGAGCAGCGTTCATCCGCCCGATCCTCAATTACTACAACCCGCAGGGCAGTTCCCGGTTCGTCCGGGGCCAGACCACGCGCGAGGTTTATCCCACGCGCCACAGCCACGTGAATTTCGTCGTCATCGACAGCGGCTGGGAAGGCAGGGCCGCAAAAACGCTCGATGATCTTGTGGACGAAGACCACGTGCTCGCCTGGGTGAAGAACGCCTTCCTCGACTTCCGGATTCCCTACATCGACGCGGCGGGCGAGCAACGCGATTACTTCCCCGACTTTATCGCCCGCTGTCGCGCGCCCGGCGGCGAGACCGTCAACCTCATGATCGAAGTCACCGGCATGAAGAAGGATAAGCCGGAGAAAATCTGGACTGTCCATCACCGGTGGATGCCGGCCGTGAACGCCACCGGCGAGAGACCAGGCGGGGGCCGGTGGTTGTTCCTTGAACTGGCCGACGAGACCGCCCTTGCCGATGCTCGCAACTTGATCCTCGCTGCGCTCAAGGCAGCCGAACCAATGCCTGGTTTCGGCATGTGGAAAAACCGCGGCGTTGACGGCGTTGAATACCAGCAAAAGCTTCGCATGGAATGGGAACGATGAAAGCCGTCTTCGACACCAACATCCTCATTGACTACCTCAACGGTCATCCGATCGCTGTCAAAACGCTTGCCGGTTATGACGACAAAATCATCAGCCGCATCACATGGATCGAAGTCCTTGTCGGCACGGCAAACTCCGCTGAAGAAACCGTGGCCCGTCAATTCCTTGCTCGCTTTCGGATCGTGGAAACACGCGACGACATCGCTGAACATGCCATCTTTCTTCGTCGTACCGCCGGCGCAGGCCGCAAACTCAAACTCCCCGACGCCGTGATCTACGCAAGCGCAAAAGCCGAGAATTGCTCGTTGGTCACACGCAATACGAAGGACTTCGATCCAACACAACTTCAGGATGTCGTCGTTCCCTACAACCTACCGGTGCCGTCATGAACAAACCCCACAAGCCCGTCAAAGCCTTCAAACACAAAGCCGACAAACGCGCGTTCATCCCGTCGGCGGAAGAAGCCGGTTACGAGAAAGACAGCCCCAAGGTCAAAACCGCGCCCGACCGACGCGATTTTCCGCGCAACCCCGTCGTCCATCGCGGCCAGGACCCGGAACTGTTCTGGATGCACAAATATGGCGACGAATCCGCCCTCGACACTCGACACTCGCCACTCGTCACATCCGTGGACATCCGCTCGCTCTACCGCCACGAGCACATCGCCCCGGAAACGCTCATCAAGGGCCTCTACCGCCTCAAGGCCGACCTCGCGGGGCCGCAAGGAGAGATGTTCTCCCCAGTCGAACTCTTCGGCAACGCCATCGCCCACGAGGAACTCGACAAGGTCTCCGACTACTACACCCACTCCGACGGCTGGACCAACCGCCTCATCCAGGGCGACAGCCTCATCGTCACCGCTTCCCTGCTCGAACGCGAAGGCATGGCCGGCCAGGTCCAGTGCATCTATTTCGATCCGCCCTACGGCATCAAGTACGGCTCCAACTGGCAAATCAAACTCAACAACCGCACCGTCACCGACGCCCAGGACGACTCGCTCTCCGGCGAACCCGAACAAATCAAGGCCTTCCGCGACACCTGGGAACTCGGCATCCACTCCTACCTCAGCTACCTCCGCGACCGGCTGCTTGTCGCCAAGGAACTGCTCCACGAATCCGGCTCCTGCTTCGTCCAAATCTCCGACGAAAACGTCCACCTCGTAAGATGCCTCATGGATGAAGTTTTCGGCAGCGAGAATTTCGTCAGCCTCATCTCTTTCAAGAAAACCGGGAGTTCCGATACAAAAACGCTCTCAACGGTCGTCGACTACATCGTCTGGTACGCGAAAGACGCCAACGCTTTGAAGTACCGTCCGCTATTTGTGGATCGGAAAAGCACGCCGGCCGGTCTCTCCGCATTCCGCTACTACTTCGATGAAGCAGGGCGGCGCCAGTCTGTGGAGTTTGATGACGCGGGTAATCCGATAGCACTCCCAGCTAACGCGAAGTTTTTCCAATCTGTCTCACTGTCATCTCAGGGTGTCAGCCCCAACACGGAGATGAGCTTCGAATTTCAGGGACAGAAATTCCGTTGTCCCTCAAATCGTCACTGGACGACCGGATTCGACGGTCTTCAGAGGCTGGACCAAGCGGGACGGCTTTTTCGGGTTGGCGACAATCTTCGTTTCGCTGCGTTTCTCGACGACTATCCGGTATCGCCATTAACCAATGTGTGGAGTGATACCGGAGCAGGGAGTTTCTTAGAAGATCAGGCTTATGTTGTTCAGACAGTCACGAAAGTAATTCAACGTTGCATTCTCATGACCACCGATCCCGGCGATCTCGTGCTCGACCCGACGTGCGGCAGCGGCACGACGGCGTTTGTCGCCGAACAGTGGGGGCGGCGCTGGATCACGATTGACACCTCGCGCATCGCGTTGAACGTCGCCAAGTCGCGCCTGATGACCGCGACGTTTCCCTACTACATTCTCTACGACTCCGAAGAAGGCGATCGCTGTAGCGGCGGTCCCGCCTTGGCGGGACCGCCGCCGGGTCAGCCATCCGCCAGAGAAGCGGCGCTCACCGAGCGCCGCTACAGTTGCGATATCCGGCAGGGCTTCGTCTATAAGACCGTCCCGCACGTCACGCTCAAGAGCATTGCCAACAACGAGCCGCCCGAAGCCGAGACGCTCTACGACCAACCGGTCGAGGACAAGAAACGGCTGCGCGTGGCCGGGCCGTTCACCGTCGAGACGCTGCAGAGTTACGAGCCGGTCAGCCCCGAAGAACTCGCCCGCCAGCGCACCGAGGACAAGGAACTCGCCAATTTCGAGGACTTGATCTTCGAGCATCTCAAAAGCGCCGGGGTCAAGACCGGCGACAAACGCGAGAACGCCGTCTTCGTCCGCATTGATCGCCTCGCCCATTCCGCGCTCCACGCCGAAGGCTGGTACATGGCGGAAGTGGCGAGTGGCGAGCGGCGAGTGACGAGCAACGACGCCGACAAGACAACCAGCCACAAGTCACCAGCCACCAGCCACACGCCTCCCGCCGAGCGAAAGGCGTACCTCCACATCGGCCCGAAATTCGGCACGGTCAGCAAACAGGCGGTCACCGAGGCCATCAAAGCCTGCCGCGACAAACGCGATGGCGATTGGCTCTTGATCCTCGGCTTTGCCTTCGAGAGCGGCGTCGGCGAGTTGAGCCGAAGCTTCGGCCATTTCCAGGTCAGCATCGTCCGCATGCACGACGACCTGCTCCAGCAGGGCCTGTTGAAACGCGACAAGAAAGCCGCCAGCTTCGTGACGATTGGCGAGCCGGATATCAGAGTGGCGAGTGGCTTGTGGCTTGTGGCGAGTGATGGCGTTCCGGCAATCTCGGCGCATGAACTTAAAATCTTATCGGGAATTGGAAGTGTGGAAAAAATCAATGAACTTGGCCGAGACGGTGTACTCCGTCTCAAAGCCGTGGCCGAAAGAGGAGATTTACGGCCTGACCAAGTCGCTACGCTCGAAAAACTCGCCACCAGCCACTGGCCACTAACCACGGCCACACTGGCCGTAGCCAGCGTGGAGGGCCTGGACATTTACGACCCGATCAAGGACGAAATCAAAAGCCGCGATGTTCACGACATCGCCTACTGGATGCTCGACGACGACTACGACGGCTCCAACTTCGTCGTCCGCCAGGTCTTCTTTTGCGGCGGCGACAAGGACGAGTTTGAAGACTGGAAGAAGGGCCTGAGCAAGCTGGCCGAGGCGGCGATCAAGAAGAAGGCCGAGCAAACCCTGAAAATCGAAATCAACGACGAAGCCTTCGCCCGCGCCTACGGCCACGTCAGCCGCCCGTTTCCCGTCAAAAAAGCCCAAAAAATCGCCGTCCGCGTCATCAGCCAATTCGGCGAAGAAACGACCAAGGTGCTGACGGTTTCGTAGGGAATTCGGAAGCATCGTTAGGACGCAACAGTGCATAACGCACCCCAAACCCGGACACCTTTTCCATGCGCTACGTGAAGCAAAAACGCGAACAGGTGGGAGCATGCACGATCTGTAACCGGATTTGCCAGCTTACGTATGATCACATCCCACCATCTGTTGCGGGCAATGCTGATTCCATGATGTTGATCTCCGCACTGAGCGCCATATCCGGCACACCGCAAGAAGATCGTCCCTTGATCAGCCAAAATGGTTATAAGATTCGCTCCATTTGCCGAGACTGTAATTCAACAATCGGGCGGGAATATGATCAGGTCATGGGTCAGCTTTGCGCCGATATCAACAAATACTTGGCCTCACCGCTAACCCTTCCGGCGGAGGCTGCTTTTGACACGACACCGTCAAGGCTTCTTCGCGGACTCCTTGGCCATATTTTGGCTGCCAAGCTTTCTCCCGATAAATGTGTGGTCGACAAGCAGATTCGCGAGTATTTGGCGAACCACACCAGCACCCTTCACCCTGATCTGCACGTTTATTATTGGCTTTATCCCTATCCATCTATTGTCGTCTTTAGAGACTTTGTCATGGCTTTGCACACAGGGAATGGTCGTGAGTTTCCAGTCTGCAGCGTAATGAAGTTTCCACCACTGGGAATGTTGCTGACGAATGCAAAGCAATTTTACGACCTACCCGACTTGAGCACTCGCTCGTATTTCCATATTGATGCCCCAGCTCGCATTCCGCTGAGATTCGACAACTTGAAATCCCAAGATTGGCCCGAGGGTGCACGGCATTCGACTTTTATTATTACAGGTCAATCTGGCGCCCAGTCACTTCATGGAACACCAAGAAAATCATGAAAGCCTCTCCACGACTTCTGTTTGTTAAAGCCAGCAGCGATGTTTGTTCTGCCGAGGTTGAGCACCTAAAAACGGTGGCTGACATGTTTCTCATGGAATCGGAGGTAATAGAGTTTGGTGATAAGGACGCATTTGAGAACACCTTGCGTGGCAAAATGCCTTATGATTACATTTACCTTGCAGCACACGCCAATCTGAAAGGCTTCGGGGAATCGAATGGTAGCACATTCTGTTCATGGTGGGACTTCGGCATTGCGCTGTGTTCCGCCAATTGCCTGAACACTGGTTGCGTCTTGCTTTTGGGTTGTTGCCGTGGGGGGCTTAAGATGGTTGGCATCTCGCTTTTCGACGCTTGCGCCAGCATTGATTACATTGTTGGCCCTCGGTGGACTGTTACTGGACAGGACATCACGACAGGATTTCATGTATTCATTTACAACATGCTTATAAGAAAGGAGCAACCTGGCACCGCTGCCTCTCGGTCATCTTCAGCCACAGGATACGATTTCTTTTGTCATGACCGAGTTGAGATTGACGATGACATGTTCGCTCAGAGCGTTCGCATCCAGAGACAGAATTACTCACCATGAAAAACACCGACGCTCGACCTAACAACCACCCCGCTTTTAGGATTGGCTGCGCTTGCGGGCATCAAGATATCACGGACTTTGATCATGTCATTCTCCGGGCGACTGTCGGTCAGTTCCGTGGTTCGGTCCACACGGATACCGCGCTATGAACGAGACCGCCTATTTCGCTGTCGGGTCACTGGTCTTCTACACAACTTGGTACACGAGCCTGGGCTGGTTCTCTCGCGAGAGTGCACAACGGCAGGACAGTCTGCATTTCTGGACGAAAGAAACCACGCTGGAGGACCTTCCCCGGGAGACTTTTGGCCAGAAACACAGACCGGTCCGAAAAGTGTCCTACCCACGCCTGGTCTTGGCAGTACTCACTTGCTCGATCGTTTTCTACCTCATGGTGTGTCTTCCAGTCAGAAAAGAAGCTCAGACCGTGTGTTTGGGCGTGATCGCTCTGGCCTCACCAGTGGTTGTCGTCTTTGCTACGTATCTCCAATTCCCCATACGCTTCATCCCAATTACTTGGGGAGGTTTAATCGGTGTCACTGCCGTCGCTTCGTTCATCACCACATCAGCGCCCTGGGGTGTTCAACCAACGCAATTGCTGAAGGAACTCATGCCAGCATTTCATTTTAAGACAGCGATCTCTGTGGGAGTGTTTGGTTTGATCCCTCTCATAACTGGCTGGATGGCGGCAGTAGGATGCACAAAACCGCCAAATTGGTTTGCATGGTGCATTGTCACGATGTCCCTTGGCAGTACTTGGGTGCTATTGGGACTTCTGATCTTTAAGTTTTAATATGAGCACCGGAAAAGGAATCCATGCCGGGGTCACAGAGTTTCACGATCTGGACGCTTGCCGGACGGCAAGCTATCCCGGTGACCGCCGCGTTTGCACCGGGCAGCCTTCCTCGAAAGGGGTGGATGAACATTCCCGCGATCCCACACGCCTTCGCCCTTGATCTCGCCGCGCAGCGACTGGCGCGATGGTCGTGAAGGTGGCAGGCCGGGTTTGATGATATGCGTGGCGTTGCGGGATTCGCGGGTTGGTCCCTGATGCGGCCTTTCCTCCATCAAAAGCGCCAGGCCCATGGGTTTTGGTGTTCAAGCCGTTCCATCAGCTTCGCATGGCAGAAACGCGTCCGACAAGCGAACGGCAGGCGCGGTCCAGCGCGAGACGATGCGCCAAGCGACCACATCTTCCACCCCCTCCGCCTCCACGCGTTTGGAACCGGCGCTTGCTTTTGGACGTCACGTTGCTAGATTGGATCAGGCGCCATGAGAATCTCCTTCAACGAAACCAAGGCGACGCAGACGGCAGCGTACTTGCTCCAGCTTCGCGGCGGCACAATGAGCTACATGAAGCTGATCAAGCTGCTCTACATCGTGGACCGCGAAGCGCTGTTGCGGTGGGGCCGGACGGTCACCACGGACTGCCATGTTTCGATGGACCGCGGCCCGGTGCTGAGCCAGACGTTGGACCTGATCACCGATGAAGCGCGGCCGGACCGTTCGTCGGTGTGGACACAGCACATTTCCGAGCCCGATCACTACCAAGTGCGCTTGTTGAAGGATGCCGGCTTGGACGAGTTGTCGAAGGCCGAAGTGGCGCTCCTTGATGAAGTGTTCGAGAAATTTGGCGCCATGAACCGGTGGAAACTTGTGGACTTGGCGCATGCCTTCCCCGAATGGCAGGATCCCCAGGGCGGCGCGATCCCCATCACCTACCGGGACATCCTGAAGGCCGGTGGCAAGACCGACCTGGAAATCGCCGCGATTGAAGATGAGTTGGACAACCTCGCGTTGAGCGACAAACTCCTGTCGGCCAACTGAGGTTATGCTGAAGGCCGGTGACGCGCTGTTGCTCCCCAAACCCGGGCAGAATACCGCGCATTTATGGGTTCTGCTCACGGATTCCCATCCGCAGAAGGGCGATGTGCTGATTGTCAACCTGACAACACAGCGTCCCCATTCCGATACAACGGTTATCCTGCAACCTGGTGACCATCGGTTTGTGGATCATCCAACCGTCGTGAATTACGCTGACGCGCGCGTCGTGAAGTCTGATTTGCTCGAATCCTACGTCAAACTCGGAACGTATCTTCCCCAGCCGGCATTGGACCTTTCGGTATTGCGGCGGATTCAGGACGGCCTTTTAAGTTCGGCGTTCACGCCAAATAAAATCGAGAAGTATTTTCGCGCTCAAATGATATGAAAGCTTGCTCGGCAGCAGGCGATCGCGGTCGCGGCGGTCTGCTTGTCCCCCCAGAGGGATGACTGCCGCCCGGCTCGCTTCAACAGTTCTCATTTTGGAGGGGCGTGGACTCCACAAAGAGTATTTTTAGGCAAATCCTTTCCCCTATCCCCCGTGGCGGGATTTTGCGATGAATCTTGCAGCCAACCGGATTCTGTGTCATCCGATAGGGAACCAAACCCGACCATGAAATTCACCAAAGACGATCTGCAAGGGATGTGGGCGGCGCTGCCGACACCCTGGAAACGAAACGGCGATTTTGACCGCAAGACATTCGCCGGGGACATCGCGCGCTGCTGTAAGGCGGGCATGCACGGCCTGTACAGCGGCGGCACCACCGGCGAATTTTACACCCAGGACTTCGATCTCTTCAGCGAGATCAACGAAACCCTCGTCAAGACCGCTCATGCGCACGGCAAACCGGTGCAGGCAGGTTGCACGGCGCTGGACACCGCGCAGGCGCGCAAGCGCGTGCAACGCGCGCGCCGGTTCGGGGCGGACATCATCCAGATCGCGCTCCCCTTCTGGTTGCAACTTGACGATCAGGAAACCGTCGCTTTTTTTGAGGCCATCGCGGACGCGGCTGGCCCCACGCCCATTGTGCATTACGACACGGGCCGCTCCAAGCGTCGGATATCGCCGGAACTGTACCAGCAGATCATCCGGCGTGTCCCGACCTTGTGGGGCACGAAGTTTGGCAGCAGCGATATTTACGATGTGCGGCTCATCACGCTGGCCAATCCCGGCCTCAAGGTCTTCGTGGGCGAACACGTCCTGGCCAGCGCCACCCCGATGGGCGCCACCGGCGCCTACTCCTCCGTGGTGCTCATCAACCCGCGGTGGATGATCGAGTACTTCGACGCATGTCGCGACGGACGATGGGCGCGCGCATTTGAAATCCAAAACCAGGTGTGCCGGTTGTTTGTCGCCTTCGGCCAGGTCTTTGTGACCCAGGGGTTGCAGGATACCGCCGTGGATCGCGTCTTTGGCCGGTTGACCGGCTTTCTCAAATGCTCGCTTCAATCCAAGCCGCCGTACCGCGCCTCCACCGAGGAGGACCTTCGTCGTCTGCAAGCCTGGGTGAAAAAGAACATGCCGGAAATCCTCAACGGCGTATGATCCCTTCGACAAATCCCCAGAGGAACGCACCGGTGATCCCGGCTGGCGCTGACGGAGCCTGCACCTTACACACAATTTTTTCCGCCTAGACTTTTCCCCCGTTGCACGGCACGCTCCCCGCATGGATAAACCTATCTTTCTCTGCGGCCGATTGTTCATTCCCGAACTCATCCAACA
>JACQHZ010000091.1 GCA_016198745.1 Verrucomicrobiota bacterium
GGCATTCGGCATTCGGCATTCGGCATTCGGCATTTACCTTGATCGAGTTGCTTGTGGTGATCGCCATTATTTCGATCCTGGCGGCGCTGATGTTGCCGGGGCTAAAGAATGCGCGGGAAAGCGCCAAATCGGTTGTGTGCATGAACAATCAAAAACAGATCCTCACGGCCATTCTGTTGTATGTGGATGATAATGACAATTATCTCCCGCCTTACGCAAATGCCGTTGGATTAAGATGGCCTTATTTGGTTGGAAAATATCTGGTCAGCACCAATGCGCCGGCCGGAGTCAGTTACATGCGCTGTCCGACTGAACAAAATGCGGATGTCGGGTTTACCTACGGCGTCAATTACGGTTACGGCGGCGCCCAGGTCATTTATTCCGCGAGCGGCGGAGGATCCGCCAAGCTGGGTAATGTGGCGCCCGCCGCCATGTTGTTGGGAGATCATACGGAAAACACGGCTTCGTGGCCGGGACTCAACGGTGATGCGGCCATTTATCATCCTCTAATCTGGCCTTTGACCGTGGATGGAGATGGCGACGGCGTTCCGGACACCTACGCGACATTCAGCATGCCCTACAACAAGCTGGGCGCGCGCCATAAGGGAATGGCCGTGGTGGGACTGGCCGGCGGGGCGGTCATCAAAATCAAGCCTTCCAAGGATTGGGTTGGAAATACAAACCTGTGGGGACCTTGATGATCGTGTTGGACTCATTTGGGATTTCCAACCGCTGAACCGTGAACCCTTGAACCGTGAACCTGAGCAGTTACCAAATTCGTTTATGAAACCATCGCTCGTCAGTCTTCTTCTTTTTGCGTTCTCGTTTCGATGCGCGTTCTCTGCAGACGTGTTGTTCCAGGCGTCGTTCGACGAATCGGCGCAGCCGGAAAAATCCGCAGCCGACTCGGTCGCGTCAGTGCCGGAGGGGGGGCGGCCGCGATTCGTGCCCGGCGTTCGGGGCAATGCGCTGGTTGTGGGCGCGAAGAGCTGGGTCAGATACCCGGTTGTGGGCAACATCCTGCCTGACAAAGGTTCGATCGCATTCCTCGCCAAACCGATCGGCTGGAATGGGAACGACAACCTGGTTCATTTCTTCGTGAGCGCGCAGGCGGGTTCAGGCGACTGGCTCATCGTCTATAAGACGCCCGAGAACAAGTTCCTCTTCACGGGCGGAAACGCCGCCAACTACTCTTACGCCGAGACGCCGGCCGAGAATTGGAAGGACGGACAGTGGAAACACATCTGCGTGACGTGGGACAACGGCGTTGCCTGCCTCTACTTCGATGGCGCGCTGGCGGGCACGCGGAAGTGGCCCGTGGTCGCCGAATCATTCGGAAACGAGTTCGTCCTCGGCGGCACGATTTTTGGCGAATCGAAAGAAGAGCAGGCGCTGGATGAGTTGACGATTTATAACGCGGCGTTGCCGACGGAAGAAGTGGCCGCGATTTATTCGAAGCACAAATCCGCGATGGAAAAAGTGAACGCCGAAAGCTCCGCCGCTGCTAAAAAAAAACTTTAGCCCAGGAAACCATTCGTCCTCTTTTTCAAGCGTCGTTTGACCAGGGGCTGGATGCGGAGGTTGCCGCCGGTTCGAAAAAAGCCGAGGCGTTCGGCAAACTTCAGTTCATTGATGGAGTCCGGGGAAAGGCCGTCGTGGTGGGTCCGGACGCCTCGGTCACGTATCCGCTGTCTGGAAATCTCAATCCAGCCGGCGGCACTTTATGTTTCTGGGCAAAACAGATCGGGTGGACGGGAGAGACCGATCAATATCGGTACTTGGTCACCTTGGCCGGCGATGACGATTGGATTTTGTTGCAGACCGCGGGAAGCGACCTCGCGTTTCTCGGCGGAAAGAGAAACTCCTATGGTTTGACCACCACGCTGATTGCCGGCTGGCCCAACGACCGATGGCGCTACCTTGTGGCAACCTGGGACAATGGCAGAAATCGGATTTATCTCGATGGCAAGCCGGCCACCAAACCTTCGGCTTGGCCAATCGCGCCCGCGAATCTCGGAAACGGCATTCGCCTCGGCGGTCAACTCTTCGGCCGTTCCACCGGTGGGACGGCGCTGGATGAGTTGCAGATTTTTCCATCCAGCGCCACCGAGGAACAGGTGAAAGCGCTGTACCAGGCCGCCATTCAGTCATCGCCGACGCTTCGCGCGGAAGATGAATTTTTGAGCCAACAGCAAAAACGGGAGCCGAACAACGTCGCGAAAACCGCCTTCGGCGCAATGGTCCTTCCGTCTTCCCAATCGCCGTCGCCTGATGCAACCATCGAGAACGTCTTCGACGGAAATTTCGACACGCGCTGGTTATCGGCAATGGGCGCATTTCCCAACTGGATCGAGGTCCGCTGGCCGCAGCCCGTGACGCTGAGCAAGCTCGTCGTCAATGAGAGCTTCCTGCACAAGTCCGCGCAATACCGCATCGATGCCTGCCGAAATGGGAAATGGTTCCCGGTGCTTCCGCCGAAGGCCAACCCGCGCAAAGCCGGCGAGCAGATCGTCGAGACATTCGCGCCGGTCGAGACGACGAAGATCCGCTACTACCTGCTTGCGCCCGAAGGCGACCCGAAGACGGCGTGCTCGTCCGTGCTGGAGTTGCAGGCGTGCAGCGCGAGCGAAACGGCGGACTTGAGTTGGGTGCAGAAGCCCTCCTGGAAATCGAATTGGATTTGGTATCCCGAGGATAATGTGGATGACGTCGTGCGCTACTTTCGCAAACATTTCCAGATCGGCAATCCGTCCTCGGTCCCGGAGGCCAAACTACAAATTGCCGCCGATGATACGTACGAGGTTTATCTCAATGGAAAGTTTGTGGGCAACGGCGGAATTCCAACCGATCTCTACGATGTGAAGTCACTCCTCGTCGCGGGCGACAACGTCCTTGCCGTCAAATGCCATGAGTTCAGCATCTTCGAGGGGTTGATCGCCGAACTGGCGCTCACTCGCGCAGATGGCAGCGTGGAACGCATCGTGACCGACAAGACGTGGAAGTCATCGAATCGTGACCTGTCCGCGCCCGGGCAGGCGGACGAGGCCCGCTGGCAGGAGGCGCGCCTTGACGACCGCGATTGGAAAGTCTGCAAGGAAGAGGGCATGCCGCCCAATTGCCTGCATCACGCCAGCCAGGAGTACTTCGACAAGGGCGTGAAGGAAACTTTTCGACAGCGTTCCCTCCAAACCACGCCGGCCGAGATCAAGCCGGGCATGACGGTGGATATCCGTTTCGAGATGGAAACGGACGGGAAGATTCAAAACGATTACGCCTTCGTTTTGCGCGTCGGCGAAAAACCCGTGGCGCTGCATGCCGATTACACGGTCGCTGCCACTACGTTTCTGCCGCCTAAGCCCACCAGCCAATGGGCGGCCGGCCGGAAGCAGATGCTCACCGCCAAGCTTCACATCCCCGATTGGGCGCCGCACGGCGACTTTCCCATTTTCCTCACGCCAGTCGGACGCGGACTGGAAGGTGTCGTTGGGGGCGCGAGCGAGGGAATGGTGGGACGTTTGAAGATCAAGAAATTCGATGCCGCCCCGAAGGCATGGCCCGCGGAACCGCCCCAAACCGAAGTGAAGTACGAGAACGGCCATCCCACGCTTTACGTCAACGGCAAAGTTGTGCCGCCTTTTATCATGACCGAGATGTTTTACCCAAGCTACGAAAGCATCGGCGAACACGCGAAGACGGGCATCCATGTCTGGCGGATTTATGCCCAGAAAGGAATCGTGTCGCGTTTCAATCTGAACGACAAGAAGGCGGAGAATGAAGAATTCTTCGCCGCGCTCGACCAGGAAATCGAATGTCTGCTGAAAGTGGACCCCGACGCCTGCATCCTCGTGGGC
Source organism: Verrucomicrobiota bacterium (assembly GCA_016198745.1). GTDB lineage: Bacteria > Verrucomicrobiota > Verrucomicrobiia > JABWAM01 > JABWAM01 > JACQHZ01. The sequence goes on from JACQHZ010000091.1 coordinate 3,852, forward strand.
ACGGGCTTCGATGTTTCCCAGGCCTGGACCGACAAATATCCCGATGACGCGACTCTGCTCGCCGACGGTCGCCGCCTCCAACATTCGTTTTCTTCCCGTCGCTGGATCGAAGAATCGCTCGACGACGCGCGGGAATTGGTGAAGCATCTGCTGTCCCGGAAATACAGCGGGCACATCATCGGGCTGCACACGGCGCTGGGCGGCGAGACCTACTACCATGGATTGAACGCCAATACCTGGGACACGAAACGCGAGAATATCATCGCGGGCGATTACAGTCCCGAACATAACCGCGCCTTCCGACTTTGGCTGAAAGAAAAATACGGCAATGACGTCAAGGCCTTTCAATCCGCCTGGAAAAACGACGCCGTTACTTTCGAAATCGCGAAGCCTGACATTCAGGTTCTCCGCAAGGAAGACCTGCTGGTCTTTCGCGATCCGGCACGTACGCGCCTGCCGATGGACTACTGGGAATTTCATTCCGACGTGATGGCGCAACGGCTGATTGATTTTGGCAAAGCGGTCAAAGAGGCGAGCGGCGGCAGGTATCTGACCGGCTTTTGGGGATTGTACGGCGATGGATTCAACGCCGCGGGCGCGACGCCGGGCCGGCTGCATCATTGCGCGTATGCCGGGCTGCAAAAGGTTTTGGAATCGCCGCACATTGACTATATCGCGCTCTTGCACGCCTACGCAAAAGTTCGGTGGGGCACGCCTGCCATTCCCATCAGCCTCACGGAAAGCATTCGGCGGCACAAGAAGATGCTCCTCGTCGAATACGACACGCGGACATTTTTCACGCCGCTGCAGTTTACCGACCGAACGTATAGCCAGCAGGAAACGCTGTCGGTGTTGAAACGCAACATCGCGACCTCCACCGTGCGGGGCGACGCGCTCTGGTGGGTCGGGTTTCGCGAGGGCGCGACCGGGCGGCTGAGCATGCCGTGGTTCGCGGAAGACAGCATCGTCGAGACGCTGCGCGAGGGCCGGAAAATCTACAGCGCCGCCTATCGGACCGATCTGGCGTCCGTTTCCGAGGTGGCCGTCTTCATGAACAACACGGACTTGTACGGACTGGATCTCTATCGCGCGCCGAAGCTGCTCGGCAGCCTCCAGTACAACAGCCACATCAACGAACTTCCCAAGCTTGGAGCGCCTTACGATCTTTACCACCTCGATGACATCGCCTTGTCCGGAATGGACCGCTACAAGGTTTATGTGTTTGCGAATGCCTTCACCTTGAACGCGCCGCAGAGAAAACGGATTCAGGAAACGGCCTGCCGGCCCGGCAAGACCGTCGTCTGGGTCTATGCGCCCGGATTCAGTGATGGATTGCGGTTATCGGTCGAGAACATCAAACGCCTCACCGGATTTGCGGTGGGCGTTGATGCGGAGCATCGCGTTCCCGAGGCGACCATCGAATCCGGCCATCGCTTGACGCAAGCCCTCGCGCCCGGTTATCGAATCAAGCCTTCGGATTATCAGGGCACGCCGGGGTTCCCGTTTGAGATTGGGCCAATCTTTCATGTCCAGGATTCTGCGGCGGAAGTTTTGGGCAAGTACGTTCACAATGGAAAAACCGCCATCGCCAGCAAGGAAATCAATGGCGCGACCTCCGTCTATCTTGCGATCCCGTGCCTCAACGCCGCGCTATTGCGAAGCATCTGCCGGGCGGCGGGTGTTCATTTCTACTGTGATGGAGATCTTCTTTTGGACGCAAACCGACATCTGATCGCCATCACTGCGACAGCGGATGGATTTGACGGCGTGGTCGCTTTGCCCGCACCGAACACGGTTTACGATGTGTTTGAAAGACGGATGATCGGCAAAAATCTCAATCGTTTCCAAGCCTCGGTGCGACCGCTCACGACGGCGCTCTATTATTATGGCAGCGAATCGGAAGTGAAAAAGTTCGCGGCGAGTTTGGATTGAGGAGAAATGCACGCTCCAAGAATCTCGCGCGACTGCTTCCGTTCGTGAAATCCGACGCCGCGCTGGTGATGGACGGCGGCGATCATCTTTTTCCCGACGCCAACGCCGTCCGACTGGCCGCTGATTTCAATGCGCGCCACGCCGACGCCCGGGTTGAAGCAGACGTATGGCTGGGAGAACACGTGGGTATCGGGTTACAATCACGTCCTCCTCGCCTACATCCCGTCGCTGCGCGTGCTGCGCGAAGGCGGTTACGAAGGGCACACCGGCATGTTGGAATACGGACTGCCCGGCGCGTTCCATCCCGCCGTCGAAGAGATCATTGCGGCAACGGTGGATGAACTGGCGCAGGCAACGAGCGGCAAACCGCAATCGTTTTCCCAATCGAGCGGAGTGTTATGAATCGAACCCGATTTCAGCCTCTCGCCGTGGTGGGGCATCAAGTGTTACGCTTCAGATGAAATTGAAAAAGCGCATGCTGCTGATAGAGAGTTCTGTCCGAAAGGAACCGAACATTGAAAACGAACCGAACCGTCAGTTTGTGGAGCATTACCGGAATTTCATGTGACGATCGTCACATGAGATCGTCACATTGGAAAGGGGCAGATTCTAAAAAACAAGCCGCTTTTTGAAAACGTCCAGCGCGGCGTTGACATTTTTGGGGTTGCGGTGAAAACCGCCGTGGCTGCTGTCCGGGCCCTCGATGTTCGATAGCGTTCGAAAATATTCTTGTGTGTTCCGAACAGTTCTGATACGTTTGGCTGGATGAAAGGGAAGCAATCCTTGGGACCACCGCGGATGGTTCACGAGCGCCCGACGGATCGTGTCCGACGGTATCTGTGCGCTGCGTTCGACCGGCCGGGTCTCAGCGCGGGCGCGCGCCTGCCGCCGGTGCGCCGGCTGGCGTCCCATCTGAACGTTGGCGTGGCCACAGTCCACCATATCCTCAAACAACTTGCCCGGGAAGGACGCCTCCGCGCCGAGGTCGGCAACGGCACTTTTCTGGTCGCCTCCCGCCCAAAGACGATGAAGGGACGACTGAAGATTGCGCTGAACATTCCGCTGTTCAAAGACGATCCGTTGGGACAATGGGGCTATCTGATCGGCCAGGCCATTTTTAATGCGGCGGCGGATCGGCCGCAAAGTCCCATGATTCTGCCTCTGTCCTTCCGTCCCGCAAATGCGGAGGAGTGGACGAAAAAACTGTTGGAGGAACTTTCCGAAGTGGACGGGCTGATTCTTTACGAAACGCCAGGAAGCGAAGCGGTTCGGCAAGCTTACGAGAAGGCGGGCAAGCCTGTCGTACACGTCAATCCACCGGCCGATTGCTCGACGGCAAATTTCGTTTCCTCCGACTATCATGGTTCGTGCGGTCTGCTTGGCAAGGTTTGGGCGCAGACCGGCCGGCGAAGGGTCGTTTTTCTGAAAGCCGCGTCATTTGGGGCTTCCTCCTCAACGCGCCTGAGTTATGCGGGTCTGGCGACCGGGCTGGAACTGGATTCCCAGAACGACATCGCCCTCCGCATCTGGTCAGCGCGATCCGTTCGTGAGGAAGAGGGTTGTCAAACAGTCAGGAAACTCCTTGACAGATCGAAACCGCCCGACGCCGTGTATTGCACGGGTGATTTGCTGGCGCTGGGAGCGGTTCGCGCGCTCGGAGAAGGGGGACTGCGGATACCGCAGGACGTGAGCGTTGTGGGCGGGACGGGACTCGATTTGGCGAATGCCAGTTGTTCCAACTTGACGCGCGCGCAACAACCGTTTGAAAAAATCGGCGCCGCTCTGCTCAATTTGCTTTGCGAACGGATCGAGCAAAACGGCAGGGACCTGCCCGGCCGCATTTTGCCTGTGAGGTACGTCGGCGGCGCGACGACGCGACCGCAGGAAAACCAACTGTTTGAGATTGGAAAAGAAAACCGTGAACCGTTGAACCCATGAACTTGAATAATTTCAAGCAATGAATCCGAAAACACTGATTCCAACCACGTTGGCGCTCGTTCTGATGTGCGCTGCCGCATCAGCCCAGAACGAACCGGTCAAACTCATTGCCGACGCAAGCGGCGAGATGGAAATTCCCTACGGTGAACAGCGGACGATTGAGTTCACCTGCCCGTGGGACGGCGCAAAAACCCCGACGGTCCTGGATTTCCAGGCGCGGATCGATACGCCGGGAAAGACGAAACTTACGGGAGGCCCCTGCCCTCTCCTCACCATCGAACTGAACGGAGACGCGCTCGATGGCGAACGTCTGCTCAACAAACCGCTCAAGTCGGCGCGGGAACGTTCCAGCGAATGCATCTGGTACGAGCGGCCCAAGTGGGGACTCATGTACACCGGGGCATGGGATCCCCCCGCCAATGATTATACTCCCAAGGCGGGCAGTCCGACTCGGTTTGTTCTCGACGTGAGTGACTTTCTCAAAGCCAAGGAAAAAAACAAGTTGGTGCTTACCTACTGCGATTGCATGGTCAACGATGAAAAAACCGGCGGGGAAAATGTCACGCTGGCGGAATACTGCCATCGCCAGGGACACGGCGACGCCACGCTCATGTTTGGCGAAATGTGTGTCCGGCCAAGGAAGGATACGGACACAAAGGTTGAGGAGGGGAAATGATAACTGCTCAGGTTCACGGTTCAGCGGTTCAATGGTTCAACGGTTGGGGAGCACACGCGTCCCGCGTGTCTTGGCGGGCGTTCCGCCCGACAACTTCCCCTCGGAAAAATCGGCGGGCCGCCGATTTTCACACGCGAGACGCGTATGCTCCCCAACTGTAAAACCGGAACCCGGAACCGTGAACCTGCCAACCTAAGAATCACGAAGAATGAAAAATTTGTCATTCATGGCCTGTTGCCTTCTGGCAATCCTCCCCGTTATGGCTGACGAACTGGTCTATGTAATCCCGCTGAAACCCGATCCGCCATTCACGGTGGATGGTGACCTGTCCGATTGGCAGGGGGTGCCGAATCAGTTCAACCTGAATGACAAGGAGCATGTCACTTGGTCCGGGGATCAGTGGAAGGGACCGTCGGACTTGTCCGCGAAAGGTTGGATGGCCTGGCGGACGGGAACCCTCTTTGTGGCCGTCGAGGTGACCGACGATGTGGTGGCCCAAAAACGGTGCGGCAAAGACATGTACCTGGGCGATCACGTGGAACTTTACCTGGATTTCAACCCGAACCATGAACCCGGTCGCGCGTCATTTGGGGATGGCCAATGGACTTTTGGCATCAGTCCCGGCAGTCTCACCACCACGGGCGATCCGCAAACGGATATCAAGCCGGAAGTGTTTTGCTACCGTCCCGTGAACCATTCCATCAAGGGAGTTCAAGTGGCCGCCAAACGCACGCCCACCGGCTACACGCTGGAGGCCGCCATTCCCTTTGAGTTGCTCAAAGTGAGCGCGGTGGACCAGAACACCGAGGTCAACGGGGAACTGGCCATTTCCGATTGCGATTCGGCGGAACCCAAACAGGAAAAGATGATGACGCTTTCCACGCGTCCGTGGGAAAGCAGCCGCCTCCGGCTGGGGCCCATGGTTTTTGGCGATGCCGCCGGGAAGGGGACCCTGCCGCCGCGTGGTTTGGCGATTCGCAAGGAGATGACCATCAAGCCCTCCAGTCAGGAGCAAGTGGCGTTTGACGCTCCCGCCATTCCCCCTGGCAAGGAGGCTTATCTCTTTCTGCGGGCACGAATGCACTCGGCCAAGGTGGCGGGGTGGGGGACGGGCGCCCTGGCGCTGACCCTTAACGGACAGGCGGTGGACGGTGCGCGCTTCACCAATCGCCCCCTCGTGTCAAAGACGGGAGGTGGAATGACGACCACGGTCGTCACCTCCACTGGGGAAGCCAATGTTTTCTTTTCGCCGGACTTCACCGCCGCCGACACGGATTCGCACTACCGGCTGCTGGACGGATCGAAGGCGTGTGAATTTGAATTCCGGGTCACCGATCTGTTGAAGTCCGCGCGCAACGAGCTGGCGCTGCAGAATCGAAGCGAGAATGATCCGCAGATTGATCGCACCATTCGCGTTGGCGACCTTGGGTTGGTGATCAAAAACCCGCCGCCGCCGCCCAAGCAACGCCGGCCCGCTCCCACCGGTTCCATTCCCAACATCGTTCCGGCGGACAAGTTTCCCAGGCGTTACACGATCGCGGAAAAGAATTCCACCACGTTGGAAATCAAGGTGGGCGATGATCACCCTTCCCAGGGTGATCCTGCCTCTGAAGTGTTTATCGTGAAAAGCCAGTTCTCCTCGCCGGACGGCCAATGGAACGCGGGATCATGCGAATTCTATGAACACCACCGCCGGATCGAACCGCGGGACGAGGCGATCCTGGTTTTCGATACGTTCAAAAACGTTGCCCAACGCGATGTGCCCATCATTCAGCGGCACACCTGCGCCCTGGAAAAGCGGTTGGTCAGGGTGTGGCTGGGTGGCGCCTGCATGGAATCGGGCCAGGGCGTGTTGGAGAAGCCGGGCAATCCGAGCACCTACGGCGTCACCAGCCAGGCGGGAATCGGTTTGCTGCCGTTGAACGATGCCTTTCAGGTGCATGCGGTCAATTCGTGCGCGGACGGGACGCTGGGCCTTGCGGACAACAGCTTCGTGTTGAAGAACGGGTCAACCTACACCGCCGAATGGTGTCTGGTGCCAACGGCAAAACCGGGTCGTGGGCAAAATCACCCTGCCTGCCACCCCTCCGGGGTGGGGAAGGGTGATTTCTGGGAATTCGTCAATGCGGCGCGGCGGGTTCTGGACGTGAACTTCACGTTGCCATACCAGTTTGCGTTTCTGAGACCGGAACCCAAAGTTTGGATGCCCGACACGGACGAGAACATCCGGTCTTTCATCGAGAACAAAGGCATCCACGTCTTGTGCGTTTCAACGGATGCGGACACGCACGCTTCGACCCATTTCATCGAAAAAGGCGACCACGCCAAGTACGTCCGCTATTTTGAGATCGTCAAGCGGGTCGCGCCCGACGTCCGGCCGATCATCTACTGGGACTGTTTTCTCGACACGCACGCGCCGAACATCGAACGCTTCAAGGCGGACCGCGCGCTCAAAAGCGACGGCACGCAACTCGATTACGGCGGAACATACAGTTTCATGAAGATTTTCCTGCCCACGCCTGAAAATGGATTTGGGGCCGAGATGGCGCGGTTTGTGGACACGCTTTTCGACAAATGCGGCGCGCGCGGGATTTACTGGGACGAAATCGAGCACAGCGCGTGCCGTTACCACTACGGAAAACCGTGGGACGAGGTCAGCGGCGATATTGATCCGCAAACCTTCACGCTCGTGAACAAAAAAAGTTCCGTCACGCTGCTGTCGCAACCTTTTCGTCTTCAGCAGGCCAAGCGAATTTTGGCCAGGGGACCGCTCGTCGGCAACAGCCCGCCGCACACGCGGTCCATGGCGCGGTTGAAGTTCCAGCGGTTCACCGAGACCGGTTTAATTTCGAACTGCGCCGACATGCTGCTGTACTCGCCCGTGGCGCTGGGCGACCATCTCACGGAACGAAACGAGGTGGACTCATATCGGGTCATGCTCGCGGCGCTGGATTACGGCTGCGTGTACAACTGGTATGACGACCACATTATGCCCACGCACAAGAATCTGGCGTGTTATATGTTCCCGATTACGCCGATGGAATTGCACGAAGGGTATATCCTTGGAAAGGAAAGGATCATCACCAAGGTGAGCGGTCTCTATGGCTGGAACGACGCTTCGTCGCACGAGGCGCATGTTTTTAACGAGAAAGGGGAGGAAGTTGCCGACTTCAAGACGCCGTTGGTCCGCAAGGACGGCAAGACGTTCACCGAGCTGCGTCTCGCGGAGGACTGGAGCGCAGCCATTTTGAGGAGGCCGGAACGATGAAATTCAGGAGCCAGAATCCAGGAGTCAGAAGCCTAACCGCGGATTTCGCGGATGGCGCGGATATCCGTGCTTTTGCGCGGGCAGACTTATCCGTGCAATCCGCGTTATCTGCGGTCAAAATTCAGCATTCGGCATTCACCCTCATTGAACTTTTGGTGGTCATCGCAATCATTTCGATCCTCGCCGCGCTGCTGACGCCCGCGTTGAAAAACGCCCGGGAACAAGCCCGAAGCATCGCTTGCATGAACAACCTCAAACAATTGGGGTTGGTCGTCGGCATGTATGCCAACGACTCGGAAGGCTGGGCGCCCGAAGTGTGGGACGCCGCCAACAACCTGATGTGGCACTCCCGACTGATTGGCAAAGGTTATGCCGCCGATCCCATCGGGTCTCCCACCGTTTTCTTGTGTCCCGGCAACAAACCGCGCTATTGGACCACGCCCGCCAATCCTTGGAACCAGGAACACAGCTATGCGTATGGCCTGCGTTACTGCGATGCCGGCGGCACGCCCGGCGGCACGGTTTATTCCATCGGCGCAAGCACGGTGTGGAATGCAACCCGCACCCGGGACTTCGGTCCGCCCAGCGGTTTTCTCTACATTGGCGACACGGTCTTGAATTTTCCGGGTAATGAGGGTGATCGTCGTCAAGTCTATTACTTCGAGCCGGTCGGAGGTTCCTCATACCACGTGGTCCATCTCCGCCACAACAAGCGCGGCAATTTCCTCTTTGGCGACGGCCATGTCAGTTCCTTAAAAAAAACGGATTTGGTCAACAACTATGGCGACCTTGTGGGCGGCAACAACGCTTTTGTTGATGTAAATATTGACGAGAGCAACGGAGGGTTTTGAAATTGAACACCCTGGGTTTTCCACCTTGTGAGGGGGGGGGAGAAAGGTGGTGGGATCGGTTACCCCCCCCATCCTGCCCTTCCCCCGCCTGCGTGGCCGTCTCGCCGTCGCGACGGAGCGTTTTGGCGTAGTCGGAAGCCACTACGGCGTGGCGAAGGCCCGCGCCATCCGGCCGTCCACGATCCAAAAGCCTCAGAACCAAAAAGAAAGAATCAACCCATGAAAACAAAACCCGTTGACAAATCGCTTAATTCCCCCGTTTGGGGAGTTTTGCAAGAACCTCAAACCTTCACCGAATTACGGATTGCAGAAGGTTGGAGCGCTGCGATCATTCGAAAATGAAGCCGTTCCGAAAAACGAAAGGCAACTGCGTGTTGGGAAAGCTGCAACTGGCTGGATTCAAGGTGGATGTTTCCCAGCGGGTAGGCCACCACCTCTGCGCAGGTCTTTTGCCGGATGCCGCGCGCTTCCGTGATCCGCAATACGCCCGGGGTGTGATCCTGGATGACGGCCGGCGTCGGGTGGCGCTTTGCGCGGTGGATTATTGCGGCTTGGGAGGAGCGTGCCACGACGAGTTCCGCCGCGCCCTCGCGCGCGGCGCCCGCATTGATCCCCGTCACGTTGCGTTGCACACGGTTCATCAACACGATGCGCCACTCCTGATCGACGCGATGCTCCTCAATGCAGAGCGATGGGGATTGGCCCTGGCGGACCGGAACTGGTGGAAAAAAGTGCTGGCTCGTGTGGAGAAAGGCGCGCGCGTCTCGCTCAGGCGATTTCGTGAAGTGGAACAGATCGGGGACGCCTCCTGCCGTGTGACGGGGATGGCTTCCAACCGCCGGATTCTCGATCGCCGGGGCAAGGTGGCGGCGATGCGATGGAGCGTGGTCGAGGATGCGCGGTTGCGACGGCGGCCAAGAGGGCTGGTGGACCCCTTTCTCCGGACAGTGACGCTGGGGGGACAAGGCGGCCGCCTGCTGGCGTCGCTCACCTTTTACGCCACGCATCCGCAATCGGCGCACCAGCGCGGGGCGATTTCGGCCGACAGTCCGGGCGAGGCGCTGCGGCGGGTCGGGCGCATCTTCCCCAAAGGTCATCACCTCTACTTTACCGGCTGCGCGGGGAACATCACCCTGGGCAAGTACTCCAGCACGGACCCGGAAAACAATCTGCGCTGTTTCGGCGCCCGCCTGACGGCGGCGATTGTCCGCAACATCCGCCAAGCCCGCCGACGGGCTGTCTCGGACGGTTCCCTGGACTTTTGGACGGAAACAGTGAAGCTTCCCTTCCGGGTGCGCGATGTTCGGCAAGCCCGTGCGATCATGGCGGATTCAACGAAGCCGCTGGTGGATCGCGCGATGGCGTGTTGGAGGGCGCGGCCGGCTGTGTTGCGGCGCGGATACCGCCGCGCGCGGTTTTCCTGCCTGACACTGGGGGGACGGTCGTTGGTGTTTTTGCCCGGGGAACCCTTTGTGGAGTACCAACTCTACGGAAATTCCATCGCCCGGGGTTGCTTCGTCGCCTTTGCGAGCCTTGGCGACTGCATCGGTTATCTCCCGACCGCGAAGGCGTTTCGGGAGGGAGGATATGAGCCCAGCGCCAGAGTGTGCTTCACCACGCCCCATGTGGAGAAGGTTCTCAAGAAAACCATTCGCCGGCTGATCGGCTCTCCAAATGGAGAATCCGAAGGCGGGTGAGGAGACCAACGATTTTGAAACACAGCCAACCATGAAAACCATCGCTACTGAAACCCTGGCCATTCGCGGAGGACAACCGTCCATCACGCAGCCGCTTCCAAAACCCGTCCGCTGGGGAGATGCCGCGCGCGATCAACTTGCGGGGATGATCGCGCAGTCGTCCTTGTTTTATTGGAACGGGCCTCAGACAAAGCTGCTACCTAAACAATACTGAATCTATGGAAAATCACCCTCAAAACGGAGTTTTGCAAGAGGCTCCTACCTTAACGACTTTGAATCAACCGGTCACCGGGGATCGTTTTCAACGGTATTATTTCATTTCGACATCCGCCGGACAAGATACGGTTCATCTGCGGCACAACAAACGCGGAAATTTTCTTTTCGCCGACGGCCATGTCAGTTCCTTGAAAAAAACGGATTTGATCAACAACTATGGCGACCTGGTGGGCGGCCTCAACGCCTTTGTTGATGTAAATATTGACGAAAGCAACGGAGGGTTTTGAAATGGACTACAAGGGAACCATCAGGGTCTGCTCGCGATCAAGCGCCGTCCGCCACGTGCGCATACAGGGCTGAAAGAAAAGAATGCGTGCCGTTCACGCACTCCCGCCGGGCGTTCATGCTGGACAGATACTTGCGCACGGCTTCGCGACAACGGCAATCATGGAGAATCTGCCCGGCCTTGACCAGGCTGAACAGGGCGCCCGACCCGATGAGTGGATAGGGCGCGCCTTTCGATCCGCCGTTGAGCCAAACGCCATCGGCGGGCTGGAGGCGTAACATCAGGTCCGTCCACTTTTTCAACCGGGCCTTGAAATCCGATGGCCAGCGGGAATCACGGCTCGCCCACTCCAGCAGCGCAATCGGCGCCAGGAGGCCGCTGCCGAAGCTGATGCTTTCCGCTGCGGGCAGACAACTGGCGCCGCCCAACACGCCCGCGCCGGCCTGCCCGGAAAATCCGCCGTCCTCACTTTGGGTGGCCAGGAGCCGTAGCGCGGTCTGGCGCGCGAAATCCAGGTACAACGGCTCCGCTGTGTAATCCCAAAGCGACATCAAACAGGCCAGCGGATAGGCGTCGCGCCCCATGCAGGCCCTTGGTTGAAGCGCCCATTCCATCGCCATGTAAACGCCGGCCATGGAACGCGCCACTTCAAACAGGTAGGGGTCGCCTGTTTCGAGGTAACCATAGAGCATGCCACCGAAACGGAATTTCGGGAGGGGGGCTGTCATGACCGTCGTGCACTCCAACCGCCCCATCCAGGAACCATGATAGACGGCCACATCCGCGGCGTGGTAGGCGTGGTGCAAGTAAAGCTCCCAGTTCTCCGCCGGCGATTCCCCCCGTTGATACGCCAGAGTGAACATCGCCTGTGCGAGGTTTCCCTCCCATTCGGCGCCGTCCTCCTGCGGAATCCCAGTGCGAATGTCGCGACGGAGATACCGCCACACGCGCCCCGTATCGAACCCGCCCTTTAGAGTGTGTTCGCGGATGAGTTTCAGGGATCGGGCCGCCATTTCAGCCGCTGGTCCAGGCCGATCGGTTTCGATGACTCCGCACGTCTGGTACCAAGAGGACGGCACATGGTAACGCGCCACCTTTGACGATGCGCCGTTCAGACCAATGTTGAACACGAAGGTGCGGTTCACCCCGGCCGGGATGACGTCCCGTCTGGCCGGTTCCAGGCAGTGCAGGCGGTTTTTCTTGCTCTTGCCGGCCAACACCCGCAAATCCGACCACGGCTGGATCAGGAGGCCATCCGCACACGGCACAACGCGGCCAGCGTGGCCTCCCGCAAACATCAGGCCGCAAGGCGCAAAGTCCAGGCAATCTCCAGCGCCTCCGCCAATTACCAGCCGTGCGCCCGCAACGGCCCGATGGCGAAAGCGCCCTTTCAATCCGTCCACGAGCAAGACCGGGAACGCCGGGATCGGCTTTGGCCAGTAGTGAAAGTAAGCGGCCTTGAAATGGGCGGTGACATGGAGGCAGCCGCTTTTCCAGACGATCAAGTAAAGGTCGCCGTGCAGGATGTCGCCGCACTCGCGGGCCAGGCGTTCACCCAGGTCCTGCAATCCGCGGTTGACCCAATGTCCCTTTGTCCGGATGCCATAGGACGGAATGTGCCCGCCGATCCGCCACGCTTCGGCCAGCGGCCCGGACCAAAGCCGCTCCGCGCGACACCATTGCCACCAGGAGAAATGCCGAATGGAAGGCAGAAGGCCCATTCGCAGGCCGAACTCGCTGCCGGCGAGCGAGAGGCGGGCTTCGCACTCGCGATAGACGTATCCCTTCTTGTCCAGATTTTCCTTCAGCGTGCGGATGGTGACCTGCGAGAAATGCGGCCCCGGCTCATTGACAGGCGCGATGCCGCGCACCTCGATTTCCGCAGGCAGACCTTTATCTGAGGCACACAGCAATAGATGCCGCCGCAGTCGCGGTCGCGTGTACGGCTCGTTGAGGGAAGAATCACCATGGGAAGGGTGAAAGAGATTGACTGCTTGCGACGCGACGCCAACCGCCTGCGGCACGTCGTTGTGATCGGCGGGCCAGGGGAGTGAGGTTAGGGCGAGGCAAACTCCTGTCGTTGATGTCGGAAGTCGGAGAGTTAGTTCATTCATAAAATCAAACTTTCAACGGAGAACTGATAGCTCTTGTCGGCGACAACGGAAGGCATTATATTGTGGGCATGAGACTGCTGCTGGAGAATTTGCCGCCGGCGTTGCAGAACCAGCGCGAGACGCTGGCCAAGTGCATCGAAGCATTTGACCGCATCCGCCCTGTGCGCGAAGTGTATCTGTTCGGATCATACGCGCGCGGGGAAGCGCAACCCGACAGCGACGTGGACCTGTGCATTGTTGCGGAGGGGGCAGAACAGCAGTTGGATGCGGCCCAGCAATATCGAAAAGCCATTTGGGAGATTCGTCCGAAGCCGGCGTTCACGTTAGTTCCCATTACGCCGCAACGGCTCGAAGAAAAAAAGACCTGCCACGACCACTTTTTCATGACCGTTTTGATGGAAGGAGTGCTCATTGCCTCGAAAAACTGATTCCAACAACCCGCGTCATTGGGTTGAGATTTGTGAGGAAGATCTGGAAGGCATTCGGCTTCTGGCGACGAACGAGACCAGCTACCGCATGTGCCAGGGCAAGCTGGCGGAAGTGCTGGAGAAACTTCTCAAGGCCGACTTGATCCGGCTGGGATGGCCGCTGCTCAAAACGCATGACCTGGGTAAACTGATGGACGAACTGCACAGTCGTGACGCCCCTTTCGCGAAGGAGGCCGACCCCATTGCGCAGGCATTGGCAGAGGTCTATTTTACGAATCGTTATCCTGGCTTCGATTCCGGCGAGCCGGACTGGGATGGGTTGCGTCAGTTGGTCGAGCAAGTGGCGGCACTGCTCGCCAAGGTCAAAGCGCGTATTCCCGCCGAAAAATAGACGCGGCAAGGAGCGCGGCGTATCGTCGCGGTCCGTAGGCCACGGGACGGAGGGCAGTGCGCGGGAAAGAGGCCGATGGGGTTGGGGCAATTGAAGAACGGACATGGATGCGTTTATGTTCAACGTGGCCGGCCTTGCGTCTATGGTTCCATCTTCCGCACCGCGAGGCCCAGGATGGTCACATACTGCTGGCTTCCCCGGCCTTCGAACTCGATGGCGACCGGCCGGTTTCCGTCACTGGCAACCTTCCCCTTGAGCACGCGGTATTCGCCGCCGTTGGTGGTGATATCCGTGGCAATGTCCTTGCCGTTCAGCCGGACATTCTGATGTGTGCGCCATTCGCCCGGCGCCATGTCGCCGAGGATCACCGCGACCTCGTAATCGCCCTTTGGAAGCTTCAAAAGGAATCGATTGCGGCCGGCCACCACGACGCCATCCTGGACCAGCGGATCCTTGCTGTGCTCCTGGCGGTTGAAACTGAAACGCGGAAGCCGTTCCCATCCATACTTGGTCTGTTCATTGAAGAGATCGGCGGAGAGCACGCGTTTCCAACCCGCCTTCGCGGGTGATGTGGGAGTGCCAAAATCAAAGCGAAAGACCGCGTCCGCAAAGTCAGGAATCGGGTCCAGCTTGGTCTCATGCTTATCGGGATCGAACGGTTCGGACGCGGTGGATTCGGACTGCAACGGCGATAGATCGTGGTTGCAGATCTGGAGGCAGTCGATCCGGCCGTCCTTCGCAAGGTCCACGATCTTCCGGTTGGCCTTCTTGATGGCGGCGTCCATGAGGGGAGCGTTCTTCTCGTCCGTTTGTGCGAAACCATAGACCCAGTACCCATCCGCCTCCGCCGCGGCGGCATTCGCCATCGCCGCCATGTTGTCGGGGTGGATGGTTTTAGGCCAGAACCCTGGGTAGTAGAGGGAATGCATGTTCTCCTTCCTGAACCAGTCGTATTCCCAGCGGGCGTTGAAGTTGTAGCCGTAGTAGGTTTGTTCGGTGAAGGCGAGTACCGGCATGGACGGCGTCCCAATGCCCCGGATGAACCCGCGATAAAACCAGTTGTCGAAGTACTGGAGAAAACCGATCACCAGATCCGGCGCCTGTGCATGGATTTGGCGTTCTACGTCGCGCGCGATCGCCTCCATTTTCTTCTCCATGAACCGATAGTATTCAGCCAAGAGTTTTTTCGACGCCAGGTAATCAAGCCGCCTCTCGACGGCCACATTCCCGGGATCGCCAAGCTCCGGATGTTCTTTTGCGAACGCGCCATACGTCGCGTCATCGAAGGTGTGACGGCTGTTGTAAACATCCCCGAATTTTGCCCCGTACATCTCGAGATCAATGATCACTCCGTCTAATGGCAGGCCGTCGGCTTTCGCCTGCCGATGCGCCCGGAGACTTTCGTTGACCATCAGTTCCTGCCAGGCAACAGAATCAAGTGGCGAAGGTTTCACGTCCACCCCGCAATCCGCCACTCCCGCCTTTGTGATGCGGGACTCGCTCAGCGTGTAGCGTTCATCCGATGCGAACTTGATATCGTGAAAGAAGTGGATTTTCCGCTTTTTGCAGAAGGCGGCCGCCTCCGGTTCATACGAGGCGCAGAAGGCGTTGAATCCAAGGTCGGCCAACCGCTTCCACATCTCCTCCGAACGGTTCACATAACAATTCTTTTTCTTGTCGTACTGGTAAAATTCGCCCGCGCCATAAACGATTCTCAACTTGTCCTCGGCCAGCCAGCGCACGGAGGGAGACAAGCTTTCTCCCGGAATCCTCCTCCATTGAAGGAGGGGACCTTCGGCTTTTCGGATGACGAGAACATTCAGAGAGCCGGTTGCAGGTGTCGGATGGATATTGCCGAACTCGATGATCAATTTTCCATCGTCCGCCTTCGCTTCTGCGCGTGCCGGCATCACGCCGCCGCAACTGCCCATGAGTCCGGAAAGGACCTTCTTCCCATTGACTCGAACATACATGCCGGGACGGTATTCCAGCGGATTCCGGTCGCCCAGGATCGCTTCAACGATGTAATCGCCATTCGGCAGATCCACCCGGAAAGTCATCGGGTTGGCTGTTGTGAAGGACACCCCGTCGCGGGTTAACGCGTCCAATGGATACGCGTTGGGACGGTCGTATTCTCCCTGGGGCGCAACGGTCCAGCCGCACTTGCGCTCCGCCTGGTATTTCGTGTCGCGTGTCGCCTGGATGCTGCCTTCCGCGACCGGTGAATCTTTCGTGCCGAAATCAAAAAAGAAAACCGGCGCCTCCGCGGCCGGCGCGCGGAGCGGCGCCACGCCGATCGCTGACAGGAAAATGACGACCGCCGCCGCCACAAGCCGATCGAGATTCCGGGTGGGTGACCGTATCATGGGGATTTTTGGATGAGATCGTCCTGCGTTGCCGTTGTTCCCGTTCTGGCGGAGGGGGCTTCCACGCGCGAGGGCGGATTTTTGACGGCCCCCAGCACCTTCTCTGGAAAGGGGATTTCCTGGTTGTAAAGCCACCAGGGGATTTTCTCGGCGTTCATCTTCCGGATCGTGATGCCGATCCCGCGGGCGGTCATGGAATCCGTGTAATACCCGGGCATCCAGATCGCTTTCGGATTGCAGGCGGCAAGCATCTGGCGCATTTTTTCGCCCCGTTTGGGCAGGTAGCCGTTGTAGGTTGACGAGTCGAGGACACAGACCGGCAATTGGTTGGCTGCGAGACCCTTGAGAAACCCGCGATAGAACCAACCCTCCTCCACACAGTAGAAATGAATTTCAAAAGCAGGGTTGATCTTCGCCAGACGCGTTGCAAGCGTTGAGGCAAGTTTCTGAACTTGCTTTTCCAAGTGATCGCGATAGTCGGCCAGCAAGCCAAGTTTTTCCATCCGCTCAGATCGCTTTGCAGGAACTGGCAACGCTTGCTGAATTTTTCGGTCCTCGAGAAAACCGGTCATGCAATCATCGCAAAAACAGTAGATGTCCCCTACTGCGCCGGAGGTTTCCTTCCCTTGGTATTGCTCAGTGTCAATCACCACCCCGCGAAGGGCAGGCTCCTTGAGAGAATGGCGCGCAAGCGTCTCCAGCGATGGCTCAAGATAATCCTTCCACCATCGCGGGTCCACCGGACAAGCAAGCCGTTCTTCTACTGTTCCTTTGGCAGTAACCGCGTGGCGACCGTTCCGTTGGCTGATCTTCATGCTGACATCCCCACTCCACATGATCTGGATGTAAACCGACATTTTCTCACGCCGAGCCGACTCCAAGACCGGTGTCAAATGGTTGATCCCATTCACATTCTGCCACCACTCTTCAGCGTGCGGCACAGGGGCGACCAACGAATTAAATCCTGCCGACTTAAAGGACGAACACCATTCGGGATGATCATTGCTTCCCCAACTCCAAACAAGTCGAAGCGAAGACGAGTCCATGAGTTTGTCCCGCTCATGGGGATGTTCTTCTGCGGTTGATAGATGGACTACGAGGGTCAGACAGCCCACGGCTGTTACTCTCAGAAGTTGAGGTGAAGGGGGAAACATGGTGGTCATGGTTTTTGCAGCAAACGATCTATTTCACGCCTTTTGCAGCGGTAGGAACGATCTCGATATCGTCAAAATCCGCATTTCCCATCGAACCAAAAGCCATCAGTTGCACATAAACTCGCGGACAATTTTTCGGAATGGTGAATTCTTTTTCGAGCTTCGTCCATTTCCCAGGGACAGCGTCTTTGGAAAGGGGCAACTGAAAAATTTCGTGGTACGGGTTGTCCGTCACAGGAGCGTCTCCAGACTTGAAGACATTAACTGCAACACAGGGCATCGCTGCGGCATAGTCTTCACTGATGCGCATCCGACAACGTAGCGTATATGCCCCTTCCTCAGGCGGTGGAACAAAGCTCTGTTGGACCGCAAAAATCTCAGGATACGCGGAATTCAAAGGCCGAATCCTGAAAAATTGTTCCTCCTTCGCGCCATCAAACTCCACCGATACTTCCCCGATTTCGGGATGGCGTGGAACCTCCCAGTTTCGCATCGAATCACATTGGCCATTCTTGACCAAGTTCAGGTTTTCGGAAGAACTGGTTGTGGCAAATCCGATGGAGATCCATGATCCGATGATACAAACTTGAAGTATGGTAGATTTCATCATTTTGGCGTGGTTTGAGGGTTTACCGCCAGCGAGGGGACACCGGGGGTGTCAATAGATTGTCGGACAGGCCGAATGAACGCGCGGAGCCGTCCGCCATGAATGCATTGCACCGCCCTTTGTGACGGTAGGCGATCATTTCATAGATGCCGCCCCATCCCGGGTAGATTCCCCAGGAGCCGCCGCTCATATCGCCTTCGACATCAAGATACAGGATTGCTTCAGACGGCTGAGTGAAGCGATCCATGAGCCCTCCATGTCTTGGGGTGGTAAAGTTCTGATCAACATAGTTGCATCCATAGCTGAGATAACCGAAATGCGGAATGGTGTCGGCGGGGCAAAGAAAAACTTTTGAGTATTGAATGGAAGGCGCAATGCTTCCCAAGTAAGGATTCAGCACCTGTGTCCACGCGTTGCCGGAATCGTCAAAGGCCGGCGGCAACAGGCGGTTGTTGTCGTTACAATACATGAATGTCGCCAGCCCAACCTGACGCAGGTTGGAAACACATTTGATGGCCTTGGCTGTGTCCCCCGCCGCTTTCAAGGCGGGCATCAGCAGCGCCGCCAAAATCGCGATGATGGCAATGACCACCAGGAGTTCCACGAGTGTGAAGGCGGCGAAGGTCTGCCGGGGTGCGGCGGGGGCTGGTCGCACGGTGATCGCCGGCTCGCCGCCGCGCAGGCCGCACTCGTGCTGAACAAGGTGGAAGTGACACTGAATTTGTTCGGGCTCAAGCGGCTCGTCCTGCTTGAGCAGTTTGCGCAAGGCATCGCCAAGGGTTGCCGCCTCCCAATCCGCTTCCGGCGCCTCCCACGCCGCAAGCGTTTCCAGCTTCTCCAAGGTCGCGCGCCACGCGGTTGGCAATCCGTCCGGAGCGAAACCGTCTTCACCCGGTCGGCGGAAGATCGAGACCAGCGAGGGCCAGACCCCAAGCCGCTTCATTTCCGCCCCGCCCTCGCCTTCGTGCAGCCAGCGTTCCCAGGCGAAAATATACTCTCCGGCCGCTGTCTGTTGCTCCGCCGCCGCATGCGCGTTGATGAACCAACCGCCACAATTGCGGAGGCTGACGACCTTGCCGCTTGGCCCCGCCGGCAACGGGACGATTCCAAAACGCTCGGCCTGGCCGAGTTGGGCCGCCAGGGCCGCCAGCCCGCCATCATCCAGTGTCATCGGAACAGCATCCAGAAGACAAGCCGACAGCAGGGCGTAGGGATCATCCTGCAGGACCCGAACCAGTTTGTGCCGGCGCCACAGGCGCACGAACCATTCCGCCGCCCGGTGGGCCGCCTGGCTGCGCCAGTCCAGAGCGGGCAGCGTGTCCGCATCCAGTTGCGCCAAGCCTTGGTAGGTCAAATGCATCAACCACCAGACCGCCCCCCTTACGCCGTTCAGGTAAAAACTCGGTCGGCCGCCACCAGACCGCGACAGCTTGCGGCAAACCGCGGTAAACTCCTCCCAATCCCGTGGCGGTTGCACCGGGTTCAAACCGGCTTTGACGAACAGCGCCTTGTTATAGAAGAGAAACGAATGCGTGACGTTCGTGGGCAACAAGTATGCGTTGCCGTCGCGACTGCAGGTTCGCGCCAACCGGGGGTTGAGTCGTTCCCAATACGGGTTTTCAACCGGGATCGGCGCGATGGCGCCGTGTTCCAGGAGAAACCGTAAATACGTTTGCGTCGTTCGTCCCACTGTCGGTTCCGGCTCGATGACCACGCTCCGCAAGAGCATCTCTCCGAGGGTTCTTGCATCACGATCGATGAGCCGTTCCTGAATTTGGATGGTTGGATGTTGGCGGTGAAATTGGTTCTGGAACCGGCGCCGCACAATCGCCTGACGCACCTTCCGCAAATCCGAGCTCTCCGCCAGCCACATTGAAACGCATGTCGGCTGGCTTTCCGCAAACGGTGCACGCGGGGGGCGTGCGCGGACGGGCCGCTGGCGCAGGAACGTGTAGGATCCTTCCCGCGCCTCGACGACCCCCTGCTGCTTGAGAAGCCCCAGGGCCCGATTCACCGTGCAGTAGCTCACCCCGATTCGCTTGGCCCAGTCGCGCTGGGTCGGCAACGGCCGGCCCGGATCAAATCCGCCCTTGGCAAATTCCGCCAACAACCGCGCCACGGTGCGCTTGACCAGGGGTGAATCAACCGTCATTTTGTAACAATTAAATCAATTAGTTCAATTCGTCAAGCGCGATTTTGCTTGCGCAATCGGATTAATTACCCAACTGCTTTTTTAAGATGATCATCTGGATTTGCACCGACATGGAAGGGCTGGCGGGCGTGGATCACTGGGACCAGTGCTACGATCCCGACGACAACTCGCCAAAATATCTTCACGGCCGCGAGCAGTTGACCGCCGACGCCAACGCCGCCATCGCCGGCTGCTTCGACGCCGGCGCAACGGAGGTGCGCATTCTCGACGGTCACGGGCGCAACGCCAACAAAGGATTCACGTCCCAGCTCGATCCGCGCGCCAAACCTTGGCGCGTGAAACCGCCCATTGAAATCACCGTCGAGTGGGCGTGGACCGGCCGCGCCGACCCGTTCGCACGGACGCCGGGCGTCAAGCGTCCGCATCCGCGGGTGACGTGTTGGAGCATCAACGATCCTCGCGACGTGTACAACTGGCCGGGCACGGAATGGAAACCGGCGGTCTGAACAGGTCAAGAGGTTGGCCTACGCCCGGTAGCATCGATCGATCTCGCGTCTCGCCAACTCGACGGCGCGACGGGCCTTGGCGAGATTGCCGTGGACGGCAGGCAAAACTCGCGGAACATCGCGGGCGAGATGCCAACGGTCTCCTGGCTGTTGCTCGCGCCCCATACGCTGCCCAACCGTGCCGGGGCGTCCTTGTCGCGGTCGGCGGCCAGTCGCGTGGTGAAATTGTAGCTGGAACCGAAGCTGGCCTCGTTGCCGTTGTTGACCCGCAGCAATCCTTCCGTTTCGGCCCAGCGCATCATGCCCAACGCGTTGTCGCGCAGATAGGCCATCAGACGATGCACGGCGTCGGGGTTGTCGTGCATGGCGTAGAAGAACGCCTCCATCCCCATCAGCGGAATGATCCGATGCGTCAACATGCTCTGGTAGGGCATCCAGCCGCGCAATTCGACGCGCAACAGGTCGCCGAGCAATTCTTCCACGAACTGTTTCCACGCCATCGTGCGCGCCCGGTCCACGCGGCAAACGGCGGGCTTGAGCATCGGGAAATCGCGGTCCAGGTCCGCGATCGGATGCTTGAACCGATAACCCGTCTCGATGCCCTGCGAATCCTTGACGCGCTCGGATTCGATCGGAAACCCGAACTCGTTGACGTCCACAAACCAGTGAACCTCGAACGTGTCGGGGATCACCTTGTCGTCGTCGAGCAACTCGTGGTTGCGGACGTTGCGCAGCAATTGCCGCTCGATGTTCCGCCCGTCCTCGGAGGCGCAGCGGAACACGCTCTCGGGCAGGAAATCACGGTCGAACGTCCACGTTTCGATGATGACCGGGGGCCGCGCGCCGGGGCGGGTGTCATTCAGGTGATACCACATCTGACGCCGCTTCGCCATGATCGGCAAAGCGGCGTACTCCGCCTGCCGCGCGGCCAGTTCGCGCAAATAGGTTCGTTCCGTGGCGGATAGTTGCCATTCCATACGTTCCCCCCCCAGATACAGCAGGAGGAGCAACGACAACAAGCCTTTCCCAGGCATGATTCAACGGTTCCCACCCATCTGTCCCCCTCTGAAGGGGGATCAGAGGGTGGCCCCCCAAGATGGGGGGCAGGCA
>JACQHZ010000092.1 GCA_016198745.1 Verrucomicrobiota bacterium
TCCCTCATCCATCATCCCTCATCCTTCATCCTTCATCCATCATCCCTCATCCTTCATCCTTCATCCTTTCTTAATAGGCAATCACCACCCCCAGATGCCACCGCGAATTGCGTCGCGACGGGAACCCGCTGTCAATCACGTCTTTTATCTGAAACCCGTAATCCGCCCGCACGGTGAGATACGAATTGATCGAGTACCGAACGCCGGGTCCCACGCCCCACATCTCGACATTCGGGTCCTGGCCGATGACGAGCAGGTGTTGCTGCGCGCTGCCGTAATCGATGAACCCGATGAACTGCAGGCGATCCACCACATCCGCGCTGCCGGCCCATCGTCCGAAACTCAGCGGCGGCGTGCGCACCTCGGTGGTCACGATGTAACCTTCGTCCCCGTTCACCAGACGTTCATCGTACCCGCGAATCGATTGCCAACCGCCGAATCCCAATTGCTCGGTCACCGGCAGATTGCTCATGGGCGAAATCTGATAGGTCCCCTTCACGATCCATGAAAAATCCCACGGCAATCGCGTCGTGCGTTCCGCGTTCAAACGCGCATAATAGTAATTGGCGCCATAAAACTGGGAGTTGATGGTGCGCAACCCGGCGGTTTCCTGCGCAGCCTTGAAATGCCGGTCGTCGTTGTACTGCGTCAGATCGCCCGGTGAATAGTAAAGATTGCCGCCAAAGGACGTCATGCCCAAGGCATCGCGCAACCCGCTGTTGTAACCGAGGTTCCATTGAACCACCTCGATGGTATGACTGGAAATCCACACGCCGGCGTTCATCAGGCTGTTGTGGCTTTGTTTGAAATCAAAACCAAACACCAGCTCGTGCGAATAATTTTTAGGACCGGGCAACGTCAGATTGTAACGCGCGCTCGTCTGCCATTGTTCGCTCCGGATATCGAGTGTCGGGAACAAATCGGTGTCGGCTTTGCTTTGCTGATAAAACCCGAACACCGTCACCCGATCGCCCCACGGGAGCGGGACAAGGTAACTGCCGGAATGCGCGATGGTCTTGTTGAATCGTTTCTCGCCCATGAACTGGTAGTTCAATTGATGATCCCACCCGAACGGATTACCCCAGTTGAACCCCGTCAACAACCGTTCGTCGCCGCTTGTGTCGGAGCCGCTGTCCTCGGCGCCGACGAAAAACCGGACCGGAAACCGGTCTTTGGTGTCGAGGATGATATCGACTTCACCGGGTTGTTCGCCGCGTGCAAACGCCACTTCGACGGATCGGAACGGATTACTGTTCAGACGGTTGATGTCCTTGAGCAACTTTTCCTCGGTAATCACGTCGCCTGGTCGGAGCTGGACGGATTCTTGAAAGCGGATGGATTTTTCGAGCAGCTTGCTGTCAAACCAGCGGTTGCCTTTGGATGTGATCTTGCCGAGCGTGCCTTCCTTGACGACAACCTGGATGGCGCCGCTGGAAATATCCTGCGGCGGCGCGTACACGCTCAAGACCGGATGATCGTGTGCGCGATAAAACGTGATGATCTCGCTGCACAACGTGTTCAGGGATTGGATGCTGACCGGTTGGCTGAAGAACGGCTGAAGTTTTCCGATGAGACGATCCCGCCGCTCGGCGGCCTCCGGTCCTTCCAGAAGCGGCACGCCTTTGATTTCAACGCCGCTGACTTTCGGCGCTTCTTTCTGCAACTGTTCCTCGCTTGAGATCAAGATCAGACCGTCCAACCGATCCAAAAGGAGGTCGCCGCTTCCTTCAGGAAACGGCGGCGGGGCAGGCGGTTTCGTCAGAATCTCGGTTTCGGGGGGCGTCTTGGGCGCCACGCGTTCCCAATCCTGCGCCAAGCCGGTGAGGGAAAGGAAGAAGGCAAAGAAGAAAAAGAAGCGGGTGATGAACCACAGAGGACACAGAGGCGCGCAGAGGAAAAACAACTGCTCAGGTAAGCGAAGGAATTTCACCACGGAGACCCCGCGCGGCGCGGGGTAGGCACGGAGTTCACCACGCGTAGCGCGTGGAACACCGAGAGGAGAAAGATCTAAGAGTTTTGCCAAACAGCGAATTCCCCTGGACTTTGCTGTTTGGCAAAAGAGCTTTTTTGGAGAAAGCCTTCTTCCATGATTGCCTCTCAATTGACCAGTTGTTTCAATGGAGATCAGACCATCGTCGGATCTCCATTGAAACAACCTTCGTCTTAACCCGCCCTTCCTCCGTGTCTCCGTGGTAAACATTTTCTTTTGCCTCCCAAATGCAGATACCTGAGTAGTTACATGCGACCCGCGGTCGCATGAGAGAACCTCCGGTTGTCCTTCTCTCTGTGACCCTCCGTGCTGCTTTGATTCGTGTTCATTCGTGGTTCCCGCCTTCCGACATATCCGTTGATGATGGCCGCAAAAAGGCTTGCCATCCGCCTCAGGCGGCCATCTACAGTCCTGACGACCCGCCCCGGCGGACCGCTCGATCTGTAGGCGGGATTTGCCTGTCCCTGCCTGTGCGAGCACGGCAGACAGGCCGCCGTGGCGGTGGTGATCCCGCCGGGTCCCAGGGACCCAAATCCGGACGTAAGGAGGAATTTTGGAGGGCGCTGCGGTGCCTGTCCCCCACA
>JACQHZ010000076.1 GCA_016198745.1 Verrucomicrobiota bacterium
AGTCCCCATTTCAGGTGGACACATCGCATTCTTATGCAAGGCACATTTCACGGGATTTGTTCCAGGAGCATCCCGAATGGTTTTCCATGAACGATGGAAGGAGAACGCCGAGACAGTTGTGCGTCAGCAACAAAACGGTGCAGGACATGGTCATTGAAAGCGCGCTGACGTCTTTCCGGAATGATCCCGGGCGGACCATGGTGTCCGTGGACCCGAATGATGGCGCCGATCATTGTGTTTGCAATGAGTGCAAAAAAATTGGCTCGGCCAGCGATTGCGCGTTTTATCTCGCCAACATCGTCGCGGACTCTGTGCGCAGAGAGTTTCCGGATAAATGGGTCGGCTTGAATGCGTATAGCGAACACAGCGAACCGCCTCGCGAGAAAATCCATCCGGGCGTCTATGTCTCGGTGACCACAAGATTTCGCGACACGAAACTGACCTTTGAGGAACAAGTCAAGCGATTCGGAGAACTTGGCGCAAAGGTGGGAGTCTATGAATACTTCAGCATGTATGCCTGGGATTGGGATATCCCTGGGGCTGCCCTGGCAGGGCGCTGCCATAAGCTTGGCCGCTTGATTCGGAGATACCATAAAGACCTCAACGTGATCTCGCTTGACGCCGAATCCTCGTGCAACTGGGGTCCGAACGGCCTGGGCTATTGGATTGCCGCCAAGATGTTATGGAACCCCGATCTGAAAACCGAAGATCTGGCGCAGGACTTTTATCAGCGCGCCTTTGGCAAAGCCTCGGCTCCGATGAAGCGGCTGTATGAACGCTGGAACAGCGGCAACTGGTTTGTGATCCGGCAGGGGTTGAAATCCGCCCTTCAGGACCTGGCGGAGGCGTACAAAGCCGAGAACGATCCCATGGTCAAGGCCCGCCTCGATCGCGTCGGAGCGTATCTCCACTGGCTTAGACTCAATGAGAATTACCTGGAAAGCGTGATTCACCAGGGGAACCCGGAAGAACCAGCCGGAACCCCGGAGGAAATTGTCCGATGTTCCAAGGAGATGATTGTGTATTCCCGCAGGATCATGGATACGGGCCTCATCCACACCTTTCCCATGTTGTTCGAGCAGATTTGGTTTGAAAACCGCTTCAGCACGCTCCCGACCATCGGCAAGCTTGATTTCAAAACAGCGGAAGCCTGGAAAACCGAGCGGACAGACATTCCGTCGGCGAGCGAAATCGCCAAGAATTTCTCCAGCGATCTGGCGCAATCCAAGGAGGTCATCCCGGTTGAGACAGAAGGCCGGACCTGGTCGAACGATCTCATACCCATCAAGGAGATTCTGCCCGAAACGGTGAAGGAATGGGGCGCGGTGGCGCCGTCGGTGCTTCCAACAAAATCAGGCGAGTATGCTTTTCGGGCGCAGCGTGGGGAGCACGTGCGCGTCAACTTTGTTCCCCTGGATGAAAACACAGCGATTCATGCCCGGTGGAAACTCAGGCGCGGTGGAGAAGACAAGGCGCTGGCCGAAGGACGGGTGACTCCGCCATACCTGGCGCGCCAGCCTTCGGAACTGCTGACGCCGCGCGAAGCAGTCGCCGCCAAATACCAGAAATGAACAAAGCATTCCTGTCTATTATTTCATCCCGCCACAGCGGGATGAAATATTCGGGTCAAAGCTTTTGGGCGATCTTTTCGAGATGATAAATCTCGATGAGGTCGCCCGGCTCGAAATCGTTGAAACCGTCCAGGCGGATGCCGCATTCGAGGCCGGTGCGAACGTCGCTTACATCCTCCTGGAACCGTCGAAGATTTGCGATGCCGCCCTCAAAAATCAAATTCTTGCGTCGCAGCACCCGGACAAGCGATTTGCGCTCGATGCGGCCCTGCATGACCAGACAGCCGGCGACATGGCCGCCCTTGGAAATCGGGAAGATTTGTTTGACCTCCGCCATGCCGACGGTGGTGACCTTGGTCTTGGGATCGAGCAATCCCGCCATGAACTCGCGAACCTTGTCAACCAATTCATAGATGATTCGGAAGGTCTGGATTTGCACGCTCTCGCGTTTGGCGGTCTCTGCGGCAACGGTATCAATCTTGACCTGGAAACCAACAACCAGCGCTTTTGAGGCGGTGGCCAGCAGCACGTCCGATTCCGTAACGGGACCGACGCCTGCGTGAATGAGTTCCACCTGGATTTTATCCTGGGGAAGTTTTTGGATGCAATCCGTGATTGCTTCGCAAGAACCCTGCACGTCCGTTTTGAGGATGAGATTCAGAACCTTGCGATTGTCGGAGGTGGAGGTGAGGAGGTCTTCGAGCGTCAGCCGTTTCGGCCCTTCGAGTTTTATAGCGCGCAACTTCTCATGCTCCTGCTCGCCATGCGCGCGCGCTACCATTTCCGACTTCATGACCTGGAAGAGATCGCCCGCGAGCGGGACACCGGACAGACCGATCACCTTCACCGGCGCAGAGGGGCCAGCCTGTTTGATGGCGCGTCCCTTGTCGTCAATCAAAGCCTTGATTTTGCCCCAGTGGGTTCCCATGATCACCCCGTTGCCGGTCCGGAGGATGCCGCGACGGACCAGCACGGTGGCGGTGGCGCCTCGACCGGCCTCCATTTGCGCTTCGATCACGCTCCCGCTTGCAAGCGAATCCACATCCCCCTTGAGTTCCATTATTTCCGCTTGAAGGAGGATCATTTCCAGAAGGTGATCGATGCCGGTCTTTTTTGTGGCCGAGACCTCCACGGTGATCGTCTTGCCGCCCCATTCCTCCGGAGCCAGATCGTTTTCTTGAAGCTGTTTTTTTACGCGATCCCGCATCTTTTGGGACACATCGAGGTCCATTTTGGTGATGGCAACCATGATCGGCACGGAAGCGGCGCGGGCATGGTGAATCGCTTCGATGGTCTGAGGCATCAACCCCTCGTTGCCGGCCACAACCAGGACCACAATATCAGTGACATTGGCGCCCCGGGCCCGCATCGCGGTAAATGCTTCGTGGCCGGGCGTATCCAGAAACGTGATGGTTCGTTCGGGACCTCCTTTGGCGGCGGCGGGCATGGAAACTGAATACGCGCCGATATGCTGAGTGATTCCTCCCGCCTCGCCCGCCACGACGTTGCTTTTTCGAATCGCGTCCAGGAGCGAGGTTTTGCCATGATCCACATGCCCCATGATCGTGACCACCGGCGCGCGGCTGATGAGTTTTTCGGTCTTTGGGGCTGCAACCACCGGAGCGTGCGACTTGGTTTCCTCTTTCGGCGTCTCGACGAGTTTGACAGGATGTTCGCCCCTCCTTTCGATCTCCAGCTTGAAACCATGTTTTTCGCAGAGCTTTCGCGCAATTTCGGGTTCAACCGGTTGATTGATTGAAATGAGGATTTTCAACTGCATCAGATCGCTGATGAGCTGAAACGGTTTTACGGCCATTCGCACCGCCAAATCCTTGACGATGATGGGGGGCTTCATGTGAAGCAGGTGATCATCGCCGGCGCCTGCCGCTTTGGCGGGTTTGGGTGAAACGGCGGAGGACGGATCCGACGGGGCGGAAACAGGCGCCGTCGCCGTTGCAGTCGTTGGCTGGGAAGAAGCCTTTGAGGGCAGCGGTTTGGATACAGGGAGAGGAGCCGCGATTGTCTTTCCGGAGGGCGATGATGTGATTGGCAAAGCGCCGGCGGGCGCTTGGATTTTTTTGGGAATCTCAGTTTTCGGTGGCAGCGGAGATTTTGGGGAGAGTTCCGAAACATCTGCTGCGACTGGGGCCAGCGGTTCCGCATCAGACGATCTCGCGCGTGAAACGATTTTTGCAGCAGCCTGTTTCTGTCTGGCCGCACCGGCTTTGGCGGCGCCAGCCGCGGGCCTCGCCTTGGGCGGACTGGAGGTCTTCGGCGCTGTTTCCTCTGCGCCACCCCCCTCCTTGACTGGAATTTTCTTGAGGCTGATGGGCATGATCAAGTTGAAGATGATGAAGGATGAGACGCTTCGGCGCCTGCCGGGTTCACCGCCGGCGCCGCGGCATCCACAGATGAAGCGGCGATGGTTGGGGGAACATTCGCGGCCTTGCGTTGAGCCAGTTCAAAGATCGCGAGCGCCTGATCGGAAGTGATGCCCGAAATTTGTTCCAAATCGGCCGGCTCGGCGGACTGGATCGCCTCGACGCTTGAAAAGCCGGCGCGCACCAGAACCGATGCCACACTTTCCGGAACGCCAAGGCTTTGGGAAAGCAGCGCCGTCACCTGGCTGAGCTTGTCCTCAAACGCAGCTTCGCTCGCCTCATCCTTTTCGATGGTCACGTGCCAGCCGACCAGTTTGGATGTCAGTCGGGCGTTTTGTCCGCGTTTGCCCACAGCCGAGGAAAGCTCGTCGGCGCCCACACGGACCGCGATTTTCTTGTTCGCCTCATCCAATTCCATGGACTTGATCTTGGCCGGCTTCATGGCCTCGGCCACGAAATCCCTGATGTTGGGGTGCCATCGGATGATGTCCACCTTTTCTCCATTGAGTTCACGGACGATGTTCTTGACACGGGCGCCGCGCATGCCGACGCAAGCGCCGACCGGGTCCACCTTCTCGTCGCGCGTGGCCACCGCAAGTTTGGTGCGAAAGCCGGCCTCCCTGGCGATGCTCTTGATCTCAACCGTTTTGTCGGATATTTCGCTCACCTCCAACTCGAAGAGGCGGCGTACGAAGTTGGGATGACTGCGCGTAAGGATGATTTCAGGTCCATGCGCCTCGTTTTCAACGGCGAGAACGTAGGCCCGGATCCGGTCGCCGGACTGGTATTCCTCGGTGGAAACGCGCTCGCGGCTGGGCAATTTCGCCTCGAACTTGCCGAGGTCCACATAGACATCCGAGCGTTCAAAACGACGGACGGTGCCGCTGACGATGTCGCCCACGCGGTCCTTGAATTCCACGAAAATGATTTCTTTTTCCGCGGATCGCTGGCGCTGCATGAGCGCCTGCTTCGCCGCCTGCGCGGCGATGCGTCCAAAATCGCGAGGATCAAGCTCGACCATGACTTCGTCTCCGGCCTTGGCGTCGGGTTTGAAGCGGCGGGCCCGCAACAGGCCGATCTCCGAGTACAGATCGCGCACCACGTCCGCCACAATGAGATTGACGGTCGCATGGATGTCGCCGGTCTTGCGGTCAATGGCGACCTTCAATCCTCGAGACGGCTGGTCTTTGCGTTTCAATGCCGCAGCAGCAAGCGCATCCTCGATGGCCTTGACCATCGTTTCTCGCTCGATGCCTTTTTCCTTTTCGTAATAGTCCAGCGCTGCAATCAATTCACCGTTCATGAGAGCCTTTCGGGGAAATAAAAAAGTGGGCGGTTGACCCACTTTACAACCTACATTGGATCCTCAAGGTAGGATCAATATAAGCGGGTCATGAAAGTTCGTCAACTATAACCGTCGCCCGCGGTCGGATTTTTTTGCGATAAGTTCTTGAGCCGGAACGGGTTTTGGTGTAAAAACGCGACATGATCCTGATCTTGTCCAAAGGCGGCATCATGGTCTGGTTTATTCTGGCTGCCAGCCTGATTGGTGTCGCGGTTTTTGCCGAGCGGTTCATCTACTATCATCGGGCGCAGTTTGCCCTGACGGACTTTCTGAAAGGCATCCGCAACTGTATTCGCCGAAACAATCACGTGGAGGCAATCGCCATTTGCGACGATGCGCCCGGTCCCGTGGCCAAGGTGGCCCGCACTGCCATTTTGAGATATGATCGCAGTCGCTCTGAGATTCACGAAGCCATCGAGGCCACCGCCATTCAGGAAGAACGACGATTGGAACGGAACCTGCCGATCCTTTGGACGGTGGCCCAGGTGACGCCGTTGATGGGACTGATTGGAACAGTGATGGGAATGATCAGCGCCTTCCGCACCATCCAGCGCGAAGAGAAATTGATCACGGCAAGCGATCTGGCGGGTGGCGTTTGGGAGGCATTGGTCAGCACCGGGATGGGATTGGCGGTTGCCGTCGCGGCTTGCGTGGCTTACAATTATCTTTTGTGGCGGAAAAATGAGATGGTGCGCGACATGGAATTTTGCGCCACGGAGTTGATGAACGTTTTCGCCGAGATTGAACGCGAACGACGCAAGGACGAGTTCGATCTTTCCGAACCATGAGGCGGGTTGTTGGCAGCATGAAGGAGGCGCCATTTTTCACCGGTTGGCTGTAGGTTCGAAGCATTCGCCTGCGGCGGATGCTTCGAACCTGCCCGATGAAACGTTCCGTCTTCCACGCATGCGTTTTCCACGACACAATACGGGGGAACAACATCTGCTGGACCTTGTTCCGGTGGTGAATGTGGTTCTCTTGCTCACCTTTTTCTTTCTCCTGAGCTGGTCGTTCGTGCTGCAACCAGGCGTCGAGGTGAGGCTGCCGGTCACCAGTTATCCGTCCACCAGCCAGCAGGGCAGGCATATCATTACCCTGAAGTCTTCGACAAAGGACGACGTCCTGATGTTTTTTGACGAAAAGAGCGTTGATCGTGATGGATTGCGCGCGAGTATCAGGACGGCATCCGAGAGGCATTTCGGCGACTGGATTACGCTCAACGCCGACGATTCCATCTCGCACGGAAAGGTTCAGGAGGTCGCCGCCGTGGCGATGGAACGCGGTTTTCGCGTCACCATTGCCACACAGCGAACAACATCCGTCAAAGGCAAACCACAACCGTGAAGAAAACTTTTCGCAAGAAAACGGCTTTTGCCTGGCGGGCAGCCGGGCTTTTCCTTCTCCTTGCGATTCTCTGGCATGCCCCGCTGTTTTTCATTGAAAGACCGGAGCCGGTGCCTCGCGCGCAGGCCAGTTTCGTGGATGGCGATGTTTACATGGTGCTGGATCCGGTTTCCCTGCCCGTGTCGGATCAGCCGTTGTCCTGGATGGATCCGACGGTTTATCTGCTTCCAAGCGATATGGGATTTTCCGCGCACAACCGGCGGATTTCCGCCACAACAAAACTGGACGATGCAAATTCCCCGCCGCCCTCCATCATGCAGCCTTTTCAGGTGGAACGGCTCCATGGCGCTCCAGGCAGTGTCAAATCGCTGGTGCAGGCACAGGCATCCATGGAAGACGCAATGACGAACGATCCGATGAGCTTTCCTCCTCTCGAAAAACCATCGGAAGAAGGCTCCGCCTGGCGGGTCTCCGGACGCATCGCGGACCGGCTGATTTCCGCCACATCGGCGTTGCCCGGAATTTTGTCTTCTGAACCTCTTCGCCCCACCGTGGCGCGCCTCGGGGTCGGTCCGCAAGGCGACGCCCGATTTGTGGTCCTGGAACGAAGCTCAGGATCTGAAAAAGCGGATGAGGCCGCCATCCAGTTTGTCAGGGGGATTCGCTTCACCGCGCTTGATCTGGAAGCGGATTCCTCCCTCGAATGGGGTTTTGTAAAAGTCCTCTGGCGGGTCGAACGTCCCGCCGCCAAACCGTGAAAGATCAGATATTTTTGACTGGCCTTGTGAAGATCGTTTCATCAAAAACAGGCTGATGATTGACTCGGAACGGATTTTTGCCTTTTATCTCCTGATCACCTTGGGGCCGCTGGTGGGCGTGTGGATTTCCAGCGGGTGGCGTGATCGCAGACTGCGGATGCCGATACTGGTGAAATGGCTTTACCGGTGTCCGGAGTGCTGCCGTTTTTATGAATCGGACGAACTTCTTGAGCGATTGCGTTGTCCCGTTTGTGGACGACAAAACGACCGTCTCAAGATCTGACAACCATTTTTGAATTATTATTATGGGAATGTGGATCGGCAGAAATCGCAAGGCGCGCGTTTGCTATGGATTCGACGAGATTGCGCTCGTCCCCGGCAGCGTTACGATCAACCCGAACGAAGTGGACAGCTCCTTTTCGATCGGCAAATACTCCTTCAAAGTGCCCATTCTTGCCTCGGCGATGGATGGCGTCGTGGACGTGGACTTTGCCATCGCCATGGGCAAGATGGGAGGCATCGCCGTGTTGAACCTGGAAGGCGTTCAAACCCGCTACGAAAACGCAAAGGAGGTCATTGACCAAATTGTGAAGGCGGACAAGGAGGCCGCGACGCGGCTCTTTCAGAGTGTCTATACCAAACCTGTTCAGGAAAAATTGATCGTCAAAAGAATCCAGCAGATCCGCCAGGCCGGCGTCAAGGCAGTCGTTTCTTCCATCCCGCAACGAGCGGAACGGTGCGGCAAGATTGCGCAGGACGCCGGCGCGGACATCTTCGTGGTGCAATCCACCGTCTCCACGGTGCGGCACATTTCAAGCGAATACAAGACGTTGGATATTGCGAAATTCTGCAAGTCCATGAAGATCCCCGTCATCATCGGCAACACGGTGGGATACGACGTCACTCTCGAAATCATGGCGTGCGGCCCTTCCGCCGTCCTGGTCGGGGTCGGTCCCGGCGCGGCCTGCACCACTCGCGGCGTGCTCGGACTCGGCGTCCCGCAGGTCACCGCCACCTGCGATTGCGCAGCCGCGCGGGATTACTTTCATAAACGGACCGGCAAATATGTGCCCATCATCACGGATGGAGGAATGAACAAGGGAGGCGACATCTGCAAGGCGTTCGCATGCGGAGCGGACGCAGTGATGATCGGCTCTGCCTTCGCCCGCGCCAGGGAAGCGCCGGGACAGGGCTACCACTGGGGCATGGCCACGCCGCACGCCAACCTCCCGCGAGGAACGCGCATCCGGGTGGGCGTCACCGGCGGCCTCAAGCAGATCCTTTTCGGCCCTGCTGAAATGGATGACGGTTCGCAGAACCTGGTTGGCGCCATTCAGACCTGCATGGGAAGCGTCGGCGCCCGGACCCTTCGCGACTTTCAGCAGACCGAGATCATCATCGCCCCAAGCATCAAGAGCGAAGGCAAACTTTTTCAAATGGTCCAGAGCGTCGGGATGGGGTTGAGGTGAGTTGCCTTCTTGATCCGCGCAATCGCGCGCCCAAGGCAATCTTCAAGTTCCGCCTCAGAGGATTTTCGACTTTGACATTCTGCGAACCATCTGTACGGTCATCATCATTTGGACGGCTAATTTGCCGTCCAAGTTGCAAGGTGAGTGTCAAATGTATAGAGATCCGATACTTTGCGGTGGGACGGCCGGAGACAAAATCAGACCGGCCTGGGGAGAACTGGGATTTCGTTTTGGCGAGAAGGGCACTCATGCGTGCAGGACGATCATGCTGCCTGAGTTGACCGGCTTGTTCCGGTACTGCTCGCCAAACTCCACACGACCGGATTATGAGAATGCCTTGTTAAAGGAAAACTGCCTTGGCAAACACACTTTTTCCTCCCGGCAGCAAGCCTTGCAGCGGCTCAGCGAGCTTTACGCTCTTGATCCGTCGATCGCGATCTTTCGATTGCTTCGGGCACACTGGATCGTGGATGAAAAGGCGCGCCCGCAATTGGCGATGCTGGTTGCCCTTGCGCGCGACCCCCTTCTGAGAGCCACCGCACCGGTTGTGTTGTCCACCGGACCGGGTGAGGAGATCGCCCGTCAACGATTCACGGAGGCCCTGCGCGATGCAGTTGAAGGTCGCCTGAGCGACGCCACACTCGATAAAGTCGTGCGCAACACGGCCGCATCATGGACGCAATCGGGCCACTTCGAGGGCCGGAGTCGCAAGCGGCGGTTGCGATTGCAGCCGACCACCGCTGCAGCCGTGTACGCTTTGCTACTCGGGTACATGTTGGGCGTACGGGGGCGCACACTGTTTGATACACTCTTCGCGCGGGTACTGGATCGCAACGAAAGCGACCTCACCTTCTTGGCGATGGATGCCAAACGGCTCGGCCTCTTGGACATCAAAAGCGCCGGAGGGATGACGGTTGTGTCCTTTAACACGTTGCTGAACGAACAAGAAAAAAGGCTGATCCATGGCACGGATTGAAGAACTGGTGTCGAGCTACAAGGCGCACATCGGAGCGCCGTGGCAGAAAAATCTGGCTGGAGCGCAAAAAACCATATTCGTGGTTTACCCGAAAACCGATGAGCGCCGGTTGCGGGCAAGATTGGAACTGTTTGAGATTGCGACAAAGGAAGCTGGACATCGGTGGCAGTTATTTGATTTCACGGCTGTGTTCGCTCGGTGGATGGCGGCCACGGACTACCGTGACGAGTACTTCCGAGAGCCGTCCGACCTCGCCATCAAGCTGGAAACCGATTTTCTTCATCATGCCGCAGGCGAACTGCGCAAGGTCCTGAAGAACTCAGAAGCCGACGCGGACACTGTTGTGGCGTCGTGTGGTGTGGCCAGTCTCTACGGGTTCGCACGAGCGTCATTGGTGTTAAAAGAAGTGGAACAGGATATCCGTGGACGGTTGGTCCTGTTTTTCCCGGGCGAATACGAAAACCGAAACTACCGGCTGCTGGACGCCCGCGACGGGTGGAACTATCTCGCCGTCCCCATCACGTTTCACACAGGAGGAGAACTATGATCCGCAACCGTGACCTGTTCCAACAGGACCCCACCAAGAGCAAGCTGCTGAACGACGGCGTCGCCGCCGTGAACGACGCAACCACGCCACAGGAAGTGGAAACACTGCGGTATGAGCTGTCGCACTTTGTCTGCGAGGGGCAGTACAAAGACGGCATCATCCGCATTCTGGAGTCCTACATCGCCAACATCAGTTCCGCATCACAACCGGCGGCGTGGATCAGCGGCTTTTTTGGAAGCGGTAAATCTCACCTCGAAAAAATGGCCCGCCACTTGTGGGTGGACACCACATTTCCAGACACAGACGAAACTGCGCGAGGGCTGGCGCACCTACCGGCCGAAGTCAAGGAGTTACTGAAAGAACTGGACACACTTGGCACCCGCTTTGGTGGATTGCACGCCGCTGCGGGAGCACTGCCAGCCGGCGGCGGGCTGAATGTGCGGCTCGCGGTGCTGGGGATTGTATTCCGGTCCAGAGGATTGCCGGAATCGCTGCCGCAGGCGCAATTCTGTCTCTGGCTGAAAAAGGCCGGGCTGTTCAACAGGGTCAAGAAACACGTGGAGGCAACCGGCAAGGATTTCCTCAGAGAGTTGAACGACCTGTATGTCAGCCCGCTGATCGCGAAGGCGCTGTTGGCTGCGGACGCTGATTTCGCGCCCGATGAACGGAAGGCGCGGGAAGCACTGCGGGCGCAGTTCCCGCGCCGCGAGAGCGTCACGGATGCGGAGTTCGTCGGACTCATGCGCGAGGTTTTGGAGGAGAACGGCAAGGTGCCATGCACGTTGATCGTGCTCGATGAAATTCAACTTTATATCGGCGACAGCCAGGAACGCTCCTATGACGTTCAGATGGTTGCCGAGGCGACCTGCAAACAATTGAACAGCCGGGTGATGTTGGTGGGGGCCGGGCAGACGGCGTTGGCCGGCTCCGACCCGCTTCTGCAACGACTGCGGGACCGGTTCATCATCCCCGTCGAACTCTCGGACAGCGACGTGGAAACCGTGACACGGCGCGTCGTGTTGGCGAAGAAGGCCGACAAACGCAAAATCGTCGAGGAGACACTCGAAGCAAATGTCAGTGAAGTCGACCGTCACCTGGCCTCGACGAAGATTGCCGCCCGCGAGGAGGACAAGAAGGTGCGGGTGGATGATTACCCGCTGCTACCGGTGCGCCGTCGCTTCTGGGAGCACGTCCTGCGCGCCATTGATGTTCAGGGGACAACCGCTCAACTCCGCAGCCAACTGCGCATTGTGTATGACGCCGTGCGCGCCCTTGCCAACAAGCCGGTCGGCACGGTGCTCGCCGCGGACTGCATCTTTGACCAGTTGCAGCCCGATCTGCTCCGGTCACAATTTTTGCCACGGGAAATCGACGAGACCATTCGCAAGCTGCGCGACGGGACCGAGGACGGCGAACTGGCCAGCCGGCTGTGCGGGTTGATCTTCCTCATCCGCAAACTCCCGCGCGAGAAGGTGGCTGACATTGGCGTGCGAGCGACGGCCGAGATGCTGGCCGACCTGATGGTGGAAGACTTGGAAAAGGACGGCGCACGGCTGCGCAAGAAAATCCCGCAGTTGCTCGACAAGCTGGTAGCGGAGACCAAGCTCATCAAGGTTGACGAAGAGTACAGCCTGCAAACACGCGAAAGCAGTGAGTGGGAGAACGAGTTTCAACGCCGCGCCAGCGCGCTCAACGCCGACTTGGCAACCATCAACAACAAACGCGCCGGGCTGTTGAACGCCGAGTGCGTGAAGGAACTCGGCTCGATCCGAATGACGCACGGTCTGAGCAAGGCGGCGCGCACTTTGAAGATTCACTACGGGAACGATGCGCCGGCTGCCGATGGCGCAGAAGTGCCGGTCTGGATTCGCGATGGCTGGGGCGACGCGGAGAAAACCGTCCTGACCGACGCGCAAAAGGCGGGCACGGACAGCCCGATGATTTTCGTCCACATCTCCAAGGCCAGCGCCGAAGACCTGAAGAAGGCCGTTGTTGAATACGAGGCTGCCAAAGCCACGCTGGATTTCAAGGGCGTGACCACCACCACGGAAGGCAATGAGGCGCGCTTAGCCATGAACACCCGGTTGGCGACCGCGGAAAGCAACCGCGACCGGATCATCCGTGACCTGATTGGCTCGGCGAAAGTTTTCAAAGGCGGCGGCGCCGAGGTGATCAACATCGACCTGATCGAGAAGGTGAAATCCGCGGCGAGCGACTCGCTGGACCGCCTGTTCCCGAATTTCAAGGAAGCGGATGACAGCCGTTGGAACAGCGTGATCAACCGCGCCAAGAACAAAGACGGCAACGCCCTCCAGGCGGTGGACCACAAGGACAACCCGGAAAAACACCCGGTCTGCGCAGCGATTCTCGGGGCAATCGGCATGGGCAAGAAGGGCAAGGAAATCCGCGACCAATTCGAGGCGACACCCTACGGTTGGCCGCGCGACGCGATTGATGGCGCGCTCATCACGTTGCACACGGTCGGACAGGTGCGTGCTGTTCACAAGGGCACAGTCCTGACTGTGGGGCAACTCGATCAGGCAAAAGTGCCGGTAACGGATTTCCGCACCGAGACCACGGCAATTTCCGTGAAGGACAAGATCAAGTTGCGGAAACTCTTTCAGGATGTAGGGCTGAGTTGCAAGCCGGACGAAGAAACCATTGTCGCCGAGAAGTTCCTTGATGTGATGGACGACCTCGCGGCGAAGGCCGGCGGCCAGCCACCGCTGCCGGAATGTCCGACGACCGCCTTGCTGGACCCCATTCGCGGGCTGGCCGGCAACGAGATGCTGTCCGCGATCTTGAAGGAACATGACGAACTCAAGAAACGCCGCGCCGAGTGGCAGGAGTTGGTCAAGCTTGCGGCGAAGCGCACACCCGCGTGGGAGACGTTGAGCAACTTGCTCCAGCATGCCAACGGCCTGCCCGAAGCGACCGAGTTGCAGACCGAGGCCGCTGCTGTGCGCGACGAACGACGGTTGCTGGAAGACAGCGACCCGGTGCCGCCAATTCACGGCAAACTGGTCAAGCTGCTGCGTTCCGCACTGAAATCAGCGCACGCGGCCACGAAGGAGACGTACGATCGCGAGATAGCCGCGTTGGAGACAAACCCGAATTGGAAGAAGACAAAGAAATCCGATCAGGACCGGCTGCTCAAAGAGGCCGGGATTGTGCCCGTGCGTGAGTTGTCAATCGGCGACGACGCATCGCTGATCGAGGCGTTGTCCGAACGGTCGCTAGCGGTTTGGGCGGCGACGGCGGATGCCTTGCCGGAACGGTTCCGTCAAGCGGCATTGGCAGCGGCCCGATTGCTTGAGCCGAAGACGCAGCGGGTGAGCCTCACGAGCGGGACGCTCACGACGCCAGAAGATGTGAAGATGTGGCTGGCGAAGACGGAAACGGATCTGCTGGAAAAGATCAAAAAAGCACCCGTGATTGTGTCATGAAAGGTAACGAGCACATCCACAAAAAGAGACGCCCGGTTTGCACCGGGCGTCTGAAATTGAAGGGAGTGTTTGGTGCAGGGGCGTTGCTGCCACAGCTCCTTGCGGAGCTAACCACACCCTTTACTCCCGAATGTACCATTACAATGGAGCAGGATTCGCTCCTGTGCAAGTCTGAAATCGCATGAACTTGCTCACCCGCAATAATCCAGACGTCGTCTTCGCCCCGCATGAGAAGTTCTTCCTCGAAACGTGGCATGGCATGACGCACGAACTGTCCCTTGATTCGTACAGGGTCCGGTGCCTTAACGCACGCATGATAATCCGTGAACTGGATCAGGAACTCCGAATCGGGCGTGCGTCACCGGAAGAATTGCAGGATCTGTGTGCAGAAGCTGAAGAAATTCTCGGTCGCGACCCGTTGGTGCCGCAATCGTTTGGCCGCCACCTTGGATTGTTGCTGTCTTTCTTGAAAAACCCGTCCCTGCCAGACGAGAAGAAAAGGGATGCAGCGCCCGATCCGAAGCAACGCGAGTTTCGTTTCATCGTAGCGGATTTTTCCGCGGCTTTGGAGCGCGACTATTTCCGTCAACTTCTTGCAGCATTACCGGATACCATTACCGGAGGTGACAACGATCGGACATATGCTGCCGTAGGCACTCTTCTGTCTGATCTCGTGGATCAGGGCTGGCCGCTTGAGAGCCTGTTCGGTTGGCTTGATTTGTTTTTTCAGAAGAAGCCTCTGACTCATCACGCCACATTTTCGGCCAACTTGCTATTTCTGATGCGCCAGCTTGACCGGGGAAAACAGCCGTTTCGGGCCATTTTACGTCTGAGTGGCAGTTCCAACCTTTCAACGCTTGGCGATTTCGCGGGCTTTCAGTTTCGTCCGCTACCCGGTTTTACGGCACTGCCAGGACCGCAGAAGAAGTTTGCCATCGCCTACTCCCTCGTGACATTTGCAGAGACGCAGGTGGAGGCGGTGGACTTTATTTCGGCTGCAATCGCCGCTCGCGAGAAGTTTGAACTGTGCCTCGATCAGATGCGGTTCAACTTCGAGCCGTCGCCCCTCAAGGTGGACCAACGGTGCTTCGTTGAACGAAGCGACCAGCGCACGGACCTGGTAACCGTTCGCCATCTGGTCCCCAACCCGCGTCATCATCTCGCGCCGGAAGCGTTCCGGGAATTCACCGGGCAGATGGAGTCGATGCTCAAGCGAGAAAATATCGAGGCTGAAACGGCAGAACGGCTACGGGCTGCGGTCAGGCACTACCGGTTCGGGAGCGACGCTGACAGCTACAAGGATAAATTCTTAAACTGGTGGATGGGGCTAGAGTTTCTCACGCACGTCACCCAAGGCGAGATGATCGGTCGTACCGTGTCCCGTCACGTTAGTGATGCGCTCCTTCAGCGGTACTTATATCGGCTTGTCTGGGATTTGGTTCATACCTTGCAGGACCACTCCACCCCGTGGCCTGCCGATCTCGCGACTGAATCTGAAACAGCGACTCTGGCCGAGTTGAAGGCGTCCGGCGCAGTCAAGCTCCTCCGGTCGCAGCCCCATGCCGAGAAGCTGGCGCTGAGCTTTCCGGACAATCCCGTTGCGGCTTTCCACATTCGAAGGCTTAGCGCAGTGCTCCAAGACCCGAAAAAGACTGCCGACCTGATTGCGACCCATCACCGCCATGTTCTCTGGCAGCTTGGACGGCTCTATCGGATTCGTTGCTGCATTGTCCACGGCTCGCCCATCCGGTTCAAATTGCCATTGCTGACGGCAAATCTGGAATTCTACCTTAGAGAATTGATCCTTGTCTGCCTGTGGTCGCTGAGCCTTAACGAACACGTCTCTTCTTTGCGCGAAGTCTTTCAGCGTGCAGCAGTCGCCCGGCAACGGCTGGACTCCGAATTGCGCGACAACAACCCATCGCCAGACGCCATTCGGCGTGCTGTGTTTAATGCGGTGGTCATTCAAGAGAACCCGTAATCCATGCCGACCCTCCCCACAGATCTGCGGAACAAATTGGAGAAGGCTGTCACCATGGCGCGCAACCTTGCGGAGAAGGCGGCGAAAGCGGCGCTGGAGACGTTGGCCGTCCACCATCATGAGCCTTACGGGCATACGACGGTGGAGCAGCGGAAACTGCGCAATCAGTTGCGGGCGCGGGCGCGTCAGGCGGGCGATGTCCAGGACGGCAAGGGCGTGCTCTCGATCAAACATCTCGCACACGAGTGCGCGTATGAGCACTGGCACCGGATGCTGTTTGCCCGGTTTCTCGCGGAGAATAATTTACTGATCGAACCGGACTCGGGCGTGGCCATCAACCTTGACGAATGCAAGGAACTGGCCAAGGCGGAGAAGACCGATTTGTGGACGCTCGCGGGGCGGTATGCGCAGAAGATGTTGCCGGAAGTGTTCCGGGCCGGCGATCCGCTGTTGCAAGTCACGCTGGCGCGCGAGGACCAACTCAAGCTGGAACAATTGCTCGACGGTCTGCCGGCGACGACATTCACCGCCGGCGACAGCCTC
Organism: Verrucomicrobiota bacterium; assembly: GCA_016198745.1. GTDB lineage: Bacteria > Verrucomicrobiota > Verrucomicrobiia > JABWAM01 > JABWAM01 > JACQHZ01. The sequence goes on from JACQHZ010000076.1 coordinate 16,362, forward strand.
GGCTGGTGCTACCAGTTCTGGCAGACGGAACGGAAACAGGAGGTCAACGATTCCGGCGGCAAGATCGGCGCGGACGAGCTGCCGGCGGTGACGCAACTGTTTACCGAGGATTACATGGTGGACTTCCTCCTCGACAACACGCTCGGCGCGTGGTGGGCGGGATGTAAAATTAAGAATGATGAATGCAGAATGAAGAATGGCGGCATTGCGGCGGCAAGCGAGGAAGAGGCACGGCGAGCCATCGCGCTGCCGGGATGCCCCTGGAAGTATCTGCGCTTTGTAGCCAGGCCGTCCCGGTCTGGTGCTGGTTTGTCATCCGGTTCGCAACCAGACCGGGACGGTCTGGCTACCCCGACGGTACCCGGCTTGGACCCCGGTTCACTTACCATCACCAACGGCGAAAATCTCCCGCATTGGAGTTGCGAGAAGGCGATCTATCACGTCTGCTTTCGGCTGGCTGATTCGGTCCCGGAATCAAAGCGTACCGAGTGGCTTCAGGAACGTGAGAACATCATCAAGACCGCAAGACTGGCAAGCCGTGAACTGACCGAACAGGAGCAACAAAGAATTCAATTCCTCTATTCAAAGCGAATCGAGAAGTTCCTTGATTCTGGTTATGGCGAGTGCCTGCTCCAGGAACCCAAGACCGCCGCCCTCGTCGCCAACGCCCTGCGCCATTTCGACGGCGACCGCTATCGGCTGCACGCCTGGGCCATCATGCCGAATCACGTGCATGTCATCGTGGAACCGGTAGCCAGAGCGTCCCGCTCTGGTTCTTCAATTCCAGAGCGAGACGCTCTGGCTACATCCGACCTCTCGAAAATCATTCATTCCTGGAAATCCTTTACCGCCCACGAGATCAACAAGAGGCTCGGGCGCAGCGGCGATGTCTGGCAGCATGACGCCTACAATCACATCATCAGGACGGAGAAAGAGTATCGTTTCCAAGTGGATTACGTCTGGGCAAACCCGGACAAGGCGGGATTGCAGGATTGGCCGTGGAGAGTAGCCAGACCGTCTCGGTCTGGAAATGAAGATGAACCAGACCGGGACGGTCTGGCTACACCGGGCCGTCTGGCTACTTGGCGACCGGCGGCGGGAACGTTCGAGGGCTGGCCGGAGACGGCGAAGGAACTCAAGTGCCTCGACCCGTGCATGGGCAGCGGGCATTTCGTGGTGGCCATGTTCGAACGCCTGGTGGCGCTGCGGATGGCGGAGGAAAAGCTGGCCGAGAAGACTGCCGTCGAAGCGGTGATCCGCGACAATTTGTTCGGGCTGGAGATTGACCCGCGCTGCACGCAGATCGGGGCATTCAACTTGGCGCTGGCCGCGTGGCGGCGCCTGTCTGCCGTGCCGGCACAGGCAGGCGTCGGTCACCGTCCGTTGCCGGCGATGCACATCGCTTGCTCCGGCCTCGCACCGAACAGCAAGAAAACGGAATGGCTGAAGATAGTAGACGCGGCTTCCAGCCGCGTGTCCGAAACGCGCCAGGATGGCGCGGCGACTCTGAAGCTTCACGGCGGCATGGAGACTCTCTATGATCTTTTCCAGAAAGCGCCGGTACTGGGCAGCCTGATCAACCCGCGCGCGGTTGGAGGCGATTTGCTGATCGCCGAGTTCCACCAACTTCAGCCGTTGCTGGAGAAGGTCCTCGCACGGGAAAAAAGTGGAGCAACCGTCCCGGTTGCTTCCCGTCTGGCAGAAGAAACGGGCAACCGGGACGGTTGCCCCACTTTACCCGACGACACCGTCCGGGAAATGGCCGTGACGGCTCAAGGCATTACCAAGGCGGCGGAGATTCTGGCCGGCCAATTCACACTCGTCGCGACCAACGTGCCTTACCTGACAGTCAGCAAACATGAGGACTTCTTCCGTGATTTCGGACAACGCTACTATCCAGACTCTCGACACGATTTGGCGACAATCTTCATCGAGCGATGTTTGCCCTTTGCTTTGACGACCGCGGTTGTCACGCCACAGAACTGGCTCTTCCTCCCGCGCTACAAAAAGCTCCGCCAGACATTCTTGAAAGCCGAGACTTGGCATTTCGCCTCCAGACTCGGGCCGGGAGCTTTCGAGACGATAAGCGGCGAGGTCGTCAAGGCCGCGCTCGTTGGAATCTCCCATTATGCGCCATCATGCGACCGCGTTTTCGTTGGCGTTGATGTCTCGGAAATGCCAACGCCCGGCGAGAAAGCAACCGCCCTGCTCCAAAAGCCACTTCAGCAGCGCGTGCAGGCCGAACAGCTTCGCAATCCCGACGCACGAATCGTTTTGCAGGACGTGGATACCGAGAACCTGCTAATGGTCTACGCAGATAGCCGACATGGCCTTCGCACGGCTGATGGATTTCGCTTCCTTCGGTCGTTTTGGGAGTTACCAAATTTCGAGGGAGGATGGTTGCCTGAGCAAGGTACGGTTGAGCAGACAATTGATTTTGGCGGCCGGGAACAAGTGGTGTTATGGGAGGATGGTCAAGGGGCACTTCGCGAGTTTGCCGATCAAGGTTTGGCCAGTCTCCAAGGCGGTGATGCCTGGGGCAAACAGGGGCTGACCGTGAGCTTGATAGGTGATCTGCCAGTTACGCGTTACGCGGGCGATTTCTTCGACAACAATTGCGCTGCTTTGTGGGCTAGAGATCCAAATGATTTGGCGGCAGTGTGGGCATTCTGCTCTTCACCGGAGTTTGCGGAACAGGTCCGCGTGATTGACCAACAGTTGAAGGTCACAAGCGCAACACTGCTGAAAGTTCCCTTCGACCTCGCGTACTGGCAGGCGGTGGCCGCGAAGAAATATCCGCACGGCTTGCCGAAGCCGTTTTCGAGCGACCCGACGCAATGGCTGTTCAACGGCTATCCGGTAGCCAGACCGTCCCGGTCTGGTATTCCGAAACCGCGTGACGAACAGGAACCAGACCGGGACGGTCTGGCTACCTTGCACGTCGCCGTGGCGCGGTTGATGGATTACCGCTGGCCGCGTCAGACCGGCTCCAGCTTTCCGGATTGCCCGGCGCTCAAGGAAGACGGCCTGGAGAAGTTCGCCGATGCCGACGGCATCGTGTGCATTCCATCCGTGCGCGGCGAAGAACCGGCCGCGGATCGTTTGCGCAAGTTGCTGGCGGCGGCTTTTAACGTAGACGCGGCTTCCAGCCGCGTGCATGACACTCGGCAACAAAGCACGCGGCTGGAAGCCGCGTCTACTTTTTCCGAACTGGAGTTGATCCACGCTACCTGTCTGCGTGCCCCGCACAGGCAGGCCGGCTCCGATGCCGGTGACTTTGACGAGTGGTTGCGGAACGATTTCTTCTGGCAGCATTGCGACCTGTTCCATCAACGTCCGTTTATCTGGCACATCTGGGACGGCCGGAAGCGGGACGGTTTCCACGCGCTGGTGAATTACCACAAGCTCTGCGGAGTAAACGCGACTTCCAGTCGCGTTCATGACCGGGAAACGCGGCAGGATGCCGCGTCTACTGGCCGCAGGCTGCTGGAAAGTCTGACGCACAGCTACCTCGGCGATTGGATCATCCGCCAGAGGGACGGTGTGAAGCGCGGTGACGAAGGCGCAGAAGAACGGCTTGCCGCCGCGCTGGCGCTCAAGGAGCGGTTGGAGGCGATCATCGAGGGCGAACCACCGTTTGACCTGTTCATCCGCTGGAAACCGCTGTCGGAACAGCCCATCGGTTGGGAGCCGGACATCAACGACGGCGTGCGCCTGAACATCCGTCCGTTCCTCGCCAGCGACCTGCCGAACGGCAAAAAGGGCGCCGGCATCCTGCGCGACCGTCCGAACGTGAAGTGGGACAAGGACCGCGGCAAAGAGCCGGTGCGCGACAAGAAAGATTTCCCGTGGTTCTGGAACGGCGGCGCGTTCACTGGCGACCGGGTGAATGATTGTCATTACGCAAAAGCTATAAAGGAAGAGGCGAAAAACCGTCTCGCTCAAGCAACGAAAGGAAAGCCATGAACCTAAATGCCAGCATCATTGATCAGCAGGTCCGCGCGCTCGCGGACAAACTGAAAGACCAGTTTGCCGAACGTCTCAACATCCAGAACGACGAGGTTAAACTTCGGTCGACCGCATTCGTCCTTCTGTGTGTCAAGACGGTCCTCGACCTGACGGAGGATGAGGCGATGGATTGTATGACGGAGGGTGGTTCAGATTTTGGGGTGGATGCCGTTGAGGTTTCGGACGTTCAGGATGGCGAGTTCACGGTGACGCTGTTCCAAGGCAAGTATAAGCAGGACCTTGAGGGCAACGCGAACTTCCCGGAGAACGGCGTGACCAAGGCGATTCAGGCGGTCCGGTTGTTGTTTGATCCGGCTTCCGTGGTCACCGTGAATCCGCAACTGCTGGCGCGATTGGAGGAGATACGGTCTTTGATTCGGGACGGGAACATTCCCCGGGTCAGGTTTGTTCTTTGCAACAATGGCCTGCCGTGGCCAGCGCAGGCACAGCAATTGATAGATCGCGAGCGGTTTCCGGATCAGGTGCGTTTTGAGCATGTCAACCATGATGTCATCATCAACCTGCTCCAATCGAGTCAACCCGTTCGGGACGTGTTGCATTTCAGCGGGAAGGCGATTGTCGAGGACTTTAACTTCATTCGCGTTGTGGTCGGCAAAGTGCCGGTAACGGAGATTGCGGAATTGCTGCGCCGACATGGAGACCGCTTGTTGGAGCGCAATATTCGGCGTTACCTGGGCCTGTATGGCAACCGGGTGAACGAGGGTATTCGGCAGACGCTGTTAGCGCCGACGCAACGCCCCAACTTCTATTTCTACAATAACGGCTTGACGCTGACGTGTCGCAAGTTCGACTACAATGCCCTGCAGGGAGAAAACTACCAGGTGAAGGTGGAGGGGTTGCAGATCATCAATGGGGGCCAGACCTGCAAGACGGTTGAAGCCGCCCTCCGGGAATTGAACGGTGATCAGCTAAACCTCGATCAGGCGTTTGTGCTGGTCCGTCTCTACCAGTTGCCGGACGACGGCACGGATTTGGTTCGCAGCATCACCTATGCGACCAACAGTCAGAACCCTGTGGACTTGCGCGATCTGAGATCGAACGACGAAAGACAAAGGAAGTTGGAACTTTCAATTGAGCAATTGGGCTACCAATACCGACGGCAGCGAAGCGACCTCGCAATCAAGCCGACAGATATCAGCAGCGCAACGGCAGCGGAAGCGGTTCTGTCGGTGTGGCGGAGGCGGCCGCACCAAGCCAAGTTCATGTCGCGCGAGCATTTCGGGAAATTCTACGATCTCATTTTCACACCCGACTTAAACGGGGCACAAGTGGTGGTGGCGACACTGCTGTTCCGTATCGCGGAGAACAAGCGGAAGCGCCCCCCGTCGGGAGCGCCTGAGTTCTTGCGTTACGGTTCGTGCTTCCTAGCGATGTTGATGGGGAAGTACTTGTTACACGAACTCGGCATCGAACTCGCCGCCCTGAATCATCGCAGTTTCACCCAGGCGAAGGACTTGACGGAACAAAATGGCGAAGACTTTTTCCAGAAAGCGGTCGCTGAGGTGCAGGCAGCCTTGATCAAGCTTTACGGCGGACAGGATGTATCCCTGCAGCGATTGTCTGCGACCTTCCGGAGAGGCGACTTGATCGAGGAACTAAACACCCAGCCGAGCTTGCTAGACACAAGCGGACGGATGACATTGGAGACATAATTGTGATGACACGAACCATAAATGTCCTTGCGTCGCAGCCAGGTAATTGATTCCCATGAGTGCAATCGCACCACCCATCACGCTTCTGGAGGCCATCCAGAGTTCCTTGCATGTGTCCGGCAGCTACAACTCCGGCGATGCCGTGCCGCCGGCCGCGATTCTGTGGGCCGATGCGGACGGTGAATGGCGGCCGATTGTGGAGAAACTACGACCGCTGATGCCGGAACTGCTGGTGTTGGGTGCTTTCGCTCCTGAGCAACGCACTGGACCGGCGATTTGGATGCGATGCGTGATCGAGGGAACGCTGCCGGAGATGAAGCTCCCGGAAAAGTCGGCGCCGGTCCTGTATCTGCCGAACGTGAGCCGGCAATTGCTGCGTTCGCCGGAGGATTGCCCCGACGCACTGAAGCCGTTGGTGGAACTCCAATATCGAGGCGCGGTCTGGACGCAGGTGAATGGAAAGGACTGGACAGTCGAGGCGTTTCTGGTGAGCGAAAACGGCGGGCTTGGACTGGACATGAGCCGAGACCAGAAGACGCGCAACGCGATGCTCGGCGCGTTGGATGCGTTGGCGACGACGCCCATCGCTGCGCTCCGAGGGCGCAAACTCGAAGCGGAAGATTTCGACAAGCTGATGGTCGGCGACACCGTTCGCGACCTGTTGGCGTGGGTCAACGATCCGGCCGGCTGCAAAGCGGAATGGGACGCGGCGCGGTGGGCGGCCTTCAAGTCGCGTTGCCACGAAGAGTATGGCTTTGATCCAGACACCGACGGCGAGCTTGTGGCCGCTGAACGTCTCGGCTCGAAACAGGGGCCGTGGGCCAAGGTCTGGAACCGGGTTGCCGAGTCACCGGCGCTTTACATGGGGTTGCCGGCCGTACTGCGGCGGGCGAAGCCATCCACGCTGCTATTCGACCGTGAACCGTGGCCGGATGAAAACGAGAAAGACGAGTCCAGATTGCAGAAGGAACTCGTCGCATTGAAGAAGCTGAAACCAGCGCAAGCGCGCGAGGCGTTGGTGCAACTGGACCAAGTGCACAGCGAACGGCGGCAATGGGTGTGGGCTCGAATTGGTCTGAGCTCGTTGGCGCTGGCGTTGGAGCACCTGAGAATATTGGCCGAGAACACGCCATGGGCGTTGGCCGGGGATTCGCCGGATGCAATCGGCGCGAAGTACGTGAAAACCGGCTACCGGGTGGACGATGCCGTGTTGCGCGCACTGGCGGCAGTGAAGACAGCCGAGGATCGGGAGGCCGTGTGCGCGGCAATTCGGGTGGTCTATCTCCCGTGGTTGGAGGACACGGCGCGCAACTTCCAAGCGGCGGCGCGGAAGGAGCCGCTGCCGGACAGCACGTCACTGAATGACCGTCTGGTCGCGGCGGAGCCGAACGAATGCGTGCTGTTCGTGGACGGACTGCGCTACGACGTGGCCCAACGCCTTCTGGCCCGGGCGCACGAACGTCAACTCACCGCCACCGAGGGCTATCGCTGGGCGGCGCTGCCAACGGTGACGGCGACGGCAAAACCGGCAGTGTCCCCCGTTGCAACCAGCATCGTTGGTCAAGAAGCCGGAGCCGATTTCTGTCCTGTGTTCAGCGACGGAATGAAGCCGGTGAATGCGGAGCGGTTGCGTGAGGCAGTGACCAGCGCGGGATACCAGGTCTTGCACGGCTTGGACGATGGCCAGCCGCAGTTGGAAAACGCACGGGCGTGGACGGAATGTGGCGAGTTCGACACCTTGGGGCACAAATTACAGGCGAAGTTGGCCGGACAGATTGACGATCAACTCGACTTGCTGCTCGACCGCATCTTGCATTTGCTGGCGGCGGGCTGGCGCACCGTGCGCGTCGTCACCGACCACGGCTGGCTCCTCATGCCGGGCGGGCTGCCGGATGTGTCGCTCAAGAAATACCTGGCTGAATGTCGTTGGTCGCGTTGCGCGGTGATCAAAGAGGGCGCCACCGCGGACGTGCCGACTGCTGGCTGGTTTTGGGACCGGACCCAGGCTGTGGCGTATGCACCGGGAGCCTACTGTTTCTTGGTGGGCACGGAATACGCACACGGTGGTTTGAGCTTGCAAGAGTGTTTGATCCCCGACTTGGTGTTTTCCAGCCCGGCTCAGAGCAAGGTGTTGCAGGTGACAATTGAGAGCGTGCAATGGGTCGGCCTGCGATGCCGTGTGGTGATCAAACCACCGGGGGAAGGGCTATCGGCGGGATTACGGTTGAAGCCGAATGACGCGAGTTCGAGCATCTGCGCGCCGAAACTTTTCGACAACGAAGGGCGAACAGGGCTGCTGGTGGAAGACGAGAACCGGCTCGGCTCGGCGGCCATCCTGATAGTTCTCGACAGCACCGGGCGTACTCTCTGCAAACAACCGACCATCGTCGGAGGTAACACATGACTATGACCTTGGATCATTTGGACAAACTCGGCTCGGCAGCATTTCAAGGCTACCTCGTCCGCAAGGACTTGGTCCGGAAATACAGCCGGCAATATCCGGTGCCGACGTACGTCGTGGAGTTTCTGTTGGGACGCTACTGCGCCACCATCGACGAGAAGGAAATCGAGGAGGGCCTACAGATTGTCGAGCGGCAACTCAAAGACCGCACGGTCCGGACAGGCGAGGAGGAGTTGTTCAAGGCGCGAGCACGCGAGAAAGGGTCGGTCAAACTGATCGACATCATCAAGGCGCGGCTGGACGCGAAGAACGATTGCTTTCTGGCGGAACTTCCGAGCTTGGGTCTGCGTGACGTGCGGATTGAGGACAAGCTTGTTCACGACAACGAGCGGATGCTCACGGACGGTTTCTACGCGGAAGTGACATTGTCGTATGACGCGGCCATCGCTGAAGAGCGGAACGGGCGGCCTTTTGCGATTGAGAGTTTGCGTCCCATCCAATTGTCGAAGCCGAACGTGCTGGAAACGCTGGAGGCAGGACGGCAGCAATTCACGCTGGTCGAGTGGCGGGACTTTCTGCTCCGCTCCATTGGACTGGAGCCGGCCGCGTTGTCCGAGCGGGCCAAGTGGGTGAGCATCCTGCGCATGGTGGCCTTTGTGGAGCGCAACTTCAACATGGTGGAACTCGGGCCACGCGGAACGGGCAAGAGCCATTTGTTCCAGCAAATTTCGCCTTACTCGCACTTGGTATCCGGCGGCAAGGCGACCGTGGCAAAGATGTTCGTCAATAACGCCAGCGGACAGCGCGGTCTCGTGTGTCATTACGACGTAGTTTGCTTCGATGAAGTCTCCGGCATCTCCTTCGACCAGAAGGATGGTGTCAACATCATGAAGGGCTACATGGCTTCCGGTGAGTTTTCGCGTGGCAAGGAGAGTATCCGCGCTTTCGGCAGTCTCGTGATGGTGGGTAATTTTGAGGTGGACGTGGAGCAGCAGCAACGCATCGGGCATCTCTTGACGCCAATGCCGCCGGAAATGCGGAATGACACCGCGTTCATGGATCGCATCCATTGCTACGTGCCGGGGTGGGACTTCCCCAAGGTGAGTTCGCGCGAACATCTGACCGACCACTTCGGATTGGTCAGCGACTTCCTCGCTGAATGCTGGAGCAAGTTGCGGGCGGGTAGCCGCCTTTCCGTATTGCAGGGCCGGGTCAATTGGGGCGGCGCCCTGAGCGGACGCGATATTGAAGCGGTCAACAAGACGGTAAGCGGGCTGATCAAACTGCTGTATCCCGACCCGGCAATGACGATCCCTGACGAAGATTTAGAGACCATCGTGCGGTTGGCGTTGGAGGCGCGACGGCGCGTGAAGGAACAACAAAAGCGGGTGCTGCGAACCGAGTTTCGCAATACGCATTTCAGCTATCATCTCGGGGTGGAGGGCGTGGAACAGTTCGTCTCGACTCCCGAACTGCACAGCGAGGAACGGATTGAAAGCGATCCGTTGCCCCCGGGCCAAGTGTGGACCATCAGCCCAGGCGGTCAGAGTGCCGCGCCGGCCCTGTATCGCTTGGAAGTGACCGTCGGGCCGGGAAACGGTGTGAAGATACTCAACGCGCCAGTGCCGCCCTCCTTCCGGGAAAGTGTTCGTTATGGTGAGCAAAACCTCTACACACGCGCCAAAGAATTGGTTGGGGATCGAGATCCTCGTGCACACGAGTTCTCGGTGCAATTACGCGCAATGGATGCGGACACCTCTGGCCACGGTGTTGGACTCGGGGTGCTCGTGGCGCTCTGCGGCGGATTGATTGAACGCAGCGTGAAGGGCGGTCTCATCATCGTCGGCGCAGTAAACCTCGGCGGATCGGTGGAGATGATTCCGAACCCCGTGACCGTAGCGGAGTTGGCCGTCGAAAAAGGCGCGACCACGTTGCTGATGCCGATTTCTTCACGCCGGCAACTGTTTGACCTGCCGGACGCTTTGGCAACAAAGGTTAGCATCGACTTTTACGCGGACCCCAAAGACGCATTTCTCAAAGCCTTGGCGGAATAAGCAACTGCCGCGGCGAATGAAAAAATGGGGTGACCGACGGGGTTCGAACCCGCGACAGCCAGAACCACAATCTGGCGCTCTACCAGCTGAGCTACGGCCACCGTGGCGCACCGACATTGACATCAGTGCATGCGGAACGGCCTTTTGACAAGCCGAAAAACAGCGGTCAATTTGACAGTTCGAAAACGCGTGACCCCGGTGTGTCGAGGGTTTCCCAGTCAAACTGATAGTTGTAGCCAGGGAGAACGTCTTCGATGTTCATATACTCCGGTTCAAGATGCAACAGAGGCTTGTTGTGTTCAAAGAAAGTTCCAAGATCGTACAGCCCGCTGCCAAACCGCAACGCCGTCCGGACGGGACCGCGGGTGATCAGGCCCAATGAAAATTGCTGCGAATCAGTGATGCCCTGATCCCGTCCAATATCAAAAACCGCCTTCGGGATTTCAAAGGGCGCCATCACCACATTCATCAAACCGCGCGAAAACTTTTTGAGTTGAAAAGGCTCCTTCATGTAAAGATCCTCGTAAGGCCTTCGCCCGTCCGGATAAATGATGTCCGCCCAGGCCACGCTCATCAGTGCGCCGAGCACAAACCCGCTCAAAAGGATCTTTTTCATGGAAGAATCTCCTGCTGAATGGTTTACAAATGGCACAGAAACCGGATGATTGCAAGCTTTTTTTCTCGAATGATGGATACCGGGGAGCATCTCTTGGTTGTTGGTGATTTTCAGCCGAAGGATTGTCGCGCTGTCGATGTCCGGCGGTATCTACTCGAGGATGCGGCAAACTTTCACCACGGAGGTTTGCCATCCGCGGCGGTTGGCCATTCGCCGCGGCGTACAGCAGCGGACTGACAAGCGGTCCCGTGTGGCATAACCTGATCAACCTCCGTGCCGTTTGCACACACGGCAGTGCGCAAACATGCGCCCTGTGAGCGGCGGCGTGAAAATGCCGGAAAATCGCCGGTTGGAAAATGTAGTTTGCTCCTAGTTTTCACGCTTCAGACCGAGAATATCCATTCCCCTGCGACGCAAACGCCCTATGACGGCTTCAATTTCAGACAGATCATCGGTGTTCGCAAACATGGATAAAAGGCCGATTACGAGCGGATCTTTGACCGTCAAGACAGCTTCAATGAGGGCTTCACGCTTTGATCGCCCCATGGGCCAGCGCCGCAGTCGTTGCCCCTGTGACCTTCGCGCTCGCTGGCACCCCACCCGTGCGCAAAAGAGCTGGTGCCGCGCGTTGCGTTTGTCTGGAACAAAAAGGGCATGGCAGTGCGGGCATTCCCTCTGAAGGATTCGTTTCATGGGCCATACTGTGCATCCTCAAAGGAACAAAATAACAAGACCTTTTCATTGAAGTGGATGAACAAGAAAAGCGGGAACAAGATGCATTTTCAAACCGCCAGCTTTATGGCATTTTCATTTCGACGGTCACAGCAATCGAGGCATGGCGCGCGCTGGCGGAGCATTCGGCGAAATCAACCAGAAGCAGGAAATCGTTACCGGACCTTTTCTTCACAGGCAGGAATGCCTGTGCCAATTCCGAAGACGGCAGGCCGCATCACGGGATTTTTCAGATGATGACAACACGGAGCAGGACGGGCACTCACCTCTGAAGCATCGATGTGCCAATTTTCTCAATCCGTAGACACTCAACATTCGAGAACTCCGGATTCAATTTCCCGTCCTGAAACAAAGGCACGATCCGTCCCCCTTTTCTGGTTCTTTCGATCTCCGCTGGGGTAGCGTCGGCTTTGGGAACCGCCCGTGCCAGCCAAAATGCACTTTGTTGAGGCAAGTAACGGTAAAGAGAGCATCCAACCATTCCGATAGGTTTTTTCAACCGAAGATCGAAAAAGATTAAGCCATTCACATAACTGTGATCCGTGGAAAGAGACATGACAATCAAATCTGATCCGAGTGGAACAAGTTCAGAGGCTCTCCAACAAAAATTCTCATCTAAAACTGTAAATGCACTCATTTCGACGGGGCCTATGCCATCAACACGGCGCGCGATTACCGTGAACCTTGACACTAGGTCTCCCTCCTTTTCCCGCACAAGATGGCGACCTACCTCAAAGATCTCTTGTCCAACCATTGTCACGCACGCAGTTGAAAGGTTTGTTGATGCCTGCGTGACCGCAAACGCACCACGACCAACAGCCGGCGCGCCCAGCACGGTGAACGCAGTCCAATCTCCATCCAAACGTTTTGGCAAGAAAGACGTGCGCGTTTCAATTCGCCATTCTCTTCCACGATCGATCGACACTTCCAACTTGCCGTCCTTGATCCGCCAACGGTCTCCCCATCCCCACCCAATATTTACAGGAACATTCAAATAATGAACCTCTCGAAAGGCGATCCATTTACATTCCCAATCAACCATTTCCGGATCGACTTGAGCAACGACAAGATTTTCCACCGTGCCATGCGACAGAAGTGCAATTGCGAGGCCAAATATGAAAATGTGAAAGTACATGAATCGTGCAGCAACTCCTCCTTTCTGAACTGTCATCTGTAAAAGCCAGCACGCTTATGGAGGAACAAAGTAGTTCCGCAATACCACAATTCGCTGCCCAGCGATCGCAAGTGCCGCTGCCCTCGAAGCAGCCAGGATGTCAATATGATAGACTCCGCCGAACCCCGGCAAATTCGCGACATTATCCATGGCAACACGCTGTCCAAATCCTTGAACGTCAATGGTGCTCTGATCTGGAATCACTTCACCGTCTCCACCGCAGTTTTGACCAACCCGCACGATGGCGCATGATTGCCCGACAACCAGCGGGAGATTATGGCATCCTTTGGGGCCGCCGGGCGCCAGCAGAATATGGCTGTCGATAAACGTCCACGTGTCATTCGTCCCATTGGGCAGAGGGTCTGGTAGTGTCGCAAGCGTTGTGTTTATAGCAATGACATGCCGCATATTTTCGGGGTGCGTGTTATCCAAAAACCCGTCGCCCTGGATGGCCATGGCTTTGAGGAAGTTTTGACGAGCCTGTACATCAGAAGCGACAAAGTAGTATCGCTTGACTGCAGGTAGTACCTGTAATGTTGAGATCACTTTTGGAGATGGAGCGTAATCCCCTTCGTTAGGGATGAAGTAACCGGTTACAGTGAATTTTTCCTGATACTTCACCGGAAGCGCCACCGCATGGGCGGCGGATTGCTGGCCGACGGCTTTGACTTTGAGATCCGGACCATCC
>JACQHZ010000082.1 GCA_016198745.1 Verrucomicrobiota bacterium
CCGGACACGCGAGACGCGTATGCTCCCCTCGCAGAAAATTCTTAAACTCAATTTCTGAAAACTCATTCTCTTCTCCTCTGAAACGGATTAAAAACATGCGCTTTTCAAACTTATGGGACAGCTGTGATTTTCGTTCGAGTTTGAAATATGCAGGGCTATCGGGATTGCGTTCTCCTTGCTTGTCCGTATCATCGTCATTTTCCGGCGCAAACGGCGGAGACCCCTCGATTGATGCCCTTTGCGATGTTCCGGCAGTCGGCGGCGCTCCACCATTGATCGATGCTGATGCAGATGCTGCGATTGTACAGGTCGTCTGCAACTGGACAAACGCCCTTCGACGGCGCATGCGCTTGCAACGGGAACATTTCCGAGGCCAGATGCCAGTCGGGGGCAGCCTTCGGCCCCCGCATGCCGCACGAAATTCCCTCCCCGCGCAACGCCTCGACAATCCTCCGGCCCAGATCGAAATTCTCAGGGATCAACCTCAAATTGTAACCAACTTCACCGTCAGGATCGTTCATTTTCGCGGGATGAATTCCCGCAAAAGACTTCAACCGTGAACGAATCCGGATATGGTTCGTGTGAAAACGACGAAATATCCCGTCGAGCTTCCGGAGCTGCACCACATCCACGGCGGCCTCCAGCTCGGACATGCGGTAGTTCGAGCCGCAAAACAGCTCGCCTTGGTAGCGCGGCGGCGCGAAACGACCGGGCAACCGCCACAACCCGCCGCACTCGGCGAACTGCGCGGCGCGTTCGAAGAGTCGCCGGTCGTTTGTGACAATCATTCCGCCCTCGCCGCCGCCGATGATTTTGTAGGCGGAGATGCTGAAACACCCCATGTCGCCGATGGCGCCGACGTAACGGCCTCGATACGTTGCGCCCGGCGCCTGGGCGCAGTCTTCGATCACTTTGAGGTTGTGCTGTCGCGCGATCCGGAGGATCGGCGCGAGGTTGCAGACGCCGCCCGACCAGTGCGTCGGGGCGAGCGCCACGGTGTGCGGCGTGATCAACGGCTCGATTTTCGTCGGGTCAATCTGGAACGAATCGTCCACGTCGCAAAACACCGGCCTGCCGCCGAGCGTGACAACCACGGCGCTCGTCGCGAGAAAACCGATCGCCGGCACGATCACCTCCGTGCCCGGCCCGACGCCGACCGCCGCCATTGCGCTGTGCAACGCCCCTGTGCCCGAACTGACGCCGCGCGCGTGCTTCACCGCGAACATCCTCCGCGCCAGCGCCTCGAACTGATCGCTCTTGGTCTTCGGCGGATGAGCCGTGGCCCAACGCGCGAGGTTCGGTCCCCGGCCAAGGTCTTTTTCGCTGACCGCGCGGCGGATTCGCCGCAGCGCGTTCTTGCTGAAGCCGAACCGCTCGGTGATGGACATGAATTCCTCAATCCCAATCTTGTGTTTCGGTTTGCCTTCGATTTTCATGGTTCCTTTAACAGTGTTGCCGCGGCACGGACACGTTCCAGTTTTTCTGGAACTTTGACGGCGTATTTCGGCTCGGAGAGTGTCATCGCTATTGACTTCGTTTTTTGAATATCAGATTAACCGCAGTTGGGCGGAAACGCCATGACGGAAGCTGTTTTTCGCATATCCTTTTCTGCGCGCAACCATGGGAATCGGCGGACAAATCAAGCCTTGGAAGGGCGCGAATCTTGCGAATCTGGCGCTCGCCTACACCGGCGTAACCGGGTTCCCGCAAGGCGGCTGGAACGCCGCGCGAGCGCATCGCTGGGTGCTCGATTACATCCATCATGGCCGGCAACCGCAGCGCATTGGCAGGGGAAAAGAATTCATGCGCCTGAGCAATGTCGCCGCGCTGTACGCCCCCGGCCTCATGTACCGTGAATACCGAGAAAAGGGCGGCAGGCTCGACGAGTCGTACATTTTGTTTGATCTCAGAGGACAGATCGCGCGCCATTTCCGCGCGCTGACGAGGAATGGCGGCTACTGTCACATCCAGGATCCCGATCAATTGATTGGCGAGCGACTGCGGCATCTGGGCGAGATGTTGTTTCATCGCAAGCCGCAATTCGAGTGGCTTGTGCAAGGTCTGTTCCTCGAATTGATCGGGTTGGTGATGCAGTCGTCGCAGATCGCGCCGCATGCGCGCACGTTGCGGGTCGAGCATAAGGCAAGCGGCCCCAACCTTCCGGACGCGGTGGAACGCTACATCCGCGCTCGCGTCACCGAAACCATTCGGATCAGACAACTTGCCGCCCATGTCCACATGAGCGAGTCGGTCTTTGCCCACGCCTACCCCCCGTTGGCGGGGGAATCCCCCTATCGCACCATCCTCCGTTTGAAAATGGAGACCGCAAAACGCCGGATGCTGAAGGATCATTTGAGCGTCAAGGAAACGGCGGATCGCCTGGGTTTTTCATCCGAGTTTCATTTCTCACGAATCTTCAAGCGCATGGAAGGCATCGCGCCCAGCCTCTATCAGAAGGCATTCACCAAGGAACGATAAGAACCCGGATGATGCGCTTGCAAAACTGCCGCAGTTTGAGGCCTGCCGCCTTTTACCTGGTCATCTGGCATGCAAGCGCCCTCTGGCCGGAAAAAACCTCATGCGATCCAGCCCTTGGTGAAAGTCGGCGGGATCAACCCTGCGATGGGAACTCCATCCGGACCGTGTCCATGCTGACATAACCTTCGGGGAGGCGGGACCGCCAGACCGGATAATCCTTTTCCGGCCGCAACCGGTGCGGATCGCCCTCGATCAATCCCATCGGGGTCACATCGAGCGGAAACAATATGAACATGATGTCGCAATTCACGTCGCGCAAGACAGCGCGAAGGTCCGCGCATCCATAGGTGTCCGAGCGGTCGTGCCGCGAGCCAAGGCATGTCCATCGAGCGGGATCAGGGACCGCCGTGATGGTCTGGTCGCTCCATTCGGGTGTCACCTTGAGCGGATCGCCGGTCAACAACCATGCGGAGGTGATCTCGCCCACCCGGGATTGAGCAAGGAAGACCAGCGCCGCGCCGCGGCATTCCATCTCGCCGCGCAAGCGGACCGTGATTCGCGCGTTGGTGAAAAACCTGCTGCCGCGCAGGTTACTCTCCCCACTCGTACCCGAATATTTCGCCGCGAGTCACCTCGAAGCGGAGGCGCAATCCGGTCGTGGGCGGGATTTGCGCAATGCTCTTCTTGCGGAAACGAATCGGCGCGCGAACCGAATCGCCCGTGAAGGGAATGCAGTCATCGAGTGAAAAACCGGGCCGCGGATCGTTTTTGCCGTGCTCGATCACGGCGACACGAATGCCGCCTTCGGGGCAGCGCGCATTGACAAACAGCTCGTCGCCGCCGCGCGGACCGGCGTCGAGATGGCGTCGCCCGGAGGTCAGCTCCATCTTCGTCGTGTTCTCGACGTCGAAGCGGGCGCGGTAAGGCGCCGCCAAGCTGGCGAAACGGTCCTTCTTGATCTTCGCCAGCATCATGCGATTGGTGCAACGCTGTTCGGAAAGCGGGATGGATTGGTCGAACCGGAAATCGGGCGTGATGCACCAGCCGTGTTCGTAACGGCAGCCCGTGTAATAGAAAAGCAGGTCGTCCCCGTGCTCGGTGAACGTGTTGCCCGAACACATGAAGCCCGCGTCAAACTCGCCGGGCTTGCCGAGTTCGAGAAACGGCGGCCGCCCTTTCGGACGCCGCCAGTTGAAACCGTTGTGCGAGTAAGCGAGCCGCATATAGCCCAATCCCTTCGGGTATTGGCCGAACTCCTGCTTCATTGGATCGCAGATCAGAAACATGGATTCCACGGCGAGGTACGTTTCGCCCACGCGATACGGCGCGATGGTGTAATGATCGGCAATGCGGCATCCCGCGCGCGCCGCGATCAGGTCGTCATAGTCGTCGGCCACGAAGCATTCGCGATGCGTGTGGATGCCGTTGTAGCCTTCCCAGTGAATGCCATCGGCGCTCTCCAACCCCAGCCACGAGCGGCGCAGGTCCAGGCCGTGCAGCATGCCCATCTTTTGATAAAGCAGGTAACGGCCCGTGCCGTGGTCGGCGTACAGGGAACAAACGTCGCCGTGAATAATCAGCGGTTTCTCGGTCAACTGGCGCCAGCGGAATCCGTCGTCGGACGCCCAAAGGTACGTGCCCCCGCCATGGTACTTGAAGCCCCATTTCTTCTCGGCGGTGATATCCGGTTCGAGCGGATTGATCTGCACCGTCGCCGCCAGATATTTCGCGCCCGTCTTGGGCAACGCGGGCACGACGGACGTCATGTGGCCAGGGAGCGGCAGCAAATTGTTGCCCGGATAACGATTCTGCCCCGTGATGCCGAGATCGGGTTTGCGCCAGTGGACGCCGTCGTCGCTCTCCGCGTAGGATGCGAACGAGTGATCGGCGCAATCGTTGTAACTCTCGGGATCGGGCATGCTAAGATACCACATGCGGAACCTGCCCTTCTCGATCAGCACCGAGCCGAAAATCTCCGTCGTGCGCGAGTCCCACGAACCGGCAGGGCCGGGTTCAAGCCCCGTCAGCGGCACCTTCTCCGCCTGGGGAAACCGCTGGAACAGGCCGATATCCCATTTGCGGAGGTTGTCAACGTCGAGAAAAATCCGGCGATGATCGTTGTGAACATAGCGTTGCGGAATCTCGCCGATTGGGTTCTGTCCCGGTAAGGCCGAGCGTTCGACTTCTTTGTAAGAGGGATTCTTGATAACTTTGCGCTTGGTTTTTTTGATTATCTCATCCAGATGTTTATGGCTCGGAGACGCTGCCGACAAGCGCGAATCGGTGCCCTGTTTATTGGGACACAGTTGTGTTTGTCATCTACTTCAAAAATGGACTTTTACGTGGCTGGCTGTAGCGGCGCTCTGTGAGCGCCGTAAGGCGGTGGCGACGGTCATAGACCGCCGCTACAACAAGGGCAATCATCCACAATTGATGAGTAGATGGTATTACAACTCATGGAAAATCGATCCGCATGGTGTCCAGCATCACATACCCCTCGGGCAGACGCGAGCGCCAGACGGGATAGTCGCGTTCGGGACGGAGGCGATGGGGATCGCCCTCGATCAGTCCCATGGGCGCCACATCGAGAGGAAACATGACGAGCATGATGTTTACATTCACGTTGCCCAGGATGGTTTTGAGCGGGCTGCGGTTATAATAATCACCGCGATCATGTCGCGCGCCAAGACACGTCCATTGGCGTTCGTCGGGCACGAGCGTGATTGTTTGCTCGGACCAATCCGGTGTGACACGAAACGGCTGACCCGTGAGCATCCAGCCCGTAATCTGCTCCCCGACCGCGGCCTGAATCAGGAGGACGAGCTTCGCGCCGTTCTCGATCAGTTCGCCCTTGATGCGGGCGGTCATTTTCGCGTTGGTAAAATCGCGGGAACAACCGCTGCCGACGAAGCCATTCGGCCCGCCGACATCCTTCAGGTGTTCGCCGAACGGCCCCTTGGTGTTCAGGGAAAAAACCATGTGGATATAGCCCGCACCGGGCGGAGCGTGATTGTAATCAATCCACCACGGGCTGCGCGAGATGACGGCGCCGTTTTTGATCTCCAGGGGTTTCAGCCCCTTGTCATTGCCGCCCCACCCCCACCATCCGCCGGGGCCGTTGTCGAAAGTCTCAAGATAATTTTTCATCGGCCCCGTTTTTATAGCGAAACCCGCCGGTTTCGCAACGCCCTTGATTCGGACAAAGCCAAACACTACACCTACGTGGATCATCAGAGAACGCTTTGATTTTACCTCATTTTTGGCCACCGCACTGAGTGTATCGTGAAGTAGGCCTTCGGAACCAAGTTCCCATCTTCACAAGGAGAACCTTTTGCTCCGCATTCCGCTGTTACCGCTGCAA
Organism: Verrucomicrobiota bacterium; assembly: GCA_016198745.1. Taxonomy (GTDB): domain Bacteria; phylum Verrucomicrobiota; class Verrucomicrobiia; order JABWAM01; family JABWAM01; genus JACQHZ01. The sequence continues at coordinate 5,840 of JACQHZ010000082.1, forward strand.
AAGGAGTTCGACTCCCGCGTGACGTTTTGGAGGAACATCAGGAGATCGTTCGGCAATACGTCCCCCAACGTCAGGGCGTTTATCGACGTGCCAAGCGTTAAGATTCCCGCCAGAAACATGATTGATACCCGCCGATCCCCGATGTAGTCTTCAAATGGAGGGCCGCTCATGAATGACCAAATGCGCATTGAGTTTGAGTGGCTGGACCGCGAAACGGGCAGCGAGATGGACCGGGCATTCTTTGCGTCCATCGGGCTGGCTGTTGGAGGAGAGTATCTCACTCGGATCGAAGACCTGGTGGCCAAGACTGTGTGCAATCACATGCGCGGCTGCGCTTGGCGCCTTGCCACCTGGTTCGCGGCCAACTGGTGGCGCCTGCGCTGGGAGCCGGCGCCAGACGGGTGGACGAAAGATGCTGACTGGCGCTTGGCCCACAGCATGGCCGCATCAGGAGGTGGCTATGTGTGGCCCAATATGGTCTTCACCAGCGATTGTGATTATATCGAAATCGCCATGTCACCGGATGCGAAGAGGGTTGCTTTTGAGCCAATCCACTACATCAACCATGTCCATGCCCGCATCACGGCAGCCGAGTTTGAACAAAAAGTCGATGAGTTCATGGAGAGCGTCCTTTCGCGGCTGCAATCCTTCGGGTTACAAGATAAACGCTTGCCCCACCTATGGGCCGAGGTCTTGGCGGAGCGGCACGATTCAAGTGCAACCCAACGGCGCAAGCTGGAAGCGATGGCTGGATTCGACCCGGATGCGGCTCCCGATGAACTCCTCAAGCAGTTGCTCGAAGACGATGAACAGTTGGGAAAAAACGCTCTTGCGGAAGTGGCAGCCGAGACACGACATGCGACTGGCCAGGCCCTGAAGGTTATTCGTGATCTGGGCCGGTCGCGCAAAAAGCCCAACCCCGGCGGATTCCGAGCCTCCATGCCTGCATGGCCGGCTCCTCAATCAGTTTCAAATGATGGCGATCAGCCTTGGCAGAGGGCTGGAAGCCTTGCACGTCATGCGCGGAAACACTGGGACTTGGGCAACAAGCCCATTAGAAACAGTGCACTGGCGAAACTCTTGGACACCGAGGCCTGCATTTTTACTGATGATTCCACGGTGGAAACGCACATGCCTTTGGGGCTGCGGACGGAAAAGAGTGGGACTCTCGACATCTACTTCGACCGACCGTCCTCCACCACTCGGCGCTTTGCTGTCAGCCGGCTGCTCGGAGACTACCTCTATTTTGCCAATCAAGAAAGACTCATCCCTGCCACTCATGCCAAGACTTCTCGCCAGAAATTTCAACGGGCATTTGCCCAGGAGTTTTTGTGCCCCATCGATGCGTTGTTGGAAAAAATCCAGACTACGCAGCCGGATGAAGATGACATTTCAGAAGCTGCAACGCACTTTCATGTGTCGCCGCTTATGGTCAGAACAACATTGGTCAACCATGGCAAGCTTGAGCGCGAGGCTCTGACCTGGACCGACTGAACCCGCTCATAGATGGCTTGAGGTCCGTCTCAAGCATCCGGGGAAGGAGTGGGCCACGATCTCTTAATTTTTGCAATGGCTGAGCCTCTTCCCTCGTCGTTGAAGCGCGGAATCCCCCGCTTTCGCGGGGACACGCTTTTTCGATTCGCCTTTGGATCTGGTCTTGAAATGGTCCCCGCCACAGAATGACCAACGCTGCTAAAAAAATGGGAAGCAGGGTCTTGACATGCGGTAGCATTATGCTACCTTCATTGCGTGAGCCAACCTGTCAAACTTTCAGATGCCCTGGTCCTGGACGCCCGTCTGGCCGGAGAGGCCGTCGAACGTTCCATCGCAGGTCAGGTGGAATTTTGGGCAAAAATCGGCAAGGCGATCGAGCCGTTGCTTCAGGGCGCGCAGGTGCTCGCCTTGTGCCGTAATGCCGCGACCCGCTCGCTCTCCGCCTGCCTGAATTCCGTGGATTCGCCCGCTGGCCGGCGCCGCGTGGCCGAATTTCTCCAAGGCCAGCCTTGGCCGCACTATGAATCTCACCCGCATCAAGCTGGTGTGCTTGTCCGCATTGAAGCGAATGGGAAACGCACCGCCGGGCGATTCGTCAACCGGCAATTCCAACCGGCCAAGGTGAAAGCATCTGGGTGATGAGCCGGCCCCTCGACCGCCGTCCGGTCATGGTCGCACTCGCGGGACCGAATGGCGCGGGCAAGACCACTTTCTACCACGCTCACCTCCAGTCCGCCGGGCTGCGATTCATCAACGCCGACGTACTGGCGCGGGAACTGAAACTCGATCCCAACGCGGCGGCTCGCCTGGCCGATGCGCTCCGCCGGCAATTGGTGGAACAGCGCGAAAGTTTCGTGTTTGAAACCGTGTTCTCCGATCCGGTCGGCGACAAACTGGCTTTCCTGAAAGAAACGGCGGAAAAAGGCTACACCGTCGTTCTGTGCTTCATTGGAATTTCCGGGCCGGAAGTTTCAGAAGCGCGGGTCGCGATGCGCGTCTCGCAAGGAGGACATGATGTGCCGGCCGAAAAGTTAATCGCGCGATTTCCCCGCACCCTGGCGAACCTCAAGACGGCCATTCGCAACCTTCTGTATGTGTGGATTTTCGACAATGACGATCTGCGAACGCCGTTCCGTCAAGTGGCGGTTTTCGAGAACGGCCAGCGAGTTACCCTGAATGAACCGGTGCCCGATTGGTTTGCGCCGTTGTTGGCGTAGTTTGGCGTCATTTTCACTTCTCGCGATAAAGGCAAACCGGGCCCATCAGGCCGCCGGTGCCGACCGATGTTTACGACTGTTACGAAAACAGGTTGATCTGGAAAGCGGTCAGCGAGGTTCGCGTTTCCCCGGCCAAATACGGGACCGGTCTTTATTTCCATGGCAATTTAAACGACTATTTGAAGGCATAAGTGGCCCATGATATTTACCAATAGATTTGCTCGATTCCACCGCTGGGAAAATGGAGATGGAGTTGCGAAGTATTTCTCCGTTTCCCATGCCCATCTACATCATGCCCTGACTACTTCTCCTTGAACGCGTCCACCAGCGTTTCCTCGCGCGGTGCGGAAGGTTTGGACATCTTCCCTTCGGCATCGGTGTAGGTGGCCCAATAGTAAAGTTTAATGCCGGCCCGCATGCCGGTGACCAACGCGCCGGGTTGAACGCCCGCTGGCGTGAGATTGACTGCCTCCTTGCCGTCCGGATGGGCGCTTACCCACAAAAAATAAGCCTTGGCACCGGGCTTTTCCTTGAAGTGGACATGCGCCTTGGTGCCGTCGGCGCCCCATTCCGGCGGCTGCAGCTTGAGAATTTCCGCAGGCTCGCCGACCCCGTTTTTCGTCATCGCCTCAATGGGGTTCAGCCACACGGTCATGTCTTCATAAACGGCGGAAGGTTTGGACATCCGCCCCTCGGCGTCCGTCCAGGTGGCCCAGTAGTAGAGTTTGATGCCGGGTCGCATGCCCGTGATCGTCGCACCCGACTGAACGCCAGAGGGCGTGATGTTGATGGCGTCCCGTCCATCGCCGTGCGCGCTCATCCAGACGAAGTAGGTCTTGGCGCCGGGCGTTTCCTTGAAATGAACCACCTTCAGGCTGCCGGGCGCGTCCCAGGCCGAGCCGCGGTCCGTTCCCGCCAGTTTGCTGATGGTGGTTGGCTCGCCCGCGCCGTCCTTGGCCATCTCCTGGATGGGGTTGGGCAGATCGACGGGTTCCGCTGGGGGCGGCATCTGAAGTTTGGCAAGGCGGACCGCCTCGTCGGTGGCATCTTCAGGCGAGGCGTATTCGGTGTAGAGTTTTCCAAAGCACACCGTGTCGCCGGCCACAGCCTGAACGTCGTTGACATAAAGAATGTGGCTGCGCTGTTCCACGATGATCGCCTCCAGCTTCAGCGGCAGGTCCACCACGCCGTCGCCTGCCTGCGCCGAGGCTTCGGCAGGCAGGCCGTCATGCGATCCCCACCAGGTCGTGCCCAGTTTTCGGAAATGATCGCTGCCCGTGTGGCCGGGCAACTCGAAGCGGAGGTAACGCCAGCCGTCGAAGTTGAAGCTGCTCCAGGAATGCATGTCGTCGCAGTTCCACTGGTCCTTCGTTCCGATGCTGATCCAGCGCTCGCCCTTGGCGTCGCGCAAATCATAGACAACGCGACCCCAATCGCTGGCGCCCTTGACCCAAAGGCCGATGTGCGAAGGCGCTCCCGGCAGGAGGATCGGCCGCTTGGGTTTCAGCACATTGTACCACGGCATCAGTTCGTGGACCTGGCGTTGCTTTTCCAATTTGGAGGCCAGCACCCGCCCGTGTTCCGCGTCGTTGAGGAGGGCGGAACTGAAACGGCCCGGGTAGCGCGCGGTGTCGAAGTTGTTGTTCTCGTAAGCAAGATCCGGTTGGGATGTGTAATGCCAGCCGCCATCGCCCAGGTCGGCGACAGGCTTGGCCCCCTCGGCGGGACGCGCTTCCGGGTGCAACGGTTCGCCCGCTTCGGCGGAAACCACCTCGGCGCCTGTCACGTAGGCAACCGATGGGTCCGTTGTAATCGTAACTTTCTTGTTTGTGGTCTTAATCAGTTTCGCGTTGTTCATGGCGTCGGTGACGAAAACCTCGGCTTCGGTCGCGAGCGTAAGCGTGACTGGCCGGCGTCCGCGGAGGGTCCACAAGGCGTAGATGAAACCGCGCGTCTCATGCTTGAAGCGCAGACAGTAGGTGGTGAGCGAACCGGTTTTCAGCCAGCCGTCGAAGTTGGCCTCGTTCAACTTGTCCGTCAGGGTGGCGTAGGCGGCGTAGGCGGGTTTCGGATCGCAATACGGGATGCGGCGGAAAATGCCGTTGCCGCCGTACTGCTCCGCGCCATAGTAATCGCCCAGGTCAAAGTCGGGCCAGCCGGAGTAAAAGCGGGTGACGCCGTAGGCCATGCTGATGAGAGCGCATCGGTTGTAAAGATCCATCTGCTCGCGCCAGGAACAGGCGCCCACCTCGGTTGGGACAAAAACGCCCTCGGTAAAGTAAAGCAGCGGGTTGGGCTTGCCGAATTTTTCGAATTCCTTCCTCAGTTCATAAAGCCGGTGAAGGCTGATCTGGTGCAACTGCTGCTCGGGTAGACGCGCGAAGTTGGGATCATCCAGCCCAACGCCGTCAATCAGGTCCTTGGGAAAACCTGCCCGCAGGTGCGGCACTACGTAGAGCGGGTCGGCGTAAGGAAAAAGGATTTTGGTTTGAGGCGAGGTTTTGCGAACGCCTTCGGCGATGCAGCGGGCGGTGATTCCGTGAAAACGGATGCGTTCCTTTTCTTCGTCGGTCCATTCGTAAGGCGTCTCCCCCCAGTATTCGGGATGGTTGCCCGAGGTCAGGCGATTGCTGATGTACGGCTCGCCGAAAATGGCCATGAAGTCGGGACGCAATTTCTCGGGGACCCGGTTTTTCCACGGCTGGGGCGCAAGGATTTCCTTCTGGTAAGCCTCATACTTCTTCGGATCATAAGGATTTTCCTTCGCCCAAGCCTGGGGCTTTCCCTCATAGGCGCCGGCGATGGGCGCCCAATGTTTTTGGACCAGGGGATGATCCGGTGAAGTTCTTGTGTAGGTTGGGTAGCCATCCAAACCGAAGGCGTAGCAAATGCTGGTGCGCGCGCCGGCCAACGTCATGAGTGTGGCGGAAGGGTCCGCCTTGGGCGTGTAATGACTGCTCCGACTGCTCCAGAAACCGAAGAGCGTCCCCTTGCCATCCGTCCAGCGGGCGGAGCGCGTGTCGGGCGCCAGGCGGACCAACGAACGCTTCTCGGTCCAGGTTCGTCCTGCAATTTCCAGCGTGGCAAAGAGGTCATGGTCGCCGTTCAGTTTCACCGGCGCCGCAAAATGGAGCTTCGCGGATTGTCCCTTTCCCAGTTGAACGGGCTTTTCCTGGCTGGTCTCCTCAGTGCCGTCGTAACTCCTCGTTCGCAGGGTGATTTTCCCCGACTGCGCCTCACCGGTGCGATTGGTGATGGCCGCCGTATAGCCCGGCACTTCGGGCGCGGTCCAGACATGGCCGAACCGATCTGGTTGGAAATCAAATCCGACGGGCGCCTCGCCCAGCGTCGCCGCATAGACGTGCACCGCCGAAGGGCGTCCGCCCTGGTGCCAACCGCTGACGATGGGGTCGGGATATGAGCGGAACGGATAAACCTTTTTGGTCAACTCCACTTCCACGATGTCCAGGTCCGCGAACGCTGAGAGCTTGCCGGGATCAAGCGGGATTTTCACCAACCACAGGTTCACCTTGCGCCCGTTACTGAGCGTCACCGGAAAGGGCGCGGCCGCGGAACTCTTCGCCGCTTGCCCCCCATAGCTTTGGCGGAGGGGGGTGGCAAAAGGAACGGTCGCTTCGAAATGCTCGGAAAATCCCGCCGACGGCCGGTAAAACATGGCGGTGACGAGCGGAATCTCGTCACGATCATTGTCCGAGGCGGCGAGCAGGTAGAGGGCGTCGTACTGGCCGTTGGGAACCCGCAGTTGAATGCGCGCGGGATCGCGCCAGGCGCTTCCGATCCAGGGCTGGTAGTAGGTGGGGATGTACTCGTCCGAGTTGGCCTGACGATACAGGCTTTTGCCTATGTCGAGGTGATCGTTGCCTTCGAGGTTCACGCCGGAAAAAACAAAAGAGACGCCGTCGATTTCAAGAGTGGTGTCCGGGTGTAGCTGCGCTTCTGTGAAGCGCACTTCCGTCGCCGCAGCCTCGGCGCTTGGCAGAAGCGCCGCTACACTTTGTCCCGGCAGGAACGCCCGCGCATTCGCGTAACCGGCGAGACGGATCGGCAGAAAACCCTGCTTGGCCGGAGCGAGCGGCAGGGTTTGATACGAGGCGATTTGCGCGCCCGCGTCCAACTCGATCCGCGCCAGGCCGTCCATGGAAAGCGCGGGATCCTCCTGATGCGCCACGAGGCGGTCATCCAGCCAGAAGCAAACCCGCCCCCGCCGCAATTCAATCCGCACATCAAGCCATTTGCGGTTGTGACCGGGAAGCCGGCTCATGTCCGCTTCCACGCGGCGCCGGAAATCCTCCGGGCAGGCCGGCAAAAAGATGTCGTATAACGTGCCGGGTCCGTAGGCGCGCAATTGATAATCGAAGGTGTTCGCGAGCTGAGCGAGCCAGGCGAGGTTTTTCGTCAGGGCTTCCACGTCGTGCAGCGGCTTCCCCCGGCGCTGCGCCGCGCAATGGATGATTTCCGATTTGCTGGAAGCGGCGAGCGACACGAACAGACCGGCATCCTGAACATCCTGTTTCGCCACGGAAAACCGGGCGGCCACGGCGGGATTCAGGTCGGTCGGCAGGCGGACCAGCGCCCGGATTTCCCGTTCGCCCGTCTCTGGCGCCTGCCCCTCCAGCGCGAGGGGACCTTTCTGAATGGAAAAGATTTTCCGCCCAAGCGCCCGGTCTTCCGTGAGGGCGAAGCTTCCCGATGCAATCTTCCAGGCGCGATCGGCCTGCCCGCCGAACACCGCGTCGAGGGACGGGGCTGGATTTTCAGCCGGCGCGGAGTGGGAAATTGCGATCATTGCCAGAAAAAGTGAAGGAAGGGCCAATGTCTTCATGGATTTGCTCAGGGGAAACAGGAACACAGGGAGATGTGTGAAATGTGCGGGCTACCAGTAAACCCAATTGGCCCCATACATGATGAAGCGGCGTCGAATCTGTGACGCGTTCCGCCACTCGCCATGGCCATCCACAAACACAATATTCTCGCCATTCAATTTGGCATGGTTGTTCGCAACGCGCACCGGGGCGGCATAAGGAAACCAACTGTTTTGCTCCGTGTCGAAACCATCCAACACGGCCGGCTGCTGGTCTGCGGGCAACACATACAAGGGACTGCTCTGGTAACCCAGGAAAGTTTTGTCGGTATAATTGATGTTGGGACAAGGAACTCGATAGGAACCGCTCTGGCTGTAGTCGAAGACGCCGTACGGCCACCATCCGCTGAAGTTTCCAGAGATGGTGACATAATCTGCGCTCGCCGCCAGGATTCGATAGGTTGTGCCATAAACACCGGGAACATAGTACGCATTCATTGGCGCCAGCGTGGTGAACTCCGGCGCTCGGGATGGACATAGCAATACTTTTTGATTAGAGCCGGCGAAATAATTGTCCATCCAACCGCCCCAGGTAATGCTACCTGGCCCTTGGACGAATGCACATCCCGCCGCCCAATTAACCGTGGGAAACCAACCGTCATAATCGTTGGCATACAGCGTCAACGTCAGGTGGATTTGTTTCATGTTGTTCAGGCACTGAATCCGTTTGGCCATTTCTCGCGCCCGCTGCAAACCCGGCAACAGCAACGCCGCCAGAATTGAGATGATGGCAACCACCACCAACAGTTCGATGAGCGTAAAGGACTTGCGATCGTGACGCGTGCAACCATTCATCCTGGCAACCATACCCCTGCAAAACCGTTTGTCAATTGTCAGCGGCGCATCAAGCAGGGCGTACGCATTCGGATCAAGAATTTTGATGCGGCACAGCCGCCCCGGCTGTGTTTCCGAGGGCAACGATCACAGCGCGGCGTAACCGCAACCAACGAACTTGTC
>JACQHZ010000083.1 GCA_016198745.1 Verrucomicrobiota bacterium
CATCAGTAATCAGTCACGGCGGTCTTCCGTCTACACTGTTTACTAAAAAACGGATTAAGTGAAAAATCACTTTGGGAAGTGGGATAACTGATGACCGATCACTGATAACTTCTATTGGGCATTCAGCTTTCACCCTCATCGAGCTGTTGGTGGTCATTGCCATCATTTCCCTGCTGGCAGCGCTCCTGTTCCCGGCGCTCAAGAAGGCGCGGGATTCCGCAAAGTCGGTGGTTTGCATGAACAGCCTTAAACAATATGGAACCGCTCTCGTCCTCTACCAAGGCGACTGGAATGGATATATTCCCGGTTGCACCAGAGGAGGGTTGGATCGTTGGGATGTCGCCTTGCGGGGTTATCTGCCGGGGTTGGTCTATAACACCGTCCGATGCCCGAAGATTCCGCTGGTGGTGGATGGTTTCAGCACCCTGTGCTATGGGATGAACTCCCAGCTCATCAGAGGCGACTGGGATGAGCCCAAAGACGTGACGCTCATCTCTTGTCCTGGCGAAGCCATTCTGCTGGTCGATAGCATTCGTGCCGATCGGATCAACTGGAACGGCAGTAATTACATATTGTTGCCGGAGACATTGACGAGCGGACTTCCCACTTTCGGGGTAGCCGACTACCGGCACAACAACCTCGCCCGTGTGCTGTACGTGGATGGACACGTGGCTGCGGGCCAGGCGCCGTCCGACATGACCGGTCAGAACAAAGTCCCGTGGCGTGGTTCCCCATAACACCAAGCATTTGCCTGCGCAGAATGCCCGATCCTCAAACAAGACTATGACAAACAAGTTCCGATTATTGGCAACCTGCCTTCTGTTGCCGCAGCGGCCAGCGTGGTCGCTTGTGTGCTTTTTGCTCCTGACGCATGTTGGACGCGGAGATAGCCCGGTCGTTTCTGTTCGTGACATCAAAGATCTCGAACCGGCGTTGAAGCAATTGACCGAACGGGGCGGCGAAATCTATCTTGCCGCCGGCGTGCATGTGGTGACCAAGCCCATCAAGATCAGGAGCAACATCACATTGCGCGGAGCGGGTTTTGCCACGAAACTGGTTGCCGGCCCGGACCTGAACGACAATGTCATTGTGAATGCAACGGGTAAACATGGAAATGAGAATATCCGCATCCTGGATTTGTCCATTGACGGCAATCGCCATCAGCAATGGTGCGGCGACCCCGCCCTGTACGAACAATCGAAGGGCAATGGGTTGTTTTTTGAAAAGGTGGACAGCTTGAGCATCGCCGGCGTCAAGATTGAGAACTGCAATGGCTCCGGCGTTTTCTTGGGGTCCCAGTGCACCGCAGTGAATATTGACAAGTCAATTTTTCGGAAGAATCGGCTTTACGGGATCGAAATCGAAGGATCGGGCAGCAGTGACATCGTCATTTCCTGTTCCACCATCAAGGGGAACATGATCGGCGGTTTGGTGGCGCGGGGGCCTCAATTTCGGAATGGTCCCGTGGGTTTGCGGATGATCGGCTGTAATATTGAAGACCATCGGAATGACACGGGCGTCAAATGCGCTGGTCTGCAGGACACGATCCTTGTTGGCAACCGGATTGACAAGGCCATTGAGGCCGGGGTGGAAGTGCGGCACATGAAACGGTTCGTCTTCAGCGGCAATATCATCACGCGGGTTGACGATGGTCAAGCCGGCTATGGCAACGGTGCCGCCATGTCGATCACCGGGACACCGTTCGATACGGACTATGCCAACAAACACGTCCTTCTCGGGAACAACATTTTTGCGGAATGCATGGGTGGTCCTTACTTTGAAGCCAGCTCGAACGAATTCGGTTCCAACATTGGCCGCGGGTATGTGGTCATTGGCAATATTTCCGCCGATCATGTGCGCGTCGGCCTGGCGGCTCATCAAACCAAAGGCGTGGTGGTGGTGGGCAACATGATTTTGGACGTTGGTGGACGGCCTTCGGCGCCTGGCGCCGAAATCGCGGGCATCGTCCTGACGGACCGCACCGAAGGCTATACGGTCATGGGGAATGTCATCTATGATCTGCGCGAGGAAAGGAGGTTCCCTTCCGATCATGGCATTCGGATCAGCGCCACTAAGAACACGCTGATTGGCGGCAACCTCATCGGCATGATGAAGCAGGAGCCATGCTGGTTGAATCCCGCCACCGCTCGCGATGTGCTTTTGTTCCAAAACCTCATCAATTGCAAGCCTTCGGAGGAACGCTTCTATGGAGATAAATGAATCTTGGTTGATCCGGTGGCGCCATGCCGCCGCGAGTTCCGCAGGTTGGCTGCTTGTTTTTGTCAGCCTGTTTGCGCTGTTGTTCTCGAAGCAGGTTCCGCCTTCATCGCAGGAACAGGCGGCAACGGTTGCCAAAATTCCTCGGTTTTCGTTTGCCAATTCTGTCGGCATGGGTTTGGTGGAGATTCCCGCAGGCAAGTTCTTTATGGGGATCGGCCAGTTCAAGGCCGGCACACAGCTGGGCGAGGCGCGCCAGCGCACCCAAGTCACGATCAGCAAGTCTTTCTACTTGTCGGTCACGGAGGTGACCCAGAAGCAGTACGCGCAGGTCATGGGCGGCAATCCCAGTTTTTTTTCATACAAGGAGAAAACCGAGAATCATCCCGTTGACAGTGTCGCCTGGTTCGATGCCATGAAATTTTGTGAAACGCTTGGCAAGAAAGAGGGGCGAACGTATCGCCTGCCCACGAGCGCCGAGTGGGAATATGCTTACCGGGCCGGCACAAGGACCAGATATTTTTGGGGCGACGACGACAGCCCAATTGTCGATTACGGCTGGATTGAACCCCAGTCCGGCAAGCGAAAGCTTGGTTTTCCCAGGTTTGGCACGATCCCAGTGCAACAGTTGGCGCCAAATCCGTGGGGGCTCTATGACTTGGTCGGGAATGTCCAAGAGTGGGTTCAGGACTGGGAGAATTACGATCCTGCCTGGAGCGCGGCGATGCCAAAAGTCGACCCACAAGGCCCCCCGGCCGGCTTGGCCAAAATTGTGCGCGGCGGCGCTTTCAATGACCCGGTGGAACGCGGATCCGCCACTCAAGGGAATGCTTACATACCGGACGCCGAGCTTGACCGCAACGGCTTTCGGGTTGTGTGTGAGAAGGACGCGAATCCTCAAACGAACCGATGACGAATGGTTCAAGACTTCCGCTTCTCCTGGAACCCGCCATTTTCTGGCTGTGGAACGCCACGCCTGCGCCGGAGGATATTCGGGGACGGTTGGATGATTTTGCGGCGAAGGGGATCCGGGCCGTTTACATCCACCCCATGCCGCAAGCGTTCCGGCCAGAGGACTTCTTTGCGGGCATGGAGATTCCGTATCTGTCCGAGGCGTTCTTTGAACGGGTCGTTTTCACGTGCGACGAAATGCGGCGCCGTGGCATGCGTCTTTGGCTTTACGACGAGGGCGGGTGGCCCAGCGGCGTGGCCGACGGCGCGGTGGTCGCGGAGAATCCGGACTACGGCGTTTGGGCGCTTGCCAGGCGCGACGGGCGAATCGCGCCGGTCCAATTTCTTTCCCAGATCGCTTTTCCCGACCTGATGAACCCGACCGCCACGGGCTGTTTCATCCGGACGACCCACGAAGCGTACCGGCGACACCTGGGTGCGGAGTTTGGCAAAACCGTCCTGGGGATTTTCACGGATGAGCCGCGCCTGATGGGACGTGTCGGCACGGACACCATCCCCTGGTCCCCCTTGCTGCCGGAGGTCTTCGCTGCTGAACATGGCTACAAACTGGACGCCGTGGTGGACAAGCTGTTCCAGCCGGATCCAGTGGGCGAAAAGGTGTGGCGCATTCGCCGGCAGTACCTGCGAACCATCAGCAATCTCGTTGCCAAGAACTACTACCAACCAATTCGGGTTTGGTGCGAACGTTGGGGCCTGTTGTTCGAGGGACATCATGCGGGCGAAAACGAATTCAGCCGCCACGGCCAGCATTTCGGCAACTACCTGGAACAAGCCCGCCACTACCACGTTCCGGGTGTGGACGCGATCTGGCGAGATATCTTCCCAGGCAAGGCGACTGGGAACTACGTGGGACTGGCCGCGTCGTCCGCCTGGCTCCGGGGCGAGCGCTGCGCGGTCAGCGAGAGTTTCTCTGTTTACGGCGCGGGGTTGACCCTTGCCCAGATGAAGTGGATCGCGGCTTTCCAGATCGTGCGCGGGGTGAACAAGATCGCCATGATGGGTTCTTTGCAAAGCGCTGCTGGTGCGCGACGGATTGGTGTCTGTTCCGATCTCTCACCGACGAATCCAATCTGGAGGAATGTTGACCTGCTGGTTGATTTCATCCGGCGAGCGGCAGATTTTTCTGTGCGGGGGCAAGTCGAAACCCGGGCGGGTGTGCTCTATCGCGCCGAACTGGTTCCCGAAAACGAAGCCGCCGTCTTTGACCAGTTGCACGAGCGCCTGTGCGACTGCATCCAGGATCGACTGGTCGGCATGCTGTTCGTGGACATGGAGCATCTGCAACGCGGCCGCATGATGGCCGACGGGCTGGCGTTGGACCATGCGACGTTGGCGGTGCTGATCATCCACTCGGTGATGCCGTTCGACGAGGATGAGCGCGCCGTCCTGGGGAAGCTGGCTCAAGACGGCCTGCGCATCCTCTCCGTGGGACCCGCATTGCTGGGTGAGGGCCGCATTGAAAAGGTCGCCGCTCCCGAAGAGATCAGCCTGGCAGGCTTGAGCGCCGTGGTGACGGATCGAAAGTTGTGTGGTGTTCGTTTGTTGGCTCATCGCGACGGGGATCGGCTCGGTTTGCTGTTCTTCAACCAAAACGCCAGCCCCGTGAAGTTCAGCTTTGCGGCGGGGTGTGGCCTGGCCGAAGTGTTGCTTGAAGATCCCGTCGCAACATTGCTGCACCCGCTTGCTTCCGACGGCAGTGGTTACCGCTTGCATCTGGAGGCGGGGCAGATGCGGGCGTTTGAGTCCATCAAAACGAGTGAAAACCGCGCCCCAAACCAGTGGCGGATTGCGCAGCAATATCCCTTGGACGTGAAGTGGAAAATCCGCGAAGAGGAGCGATTTGTCATTGCGGACGACACCCGGATTGAACAAGGAACAACGCAATGGGCAGAGGGTTCGCTCGGCGACTACTGTGCCGAATATCCGGGGTTCTCCGGATCCCTCGTTTATCAGGCTTCCTTCAAATTCGAGGCGCAACCTCAATCACGCGTTTTACTCGACCTGGGCACGGTGTTTTATGCAGCGGAAGTTTTCCTCAACGGCGTCGGTTGCGGGCGGCGCGCTTGGGTGCCGTTCCTATTCGACCTCACCCCGGCGCTTCGTTCAGGCCACAATCTGCTCCAAGTTCGCATCACCAACACCCTCGCAAACCAGTGGGCGGCGCCACAGAACCGGACGCGTGATTTCCGTCTATGGCGCAATGTATACTTGGAGCGCGCCACATCCTTCGTTAATGAAAGCCTGCATGGTGGGCTGGGCGGTCCGGTCAGGCTAATTGTGGCTGTGACTGTGAATGACCACACGTCGAACAAAATCCATGTCAAGGAGGCATTATGAAAAAGCGTTTACCTCGCAGACCGTCACCAACCAAACTATGTGGTTGCCCAATTGATCCGCGGTTATGATCCCAGGTCGCCACAGAACCCAAGCCGCCCGCACCTGCTCGTCACGGGCGCCAGGGGACGCATCGGGCCGCGGGTGATTCGTTTCTCACGCAGAAGTTGGTTCTCAGGCTGAGGATTGGCGGCCCGTCGACGATCCTCCCTTTCCATTCGAACGCGCCAATTTGCTCGATTTCGATGCGGGTCATTCAGGACGCCGCCCAATTGCCCGTCCGTTTGCGCGCTTGCTCCGGCGCACAAGTTGTGAGATGAGGACAAACCATGAATCCAATGGTATTGACTTCCCGCGAGCGCATGACGCGCATGCTCGAACGTCGCGACCACGACCGCGTGCCGCGGCACGACGGCTATTGGCCCGAGACCATCGAGCGATGGAAAGGCGAGGGACTCGATGGCGACTATCAGACCGTGCTGCGCTTGTTGGGCGGCGACATCTCAGGCGTGTGCTGGAGCTGGCCGGTGCCGTTTCCTAACCGCAACGAGGTGCTTGCCGAGGACGAACGCACAAAGGTCGTCCGCGGCAGCCTGGGCAAGGTCGAGCGCGTC
>JACQHZ010000081.1 GCA_016198745.1 Verrucomicrobiota bacterium
AGCACTGGATTCCTCCCGCCGTGGCGGGACGGGAATGACGGCAAGCGAAAGGATGACCTGAGTAGTTACGTTTGTAGTGTCATTGTGTTCGTTGAGACGCTTGACCGTCCGATGCGAAAAGAGTCGAGTGTGCAGTCAGGAAAGAAGCGTCGTTTTGAACTTCCAAAAGTTCGTTTTCACCGTCGCGCGTGGTGGCGCCTCCAATGAAGGGCGTTTCCAGGATCAGCGCCGGAATCGCCGCGCCTTTGGCTTGAACGCGTTCACACAACATGGCGACAAGGTTTTCGCCCACTTGTTCAAGGGGATGACGGGTGCGGGTCAATTGGGGATAAAGCGTCTCGGTGATGTGCAGGCCGCTGCCCGCGACAACGCTTGCATCTTCAGGAACACGGATATTGAATTCCTGAAGCGCGCGCAAAGCTCCCACCGCCAGGAAGTCGCCCTCGCAACAGATGGCATCCGGGACCGCCCGGTTTTTCGTCAAAAACCGGCGCATCGCTTGATAGCCGCCTTCTTCGCGCCATTGGGAAGTCTCGATGATTTGCAGGGAAATCCCGCGTCCCATCTCCGCGTCCAAGCCGCTGGTGAATCCGGCAATGCGAAGCCGTCGTGACACGGAATCGCGCGCGGCCGTCAGCAGCAGCAACAGGCGGCGGCGGCCGCTCTGTTTCCAAACTTCAGCGAGTTTGCGGCTGGCGCCGAAATAGTCTGGCGCCACGAAATTGGCCGTGGCCGTTTCAGTCGGCGGGTTCAAGTGGACGACGCACCGTCCCTCGCGTTCGTAAGCCGCTCGGATGATTTCAGCTTGGGAACATGGGAAAAGGATCAAGCCATCCACCTGGGACCGTTCGTTCAGCAGTTTCTGCAAGGCCGCTTCCGTGTCCTGTTGCGTTTGGGACAATGGCAGCAACGTGATGGACCGATTGGCGCGCGCCACGGCATTCAACATGCCGCCGTAAATCCGATAATGCCATTCCTCGTGAGGCGCCACGCTCGGCGTGGGAATGCCGAGCGCAATGGTCAGCCGGCCGCTTTTTCGCGTTCCGCCTGAAACCAGAAATGTGCCGTTGCCGATTTCCGCGCGGATTCGTCCCTGCAGGGAGAGCTTGTTGAAGACCTGTTGAACGGTGAAAATGCTCACCTTCAAGCGCGCGGCCAGCTCGCGGATCGTCGGCAGGCGGCTCCCTTCCTTCAAGTCGGGCCGGTCAAACTCGGCCAGCAGGTACTGCATCACGCGCTCGCCGGGGCGAAGCCGCGCGTTTCCATCGAAGGGGGCGCGACGCGCGACGCCTTCTTTCGCGGCATGGCGTTGGAAGTGCCTTTTGAACATGAGGGAGAAAGTGTTTCAATACATTTACATTCTTTATATAGCATCATCATGCAATTTTACAACAATTTTTTGTTTGACCACCAAAGCGTCAGCCGTCTTGTTGAGGGAAGAGATTCGGTCGTCAGTAAAGGCCGCCGACCCCATCGCTCCAATTGACGACAACTCGCGCTTACGCGCGGCTGGTCGCAGTTGAGCTTTTCGTTGGACAACAGGTCGGCGCACCTGCTTGTGCCGAGCACCTGCCCAACCTGCATTTTTCACAAAGTGAAAAATGCACCTGGCCAAGAGGCCAGACAGCACTTAAACAATCCGTTGACGTTCCCGGACACTCGACGCTGGCCTACGGAGCGGCTCGGCAGGGCAGAGTGGTTCTGGCCATTGCGTTAGGGACCGCGCAACAATAACTTAGCATTATGAAGAAATGTGGCACAGCCGCTCCCGTCTGTGCATCGAGGGAAATCACAGCCGGGGCCGGCTGTGCTACACAATCCGCAGGTCATAATTAGAATGGCTGGCCCTTCAATGCCGCACGGCGACGATTGCCTCCTTGAGTTGCTCGATCCGTTTGACGCCGATGATGGCGGAGACCACCGCTTTCTGGTTGAGCACCCATTGGATCGCATACTGCGACATGGAGACGCCTGCCTTGTCCGCCTTTTTCTGGATGCCATCGAGCTGTTGAAAAAGGTTTTCGTCCAAGGCCCAAACCCAGGCGTCTTTCTCCGCCTTGCGGGAACCTGCCGGGGGCGCTTCGCCCCGCCGGTACTTGCCGGTCAACAAACCGCCTTGCAACACCTGATAAGGCGCTACGCCGATCTGTTCCTTTTCGCACAATGGCAGCAAATCATTCAGAACCTCCGGTTTCAACAGGCTCAACGGCGGCTGGCAGATCACGGGCCGCGGCAGGCCGTTGGCGTCCGCCGTGGCCAGGAGTTCACGCAACTGAGGCGCAGAATAATTGCTGACGCCATAGTGGCGGATTTTTCCATCGCGCATCTCCGCAGCGATCTCGGCCAGCGTTTCTGTCATGGAAGCGGCCGGATCAAACTTGTGAAGATAATAAATGTCAATGCAATCCACCGCCAACCGTTTCAGGCTGAGAGCAAGGTGTTTGCGGATCGCGGCCGCGCTCGTGCCTTCGTCTTCCGGCGCGTCGCCAACCTTCATGCCAAGCTTTGTGGCGATGATTGCCTGACCGCGACGCCCCACAATCGCTCTTCCGAGGATTTCCTCCGCCACACCTCCCGCGCTGCCAATGACGCGCGTGTAACCTTCGTAGATGTTGGCGGTATCAATAAAATTGACGCCGTGATCAAGCGCCTCGTGAATGAGCCGGATCGCATCCGTTTCGCCCACGGGCGTGCCAAAGGTCATCGTGCCCAGGCAGACGGGCGACACACGCAGGCCGGTGCCGGGGATCAAACGGTTTTTCATGCCAGTGGCGATATTATTCCATTCATGGCCGGACACAATCCGGATATGCCGGCTGCGGCAGATTGCCGGCATGGTTCAACGGTTCCATGTTCACGGTTCAACGGTTAGCCTGTCTGCGTGCAGCCACGCACAGGCAGGCGGTTTTCACCTTCAATCCGGTTGTGGCGAACCATCCTGGGAAGGATGCGTCAACCGTGAACCCCTGAACCGTGAACTTGGAACCCTGCCCAAATTTTTCGCGCGCCCTTGAGCGTGGCGCTGAGCACCTCGTCTTCAAAGCGTTCGGTAAATGGCACCGAACCGATCATATAAGGAACGAGGAAGGCGGCGTAGTTGCCCGGTTCCCGATACTTTTCCCGGATGGGCGCGTAGCCCAGTTCATCGTTGGTCACAGAAAGCAGCAGGGCCTTCGGTCCAAGCTCCGCCTGAAAACGGCGCTTGATGCGGTGGAACGCCTCCACGGGCGTGCCCGTCAGGATGATCGGTCCGAGACGAAATGCCTGAATGGGCATGGGACGGTGGAGGGGTTCCCCTCGCTTCATGCGCGCAAGGGTTGTGCGCAACGATCGGACAAACACCATCGCCATCCCTGCTTCTGATCCTTCCGAGGCGAGATCGCAGCCGGCCAGCACGCGTTCCTTTTCGGCGAGCAGGTCTCTCAGTTTTTTTTGACCAGGCTGCGCCAGGGTGTAAGGCTCATCGCTGAGGACGGATGCCGTCTTCGTGACCTCCATTTTTTCGCATGCCTCCAAACCTGAGCGAATCACACCGGCAAACCGCGCGGCGAACTTTTCCAGTGCAATCAGCGAGGGTCCGCTCTCTCCATGCACAAAGCTTGAGTTGATGTCCCCCAACGCGCCCTGAAGAAAAAGCCCCACCGAACCGGGATGGTCCTTTTCCACGCGATTGACCGCCACGCCAACGAAGTCGCCATGAATTTCGTGGTTTCGTGCGCAGCAGACAACGGGATGACAAGAAAAATAAGTCAAGAATCCCGCGCACTTTTTCCGCCGATCGATTCTGATCACATGCGCGGTCGTGTCGGTCTCCTCCGGTTTGTCCGTGACCCATTGTCCGGCGAGGACCGCTTCGTTCGTGCGGCCCGGATCGGGAAGCTCGCGATTGTAAGAAAAACCGGTTGCCTCCACTTCGGCATGATGGAAGCTGGCCTCGGCCAGGTCGTGAATGGCGTCAATGCACGCCTTCGCTACAAACCGCGGAAGCATCTCCAGATAAGGCTCATCGGGATCGCCCCAGCCGATCAGGCTCGGCAAAGTGCAGGGACCCGAATGCGTGTGGGTGGCATGAACCATGATCTGGCGGGACGTCCAGCCCGTTGCGGCCTGCACCAGTTTTCGGATTTTATGGACGAGATGGGCTTCGACGGCGATCAGGTCGCAACTGACAATCACCCAGCGCTGCCCCCCCGCTTCCACCGCCATCGCCCGGGCATACAAAGGGTCGAGGACGCGGGTGGAATGGCGGTTCCGGTAAGGACCAAATCCGCAAAGTTCGACACCGGGTCGCGGGGTGATGTTTGTCTTTCCGAATCCAGCCTTGGTTTTTGTGCTCATAGAAACCCGGAAGTATGTATTTAACCCAGATCGGAAGCACAACCAAAATAGCGCGTTAGCGCGGCGGAAAATCGCATTGCCTTCCATCCAAAATCGCCTGAATTCACGGCATGAGCACGCTGCTGGAAATCCAGAAGCGGGTTCCGCGTTTCAAAAACGGGGGAGCATCCTCGTAAATCATGAAACCCGGATTGACCCCGGTTCGAGTGGTTTTTCAACGCTTGACAGAATATGTCGGCTCTGACATATTACGGAATTGAATCGTGAATGGCAAACCATTACGTTGGCTTCATGGAGAGGTGAAAACCCCACCGATGGGCACAGCCGCCCGACGGGAAATCGGCATGTTGCTGCGAGAGTTGCAAGAGGGCGAAACCCTCGCCATGCCCCACTCGCGGCCAATGCCGATGATCGTTCCTCGGTGTCATGAGTTGCGCGTCAACGATGAAAACAAGACCTGGCGAGTGATTTACCGCCTTGATGCGGACGCCATCGTGATTTTGGAGGTATTTGAGAAGAAAACCAACCAAACCCCGCAGGAAATCATCGAGAACTGCCGGCGGCGGTTCAAACTCTACGAGACAAACAAACCATGAAAAAACTCAAAAATGGATGGGTTGAAGGTTCGGTTCAGGACTTTCTCGATCTGTCCAATGCGGACGTCGAATATATTGAGATCCGCTTGACACTGAGCCATCTTCTGAAAGAACGCCGTCAAAAACGGCATCTGACCCAGGTGCAGGTGGCGACGCGATTGCACACCAGCCAATCCCGTGTTGCCAAAATGGAAAAGGGCGATCCTACGGTTTCGGTTGATCTGCTATTGCAGTCCCTTTTTCGGCTTGGTGTGAAGCGGAAGGAACTGGCCTCAGCAATCTGACGGCTCTCAATTTACACCCTTTCCTGGGTTGAACCTGAGTGGCTTCTAAAGCTTCACCTGGGCCACAGCTCGCTGCGCTTCGATGATCTTGTTTTCCCATGTTTCCAAATCGGAGTCGGAGACGCGCTGTTCCCGATTCCCCCCGTTTTCAACTTGAAACTGCCAGATGAGAAGGTAGAATCACACACCATGAGGGAAGCACGCATATCCGTCGTCAACACGCACAAGGGCGCCTTGGAGGAGGAGAACGCGGTCAATCTGCAGCGCGCCGTCGAGCGCATCCACAAGGTCGGGCGCGACAAGCCTGACCTTATTCTGTTGGCGGAGTTGTTCGCGAATCACCAGAAAGAACCCACTCGCGCTTCGGTCGCGGAGTATGCGCAGGATCTCCACGGCGAAGTCACGGAGGAACTTGCCGCGCTGGCGCGCCGTTACCGCACCTACCTCGCGTTCGGCCTGCTGCGCCGCGCGGGGAAGCGGTTCTTCAACAGCCTTGTCCTGCTCGATCGCCGCGGGAAGCCGGTGTGGATCTTCGACAAGGTCACGCCGATGACGACCGAGATGACCGATGCGGGCATCACGCCGGGCCGCAACTTCAAGCCCTACGACTGCGACTTCGGCCGCGTCGGCGGCGCGATTTGTTTCGACATCAACTTTTCCGAGTTGGCGGGAATTTACTTCCGTCAGGAGGTCGAGCTGGTGTTGTTCGCATCGGCGTTTCCCGCGGGACGATTGCTCGACGCGTGGGTCGCGCGCAACGGTTTCGCGCTGGCCCAGAGCACGTGGTACGAACACAACCGCATCCTCGATTGTACGGGGGCCATGGTCGCGCAGACCAGCGACATTCTGCCGTACGCGACGGGCGTGCTGAACCTAAACCGCCGCGTGGTGCACATGGACTTCAACATGGATAAAATCGACCGCATGCGGGACAAGTACCGCGGCGATGTGCTCGTCGGGGATCTGCGGCCAGAAGCGGTTTGCGTCATCACCAGCTTGAAGAAGGGACTGGAAGTCTCGCGTCTCATCAAGGAATTCAAGATCGAGACGCTGCCCGCCTACCTCGACCGCAGCCGCAAGGTTCGCCGGCAACACGGCGGCTTGCGCGACTGGGCGTGATGAAGACCTTCTGCCAGTGATCGAACCATCGTCGGTGGTTCGCCGCATGGAGATTTAGGTGGCGGTGGTGGTTCGGAAACGAACCCGAAAGCTTCCCCTCTTCGTTCGTCCGGGTACGGCGATTTCCAGGAATTGCGGGCGAGGGGGTGTCTGCACCGTGACCGGTTGTGTGCGTTTGCCTTTCTTCACGTTGAATCCGTAAGTGTAGGGCAACACCATCTGTGCCTGGCGGATGCGGATTCGGTATCGTTTGGGCCAACGAACGAAGCCGTCCAGCCGCTGGCCGTCGTGCGCGCTGAAGCGATAGCGGTCGGCGGCGATCCTTTTGATAAATCCCGTGCACTGGAAACGCGCGGCGACCCGCTGAGGCTTACGCAGCTGGATCGAGTCTTCCACGATCAACTCTGGCGCCCATTTGTCCAGCGTGACTCGGCGCTGCGACCGAAGCACACCCAGCTCCTCGCGATACGCGCCCGTGTTGTCGCCCACCGCGACCGTCTTGGGTGAGGTGTCGCGGAACGACAGCATGCGGCTTAACCAACCTTCCCGTGGTCGGACTCCAAGAACGCGGCCGTCCATGTGATGACCGCCGCCGTTGACGGTGACGACGGACTGAACGCTAAAGCCGCGGCGGTATTGGCTGGGCGCGGGCGCGATGATCGGGACGCCTTTCACAAAGAAAGTCACGCCGCCGTCAGCAGAGGCGTCGTGCAACTCCATTCCGTATCGCTTTCTCTGTTTCCAGCCCGCGCGACCCACACCCACACCACTCTGAAAGTGGCATCGCAACGTCGCTGGCTCGTCGGACGTGCGCATCAGGGCCAGACCTGTGTCCTTAAAGAGAAAACTTTTCCGTAAACTCGGGTGGGGCGCCTGGCCGGTAGTGGATGGATGCCAGAGCATGTCCTGCCAGCCGAGAAAATGTTCTGCGCCGCGATAGCCGCTTTGCAATTGCCAGAGGTCATGCCACGCCCAGGCCGCTTCGGGCACGCGCGGATACGTTGCCAGTGCGGCCATGATCCATCGCATGTTGTACTCGTACTGCCGTTCGCCGGGCTGCGCCGTGCGCAATAACGCATGACCGAGACTATGGAAGAACGGGATGCGGAACATGTCCTCGCCCGCAAAATCCCGCACGGCGTACGCGTAGAACGTCAAAAAATTCGGCCCGTACGTGGACGAAGGATGCCGTCCGTCGCGCGGGCCGTCCTTCGCGCCCGTGAGCATGCGGCCGTGCGTCCATGCCAGCCAACGCCGCGCCTCGGGAATTTCGTCCCAAAACACCATCGCGCAAACGCCGAGCCCGAGCAGCGTACATGATTCATGGGAAGAGATGTGGCCCATGCCCGTTGCGTATCTTTTTTGCAGCACAGAAAAATTGTAGAGCTTGCCGCCGTACTCACGCGCCTTCGCGAGGGCCATCGCGCGTTCTTCGCGGCGGAGATGATCCCGAAGGTAATGAACCAGCATGCTCGTCGCAAGCAGCGGATGACCGATGGTCATGTCGTTATCCTCGCCCATCAGCCGGGTGTGCTTGCCGAGCGCCCAGGTTGGCTTTGAGCACAACCGCTGCAAGGTATGCCGCGCCAATGCAATCCAATGGTTCGAACCAGTCGTGAACGCCGCCACGGCGGTCACCTGGTCAAGCGGAATGTACGGGGGCGGACTCTTGCGCGGTTTGAATTTCTTCGAGACGCGTCGAAGATTTTCAGGCGCCACGCCTCGATAGTCGCGGACGATCTCCTGCAAGCAGGCGAGCGGTTGCCTGAAGCGCTCCACTTTGCGGAACTCGGCTCGCACCTCGACCGCGCTCCTGCCGCGCAGAAACAACCATGGGTGGTCGCGCCGCAAACCGCGGCGCGGCTGCAACGGCGCTTCCTTCCGATCGTCGGGGCCGATCTCCAGACATTCAATCATGTCCCAACGAAAGCGTTTGCGGTCGCCTGGGATGATGACGAGCCGCAGTTCTGCGTCGCCGTCCGTGTCCACGTGGAAACCGAATTCGGTGTCGAGCACGCCGCGACGGTGATCGAGGTAATTCGGGACATCGAACCACACGTCGCCGAGGTCGCGTCCGTCGAGATGGGCTGTAAACACAGGCACGGCCATGCGCTTTTCGAATTGATGCAAGTCCCAACCCCGTGAGAGCACGGTCCTGCCACTGGGGAACTCGTCCATCTCGATGTCGAGTGTGCCGGCGTCGAACACGCCGGGCCGCATTCGAAGAAAAGCGCATTGGTATCCCGTCTTGCAGTGGACGCGCAGCCGCAATTCGCACGGACTTATCGCGAGGATCTGAGCGTTGCGCGTGGTCGCGAGCGCGTTTCTTCGCGTGACCGCATCAGATTTTATCGCCCGGATTTCAGACTTCGCCATTTTATTGCTCCATACTACAATAATGAAAAGTGAAGCATTTTCGACAAGATTTTCCTGATATTGTAGCTGCGCTTCTATGAAGCGCAGGTCCGTCTGCAGACGGCGCTTCATCCCGCCGCGGCGGGACGCCGCTACATCTTTTGGTTGCGACTCCGCCACGCTGGGTTCAATCGCGCCAATCCACCACGACTCCGCACCACTTGCCCGGCCTGTAAACATCGGGATTGAGCGCAAGATAATTGGCGCACTCGGGGCCCGGTCTGATCGCGCTGAAATCCACGCGCACGGCAATCTCGCGCGGCTTGAGGGCCGTCTTGTCGCAGTCAAACTCTTCGAGGGCAACGTGGCGTTTTTCCCTCATTATCCAACATTTGGCTTTTTGCATAGGCGTTTATCCAATTTCTTCGAACATGGTGGATGCCTCATTCGCTCAATGCGACTTCATCCAATCCCAAAACCAGTACGCCACGTTAGTCACATTCCCCCAGGTGACGAAATAGCCGTAGTTTGGCGAAGTCGTGGCCCCGACCCAGCGGGCGCTGCCGTCGAGATAAGTCACGTTCAACCCAAGCTTCTGGTGATTGATGTATCGTTGGGTGTCGCTGAGATTGACCCAGGCATCGGCGAGCAGAGGCAGGTTTTCATTGCCCGTGTCACGAATCCGGAACGGCGCGGTGGTGATCCCGTCGTAGAAGTAATTCGGTGTGCCTGGCGAGGAGCCGAGACCCGGGTGATTGTAGGTGTAGTTACTCCCCGTGACGCCCGAGTTGACGGAGATATTGGCAAAACATATCTTGAACCCAGCGGGCGTCCATCCGGCGATGTCCCAGTTGGGGGGCGTGATGGGAACAGCGGACGGGCAGAAAAACACTTTCGGGTCCTTGATATAGTTTCCCGAGAAGAGGTAACCCATCCCGACCGGGCTGTTGCCAGTCGACGTGTAGTGTCCATAGAGATTAGAAGTGGGGGGATACATGATGCTATTGTTGTCATCCAGATAGAGGCGCGTTGCCATGCTGATCGTCCGGATATTGCTCAAGCAGGCCGCCCGCCTTCCCGTCTCCTTGGCTTTGTTGAGCGCGGGCATGAGCAACGCCGCCAGGATGGAGATGATCGCAATGACCACAAGCAATTCGACCAGCGTGAAGGCATGGAGTGATGGAACGATGGAATGATGGAGTGGTGGGGGCCGATGGATGTGCTGTCCTTCGTAACTGCTCTCCATTGTTCCACTCATTTGCCTCGCTCGTGAATCGTTCATGGCGGGATACTGATTAAGGAAAAAATCATCCTGGGAAGGGTGATCGCTGGCAAGAACCATATCACGGGAACATCATCCGGCACAGTCCGGAAACCGTCATTTTTCGTTTGTCGTTTTGTAAAGCACCCGGATCCATCATTGACATCCCTCTGCCCGGTGTTGTTCAGTCGGCGCATGGCCAAGCAGGCGATGAAATCCCGAACCCGCCGCCAGATCGTCCTTTTAGCCGACTTGCAGGTCCATTCCATCCGGGAAGTCTGCCAGGGAATTGCCGAATATGTTTCGCAGCAACGGAACCTGGATTTCAATCCGTGGCCGGTCGTGTCGGAAGGAACCGTGATCCCACCGAAAGTTGACCTTGCGCACATCGACGGCCTGATCCTCTCCGAAAGATATCGGTCGCATGTCTGCACGTCCAGGCGTCCTCTGAAAATCCCGCGGGTCGGGTTCCTTGACAACCCGACGGATCCGCGCGCCCGCTCGGTCGAGGTGGACGAACTGGCGATCGGCCGCTTGGCCGCCAGGCACCTTCTCGAACGGGGCTACCGGAAACTGGCCTTTGTCGGCTCTTCCACGATGCGCTGGTCGCGCTTTCGCAACGAAGGATTCATCCGCGCAGCTCATGAGGCGGGGGTGCCTTGTCAGAGCTACACCTTCGGCTTGGATGAACTCCCGGTCTATTGGGCATGGAATCTCGAGAAACGGCGGACGTGTTTTCAGCAGGTTCTGTCCCGCCTGCCCAAACCGTGCGGCGTGTTGGCAGGCAACGATGTCATCGCCTGCTTTCTTATTGAGACCGCGCGGCACGATGGCATCAACGTCCCGAAGGAAACGGGCGTCATCGGCGTGGATGACGATCCCATTCCCAACGCCGCAGCCCACCTGGCCATCAGCAGCATCCAGGTCCCTTTCCGCGAGGTCGGGCGACAGGCTGTGGCCATGCTGCACAACATCCTCGAAGGTAAATGTGCTGAAAAACGCGTCGTCCTGCAGCCGACCCGCGTGATCGTGCGCACTTCAACCGACATCTTCATGACGGAAGATCGCCTGGTGAACCGCGCCCAGGCCTATATCGAGGTCAACCGCGCCGGACGCCTCAAGGTCAACGACGTGGTCAGGGCGGCGGGCACCACCCGGGTGACTCTGGGCAAACGCTTCCGCAAGCATCTGGACACAGGAATCCACGATTACATTCTGCTCCAGCGTATGGAGCATGCCCGAGAACTCCTGCGGGTGGGCGATCTCAACGTGAATGAGGTGGCGCTGGCCTGCGGGTTCAACAATACGCCCTTCTTTTGCTCCGTCTTCAAACGAGCGACGCATACCACGCCCGGCCAGATCCGCAGGGATGCCTTCGCGCGCAGTTCGAAATAGGCAACTGCTCAGAACCTGTCCCCGCGTAAGCGGGGATTCACGGGCTCACGGTTAGAGACTGTCAAAGAATAACCTATACAAACTTGAGTAGTTACTCCCCCTTTACAAAACGTCAAACAATCCCGGACAGTTGCCGGAATCGACAGGATTCCGATATCGGGTTAGATTTTGTCAATCGAACCGCCTTCTCAAGTCGCCATGAACGCACGATTTTTGAATGGGGCATCCCGCCACGACGGGACCTGTGCTCATCCTCCAATGGAAACACAGGCGGGGACGCCTGTGCCAAACTGTGTGCCACCCAACCAAGAACAAAGCCTTGGAACATCCCTAAAATCCTTATCTTACCGCCATTCTCGCCTTATACCTTTTTCAATTGAAAAACACATGAAAAAACACACGATTTTTGGCCTTTTTTGTCTGACCCTTCTCCCTGTTCTCTGTTCGGCTTTAGATAGTACTGCGCCAGTCATGCGGTTGCCGCCCGCGCTGAAAGCGCCCGTCATTGACGGCAAAATGGAGACCGGCGAATGGGATGGGGCGTTCCAGGGTTTTGGCGTGATTCGAAACGCCGCACCCCATGTTCTCGAGGTGCGCAAGACGCGGTACTGGTTCACGTATGACAGCGAGCGAATCTACATCGCGATGCAGACGGAGCTTCCGCCCTGGGGCAAACTCGATGGCAAACGTCGCCGTCAACCGATGGATGCGGCGCGGGACGATTCGCTGGAAATCTTCGTCAATCCAGCTCGTCCGCCCGGCAGCGCCGAGGAAAGTTACTGCCAATTGCTCGGCAACTGGACCGGGTCCATGATTAACTTCATTCACAACCCCAAAGTCAGCGGCTCAATGCCGTTCAACGGCAACGTGCGCTTCGAGAATTCGGTCACGAACGGTTGGTGGACGAGCGAGCTGTCGGTGCGCGCCGAGGAACTGCAAGGAGCAAAAATCGTGGACGGCGAAACGTGGGGCTTAAATTTCACCCGATGCTGGCACAACCCTTTCAATTATTCAGCGTGGCCGTCCATCATTTACCTGACGCGGGAGAATTACGCGAAGATCACGCTCGACCAGGGCGCGCCCGTCGTTCAACTGCTCGATTTCAAAGATCCGCAAGGCGGCAGGCCTGGCTTCACCTTTTCGTTGTTGAACCCAACCAAAGCCGAGATGCAGCTTGTTGTGCATACGAAAGTCTCGGATGGCGCGGCCAACGGCAAGGTCGCCGAGGAAACGAAGCCGGTGAAGCTCCCCCCCGGCGGGCGCGATCAAGTCACGTGGCAGACGGATTGGGCGCTCAAAGACGGCGAAACGAGCAACATTCTTTCTGCCGAGGTGACCTCCGCCGATGGCGCGACGAAATTTTTCACCACGACCATGCCATTCGACCACGACAATGGGCGCAAGGCGGCGTGGGTCGCTCCCGAAACGAAGGTGATCGCCGCGATTGATATGAAGGTGTGTTTTTATCCAGGATTCTCGCGGCTGCGCTGTCAGGTCAACTTCGCCGCGTTGAAGGTGGCGAGCATGGTCAACAAGGCGACGGTCATTGTGAAGAACGCGGCGGATAAAGAAATCGCAAAGGGAGCCGAGAAAACGTTCGTCGATGGCGAGGGAGAAATCGTTGTTCAACTCCCGAAGCCCCTGGCCGAGGGCAAGTACACCGCAACACTCAGTCTGTTGGCAGACAACAAGACCATTGGAGAGCCAGTTCAAAAAAGTTTCGATAAAATGAATTTCCCGTTTGAAAACAATGCCATCGGCATCACCGACAAGGTGCTGCCTCCGTGGACGCCGATGAGGTGGCAGGGTTCAGGTGTCAGGGGACAGGTGGATGTCTGGAACCGAATGTTCATGTTGGGAGAGGATGGATTCTTCACCCAGGTCAAATCCGGCCTATGGGAGTTGCTGAGTCGGCCGGTTCACCTGGAAGCACGCAGCGGCGGCAAGACCCTGGTATGGAAGGGACAAGGGGTGAAATTCGGCAGCAAAGCCGACAACGCGGTGGATTTCACGGTCACGTCGTCCTGCGCAAAGATCAACGCCGAGATTGGGTGCCACAGCGAGTTCGACGGCATGTTCCAGTACACGGTCAAACTCATGCCACAGGGCGACGGCAAGGTGGACGGTCTGGATCTTGTCGTGCCGCTCAAGGAGGATAACGCCTGGCTGCTGCACGCCACTTCGGATGGCTGCCGTTCGAACGCGTCGTTGTTCACCCCCAGCGGCGA
Organism: Verrucomicrobiota bacterium; assembly: GCA_016198745.1. Taxonomy (GTDB): domain Bacteria; phylum Verrucomicrobiota; class Verrucomicrobiia; order JABWAM01; family JABWAM01; genus JACQHZ01. The sequence continues at coordinate 13,577 of JACQHZ010000081.1, forward strand.
AGGGCGCGTGTGGGATTCCACGCAGGTCATGCAATGGCGGTTGACGGGATCGTTCATCCCGTACCTGTGGCTCGGCAGCGATCGTGCCGGCCTGTGTTGGTGGGCCGATTCCGAAAAAGGCTGGGTGCGTCCACCCGACAAGAAATCGCCCGCCATCGAAGTGCGGCGGCAGAAGGGCGAAGTGCAGATGGTGTTTCATCTCATCGCGCGACCGTTTCAATTGAAAGAACCGCGCACGATCGTTTTTGCCTTCAACGCAACACCCGTGCGTCCGCGTCCGAGTTGGGCGCGATCGTGGACGAACATCAGCGGCAAAGCGGATGGTTTTCTCAAAGGGCCGCATGTCCGGGTGGATGGCTCGTGTTCCTGGGTTTCGTTCGGCAAGGACTCGCTGCCCGATCGTGCGTACACTTACGCCAGCCTGCGTCCGATCAGCGATGAAGCGGACACCTGGCTGAAGGAACACGCGGGGAAATACCACGACGCGGGCGCGACGCTGGTTCCGTACACGGACCTCATCACGCGGGCCGTGGATCGCGGCGACGAGGTCAAGCACTATGCTTCGGAATGGGATCGTTACAACAACCCGCATCCGCAGGAGGAGACCTTGGGATGGCCGTCCAATGGCGGGGTATCCGTCAACATGACCAAGAGCCGGATTGATTACGATCTCTGGTGCATGAAACACGATGTCGAACTGGGGGTGGACGGGTTTTATTCCGACGAGATTCAATCCGTCGGCCAGATCAATCCTGTGGCCGAGTTGGGTTTTCGCGACGAAGCGGGCAACTGGGAAGCCGAGACCAGCCTGTTTGCGATGCGGACCTACTTCAAACGCCAATACGCCATGTTGCAGGAAATGGGGCGCCTCGAGCCGGTCATCACACCGCATACTTCGAGCACGATGTACGCGGGACCGCTGGCGTTCGTGACGTTGCCGATGGACCTGGAAATGTCCAGCCCCGATCCCGATCCGCAACGCGGGCAGGTATTCGGCTTGGGGGAAGGCTATGCGATGTGCAACATCATGGCCTGGCATCACGGGTTTGTCGGCAGCGGGATGATCTGTCCGGCTCCGCACGCAGCGGTCGCGCAGAAAGACTTCCGGCTGATTCGTACGTTTCTGGGTTCGATGCTGTTGTTTGACTGCCGCTCGATCTACATTCCCGTGGGGTGGGCGGGTCAATTCGATTACGCGCTGGGACAATTCGGCATGAGTGAGCCGGGCGTCGAATACGTTCCGTACTGGCGCACGGGCGATTTGCAGACCATCGAGCCAGCCGGCGCCACTCGCGTCAGCCTGTTTCGCAACCAGGACAAGGCCCTCCTGGTGATGTACAACGACAGCCCGAAAGCCGTAACGGTTCATTGGCAGCCGAAGGCCAGGTTCGAGTGCAACGGCCGCTTCACCATCCCCGAGAAAGACGAGCCCGATCGCAAGGCCGCCGACGGCGTAAACCAAGCCGAGGACGGTTCGCTCCAGGTCGAGATTCGGCCGTACGATTATCGTCTCGTGATGGTTCCGACCAAAGGCGCCTGGGGTTCACCCAACACATGGGGTGCGGTCGATCCAAAGCTGTTCGAACGCAACGTCAAACCCGCGTCGAAATCGCCATGAAACTCCTGCATCTTCGCGCGGCCCAAAGTAGGACAGGCATCTTGCCTGTCATCTTCGGGCAGGGCGACAGGCAAGATGCCTGTCCTACTTTAGCGACAACATGTTGTCTGAATTTCAAATATCTTTGGCTGGGTTTACTATTGACGTTTGCCTCGGTCGTTCAGGCGGCGGCGGGGCCGGAGAAAAACGACGCCCTGGCCAAACTCGAGGAGCTTTGCTCGTTTCATCTCGATTTTGAAGAAACCGCGCAAGCCGCGTTCGCCGATGGGCAATTGAAACCAGACTCCATTGCTTTCGAGATCGCTCGGAAACCGATTGAGGCAAAACTCGACGATTATTTTGTCCCTGGTTTCGTCGGCAAAGCGCTCAGCAGCCGCGACACGAAGACCTCGATCTGGATTAATTTTCCCGCCGCAAAAAATCTGAACACCCGCCAGGGCACGATTCTTTTCTGGATGAAATACGACGAGATCGTGACCGACCCGCCCAGCAGCCTGCTTGCGTTCAACGCGCCTGGATTCATGTACCTGAACATGGGCCAGGACGGCGCGAAACAAACGGTGGCGGTCTGTTTTCTGCCCGTTGAAGACATCGCCCATCCTCAGAACAATGTCTGGACTGTGATCCAGCGCACCGAACCCTGGAAGCCGGGCGAGTGGCACCAGGTTTGTTTGACGTGGTCGCTTGAGGATATGTGCTACTACGAAGATGGCCTGTTGTTGGGCAAACAGGCGCTGCGTCAACCCACCCCGGAGGACAAGGCCAATCAGTTCGGGGTCGTCCTGGCGGGCTGGAGCGCGGCGAAACACAACATCGTCGTCATGGATGAATTGTACATCTTCCGTTCGGCGCTAACCGAACCATTGATTCAAGGAACGTTGAAAAAATAAGATAACCGTGAACCGTGAACCCTGACAACCTGAGGAAATAAATATGATCCAAAAACTTCATGACGGCCTGAATGACATCCCGGTTCTCGACATGCACACCCATCTCATTGGCGGACGACTCGCCGCGCGTGGATTGCACGACGTGCTGCTCTACCACATGGGCGTCAGCGAGCTTTATTCCGCCGGCTGTCCCAACGGCGCGCGGCTGACCGAGTATCCGGGCTGGCCCGACGAAAAGGAAGCCCATGCCCGCATCCGCGAAGCGCTGCCGTTCCTGCCGCTGGTCAAGAACACGCATATCAGTTGGGGCGCGCGCATCATCCTGCGCGATCTTTACGGCTGGACGGAGCCTGTGACCATGGACAACTGGCAGCGGCTCGACGCGTTGATTCGCGAACGCGCCGAGGACCGCGCCTGGCACCGCGAGATTCTCGACCGGGTCGGGATCCGCCGTTCATGCACCGAGCTTGCCCGCCGCGGCAACAGCGAAGACGATGACCGCCTTCAATACGCGCTGGAGTCGGCGATGTTCGCCCGGTGCCAGTGGGGCGAATTCGACACCGCCTTGTACGAGTTGGAACGTTTCTGGGGACAGCCGCTGGGAAGCCCGACGCCCATCGGGAAAGGCCGACGCCCGCCCGCCGCGAAGACGATTCGCACCCTCGCCGACGTTCATGCGGCGATGGAACACTACCTCAACGCGATCCCTTACGGTCGCGTGATCTCGACGGCGACGAGCCTTTCGACGCAGTTCGACTATCGCCTCGTGAGCGATGCCGAGATGGAGACCGCTTTAAAGCGTCGCGACCGGGCGGGCGCAGTGGAGCGCGACACCTACGCCTCCTACATTCTCGAAGCGTTTCTGGCGGGCCTCGAGCAGCATGGTGACGCGATTGTCTTCCAGTTTGCCATCGGGTTTGAGCCTCTGCCGTTTGAGACCGGCAGTTTCTTGTCGCAACGCGCCCTGCTGCAACTGGCCGAGATCATCGCGCGCCATCCGCGGCTGCATTTCCAGGCGTTCGTGGCAAGTCGCCACGCCAATCAGACGCTGTGTACCATCGCCCGCGAAGTCCAGAACCTGAGTCTCGTGGGGTTCTGGTGGCACAACTTCTATCCCGACATCATTCGCTCCGTGATGACCGAGCGGCTCGACATGCTGCCGCTCAACCGCCAGATCGGGTTCTTCTCCGACGCCTATTGCATTGAATGGGCGTACGCGAAAATAATCCTGGTCCGCAAACAACTCGCAACGGTGCTGGCGGCCAAGATCGCGCAGGGCCAATACACGTTGGAAGATGCGTTGGCCGTCGCCCGCGCGACGTTATTCGACACGCCGCGGACGTTGCTGAAGATGACCCCCTATTGAACATAGACATGCTCTACTCATTGCCCAATCCCAAACCGAACGCCGAGGCGTTCATCGCGACCGTGCGCTCGCGCGGGCCGAAGAACCATGTGCCGCAGTTTGAGTTCTACACCGCGCCGGCGCCGCTGGAGACGATCCTGCAAGAGCCGCTCGAACTGGACGACACCAAACGGTTCATGGGAAAGCTTGTGAAATATTTTTACCAACTCGGCTACGACTACATCCCGGTCGGTGTGCGACACAAGCAATCGGCCCAGGCGACCAGCTACGCCTGGGTGCAGGGGGCGGAGGCGAACCCCGTTGAGTCGTGGGAGAAGTTCGAGCAATATCCGTGGGCGCAATTCGAGGAGGCGAGCTTCGAGGAGTTCGAGGTCGTACGCAAGATTCTGCCCGAGGGCATGACGGTGCTCGGCGCCCACCACGGCATCTTCGAGACCATTCTCGGCATCCTCGGCTACGAAAACCTGTTCTTCGCGATCCACGATCAGCCCGAAATCCTGCGGGCGGCGATTGATCGCATCGGCGCCTACAAACTGCGGGTGTTCCAGACCATCGCGGCGGTGGACGCGGTGGGTGTCATGAGCATGGGCGACGACCTCGGCTCGACGCAGGGGTTGATGGTCAGCCCTGAGTTCCTGCGCGCGACACTGTGGCCGTGGTATCGGAAGATCTTCCAGACGGCGCACGCCGCCGGCAAGCCGATGATCCTGCACTCCTGCGGCAAGATCTACGACGTCATGGACGAGCTGATTGAGGATATCGGGATTGACGCGAAGCACTCCTTCGAGGAAACCGCCATGCCGGTCGAGGACGCTTATGACCGCTATGGCGATCGCATCGCGATCATGGGCGGCGTGGCCGCCGACGCGATGGCGCGGATGCCCGTCGCGGAGTTCCGCGTCTATGCCCGCAGTGTGATCGAGCATTGCGCGGGACGCGGGAACTACTGTTTCGGCTCCGGCTCGGGCATCCTGAACTACACCAAGATCGAAAACTTTCTCGCGCTTCTCGAAATCGGGCGGGAATATCAAACCCACGCATGAACATTGACTATCGCGGAGAGGACTTCTTCACGGCGCCGGGGTCTTACTTTCATTTCACCGAACCGTTCCGCCAACTCTTCCCGGGGTTGGCCGCGCTCCACTACTCCTACAATATTTGCCCGATCACGATCAGCGATTGCATCCTCACCGTCGGCCTGCACATGACGCGGGAGCGGCGCGGACTGTGGAAGACCGACAAGCGCAACGCGGTCCGCTCGCACCCGCATCTGTTCGAAAAGGTCTGCTTCATGGACCAGATCGCGATCACCACGCGCGCCGTCTTCGCCGGGCCTCAAGCGGTGGTGGCGCAGATCGAGATTCGCAACGGAGAGGAACGCGAGATCCGATTCCAGCCGCGGCTGATGGGCGGTTGGTTTCAGAGCGGCAAGGCTGCGTTCGCGGCAAATCGGCTGGCGATTCAGCACCACACGCCGGCCTTCAAGACGTGGCGCACGATCGTGCTCGCCCCGTCCTTCCGCGTGGCCACGGCCAAGGCGCCGCTGACGACCGTGAACGTCCACCCCGATTGGCCGCAGCTTGAAGGGTCGCGCTACGGCCCGCAGAACATGTATGAACTCCTCGGCGAAGAAGTGCGCCTTGCCGCCGGGACAACGCATCGGTTTGAGGTGGTCTTGTGGTTGGGCCTCGGACGTTGCCGCGCGCCGCGGCGATTCAGGGGCATGCGTTTCGCCGCCGCCGAACGCCGTGCGCGGCGGGAGCACGAACGTTGCGCCAAACGCCTGGCGTTCACCTGCGCCGACCGCGCCGTCGAAGACCGTTGTGCGTATGCGCAGTACTGGATGCAAACGAACCTGATCGCGGCCAGCGAGCAGCTTGGTTGCGACGTGATGATTGCCCACAAGAAGCTGAGCGCGATCTGGTTTTGGGACACCTGTTTTCATGCGGTCGGCTGGGCCGCGTTGGATCGCGCCATCAGCGAGAACCACCTGCGAATCCTGGCAAAATCACAGCGGCGCGACGGGTTGATCGCGCAGGTCATCAGTCACAAGCGCTCGATCGTCCAGCCGCAGCCGCCGATCTATCTGCTGGTGGCGTTTGAGGTGTTCCGGTTGCACCGCAACGACCGGATCATGCGCGCGATCATGCCCGTGGCGGAGCGTTATCACGATTGGTGGGAGCGCCACCGGTTCAGCTCGAAGTTCGGCCTCTACTTTTACAAGGACGCCTTCGATTCCGGATGGGACCACTCCGTCCGCTACGACGTCGGCCACGGCTGGCTTGCGCCCGATCTCAACGCGATGATGTATCGCAACTTCGAAGTGCAGGAGTTCTTCTACCGGCGTTGGGGGCAGACCAAGAAAGCCATTGCCATCGCGGCGAAACGCGTCCGTCTCGGCGCGGCGATTTGCGAGCGGCTGTGGAACCGGCGGATCGGGTTCTTCTGCGATGCCGACGCGCAGACGGGCCGGCTCTTCGACACCAAGACGCCAGCCGGCTTTTTACCGTTGCTGGTCAACGGCGTCACCGCCGAACAGAAACGGGTGTTGCTCAAGCACCTCTTCAACCCCCGGGAGTTCTGGCTGCCGCACCCGTTGCCGAGCGTGTCGGCGGACAATCCGAAGTTTATCCCGTGGGAATACTCGTACCCGCGCGGGACGACCTGGGTGTCGTTTGGAAACTGGCTGCCGTACCTGGCGCTGCGCCGCGCGGGACTCGACGCCGCCGCGCACGCGGTCGCGCTGCGCACGATCCGCACGATTTGTCACTGCCCCGACAAAAGCATCTACGAACATTACAACTCGCTAACGGGCGCCGGCCACGGGTGCGCCATGATGGGCTGGAGTATTACGACGTTGGTGGACTTGATTCGCCGCGAGTACGGCGTTGATTTTACCGACGACGGCAATTGGATTTTCACTTCGCCGGCGACGCCCGACGATTACCAGTTCGAGACCACGCTGCGCGGCTGTCGGATTCGCCTGCACCGCAAGCATGGTCGAACCCAGGTCACCGTGAACAACCGTCGCGTGGCGACGCTCGAACGCGGCACGAGAATCGTGATGACGCCCGGCTTCGACGAGAAGGCCGTCATCTCACTTCAAACCAAAGAGGAGTTCAACACACTCTAAGATAGGAGAAATAAAATGAATCTGGGTAAACAAGTTCGTTTGAATCGGTTGTTTTCGCATCCTTCCGGCCGGCTCTGCTCGGTCGCGATGGATCACTTCATCGGGTACAATCTCAAAGAGTTGCCCGCGGGCTTGCGGCAGGTCGCGCACTCGCTCGATCAGATCGTCGCGGGTCGGCCCGATTCCGTGACGCTGCACAAGGGCCTGGCGGCGGCTTGCTGGCCGAAGCACGCGGGGCGAGTGCCGCTCATTCTGCAAAGCACGCTGATGCGTCCTGACGATTCGGTGATGGAACAGATCGCCGACCCCGAAGACGCGGTGAGGTTTGGGGCGGATGCATTTGCCGTCTGCGCGTTCGTGCGGGGCGCGACGGAGGGGCGCCATCTCAAGACCATGGCTAACACCGTGAAACAAGCGGCGCGGTTCGAGATGCCCGTGATTGCGCACGCCTACCCGCGCAAGTTCGACAACAACGGCCCGCGTATTTCAAACGACGCGGAGGACGTGGCATGGGCGGTGCGTTGCGCGTTGGAGTGCGGGGTGGACGTGATCAAGACCCCGTACTGCGGAGAGGTCAGCGCGTTTGCCCAAATCGTGGCCGAATGTCCCTTGCCGATTGTCGCCGCAGGCGGTCCCCAGTCGAACTCGCTGCTCGAGGCGTTGCAATTGCTGGCTGACGTGGCGCGCGCGGGCGGCCGCGGCGCGGTGGTGGGTCGCAACGTGTGGGGCGTCCAGCAAGTCACCGAGATGGTGCGGACGATGCGGCTGGTGATTCACGACGGCAAGACGCCCGAACAGGCGATGCGGGAAACGGGTTTGAGGAACTGAATTACATCTTCAGGCAAGTGCTTACTTGCATAAATAATCGACATAATGGCTGAGGGGATTTTGGCGATTGGGCAAGGCGGGCATGGGAGAGGCAATCCCCGCAGCGGGCTTGCCCTCCCATGACCAACGCCGTCCATCGCCAAAAGCCCCCAGCCCGCAGCGGGTGGA
>JACQHZ010000093.1 GCA_016198745.1 Verrucomicrobiota bacterium
ACCGCCGAACCCGCCGTTCGCCGCAACGAATTCGTCGTCGCCACGGCTGATGAGGCTGGTTCATCCACATTACAACTGGATCGCCAAGGGATGCTGTTATTTTTATCGGATCCACGAACCGGAACGAGCGACCATTTGCCTGTACCGTCCCCGAAGAAATCGTTGGATGCTCGGCAACGTAGAAGCTGCCCAACACCAATCGCCTTCCGAGGAAACACTTGCGGCCATTGAGAAATGGTTTCAGAGGCAAACAATTCCATTTTGACCTTTTTCACGCGATTAAAAATGGGTCAGTGTGTGCGGCGGCGGCTCGGTGGGCCCATTTCAAAAAGAACAGTTCGACAGTTCGATAATTATCGAACTGTCGAATCATTAAGAAATCAGCCTTCCGCCTTTCTGTTGTTTGAAGCCGGGGAGCCATGTGTGCAATCCCGCAAAGAGTCCCGTGTGCGCAGACAATGAAAACGAATTGAAAATTTTAAATCCAGCCTGTCATTTCATCCTTCCACCCATCGAAAACAGCAGCGTTCCGAATTGAGCTGACATCATCTCCTGAGCGGCGATAATGGACGTCCCGACCGAGGACGAAATTAAAATCCTCGAGGAAGCAAGAAAATGAAAACCATCCAGGCAAAAATCCCGGACTACCTCGCCAAACTGACCGCGGAAGCCGCCGAAAAGGAGAAGGTTTCCGTGGATCAAATCATCGCGCTGGCTCTTTCGGCTCAGGTCGCAGCATGGAATGTCCGTGACGACATTGAGACACGGGCCAAACGAGGCAAGCTGGAGGATTTTGACCGGGTGATGGCGAAAGTTCCCGACGTTGCACCGGTGCCCGGCGACGAAATCTGATCCGGGGACGGAAAAATTCGTCAGCCACTCGAACGCATCAACCCACGCGCCGCGCCACGTCGCATCCCTCTTCCTTGAGGATCACCCGGGATTTGGCCGCAGGAACAGCCACGAGGGTTTGTCCGCGCCCCGCAGATCTCCCGTGAGGGAAATCAAAAACAGAAACAGGAATGGCGGGATGGATTTGAAAGCGAATTTCATATAATATTCCTTTTGATTCGGACGGAAAGGCTGGCAGGTTGTCAGAAGAAAAACGGATTATTGTGTTTCTCTTCGTCCGCGGTCATCAGCGGGCCGTGGCCGGGCAGAAGGAGAGTGTCGTCTGGGAGGGCCAGGATTTTATCCCTCACGTTCGCGAACAATCGCGAATACGAGGCCTTGGCCGAGCCAAGTGAACCGGCGAAAATTGCGTCGCCCACGACGGCCGCGTCGGGAAGTCCGCCGCCGAAACCGCTCATCACAAAGGTCAGGCCGCCTCAGGTGTGGCCGTCGGTTTCGAGGACCCGGATCGTCAACGCGCCGCAGCGGATCACAGCCCCCTCGCGAACCAAAGTTGCGCCGTCCACCGGCTCGTTGGGCGAGGCGATGACCGTTGGCGTGTAGCGCGCGCGCAACTCGGGCAGGGCATCGACATGATCCTCGGAAAGCCCGCATCCTTGACGGGCGTTCTTGAGCATGAATCCAAAGTGGATCTCGAGTTTCAGTCCGCGCGCTGCTATGTCGAATTGCATCGGAATTACTTGGCCGCGACGGTCGCCTTTTGCGCCTCGGCGGGAGTTGGCGCGATGAACAGGGCTTCGGCGGCTCCGTCCCACTTCATGCTCATGCGCGCGCCGCCTTTGTAGAATTTCCACGGCGCTTTGTTCTTCCGCGCGTCGAGCGTGGCCGTCACGGAGGGCCGCCGCGATCCGGGCAGGTACGTTTCCTCCACGATCAATTTCCCGTCGGCGTCGTGGATGCGGACATACACCGGGAACGGGCCGCCGATCAGCGCGGGGCCGTAGCCGTACTGGCTCTTCACCGCGGAGAACTCGAGTTGCACCGTCGGGTCGGCCCCCTTGGTCTGCAAGTAGGCCAGCCCGGTCGCCCAACCGCTGAGGGCCCAACCCGCGGGCGAAAAGTTTTCTTTCTTCGGCACTGCCATGGTCGCGGGCGCCGGCGCGGCGAGGCTTTCATCAGTGGGCGTCGTGATGCCTGCATCGATGAGCGCCTGCTGGTAGTAGGCGAGCGCTTGCGGCGCCCACGAGCGATCCACGCAGCCCAGCCCGAAACCATCCAGCGGGTCGCCGGGATTCCAGTACAGGAATTGCCACTGGGCGGCCGCGGAGCGCAGGTGGTTGGTGAGATAGCTCTTGTCGCCCGTCCATTGCCAGAGCATGGCGTCAAGATGCGCGAACCCCGTGGTGCCCTTGTTCATCGCGCTGCACTCCTTCAGCCACGCGACGATCCGTTCGTCGCGCGTCTGCTCCCAGTAACGCCGCACCCATTGCTGATGGAAAAACGGATGCCCCGTCGCCGCGGGAATCTCCATCACGGGCCGGCTCATCATCATGTCGGCGAGTTCCTTGATGTACAACAGCGCCTGCGGGTCCCACGTGACCGCGTGATAATTCAGCATCTCGCCCAGCGTCACGCAGGTCTCGCGGCTGCGCTCCGGCGCGAGCGCAACGCGGTTGATGGCGCGGCCCCAGGCTTCCATGAGCGCGCGCCCGCGTTGATCGCCCGTCAGCAACCAGGCCATGATGAATGCGTCGGGATTGATGAAATGCGCGCTGACCTCGACATAATCATCGCCCTTTGGGTGGCCGTACGCCTCCGAACCCCACGGCAGGAAACCTTTCACGTGGTACATCGCGCCCGCGATGTGGCCCATCAACGGCGCCTTGGGATCATCGTAGTTGACGGTGCTGACGTTCATGATGTGCGCGCCGTTGTCGCACGCCCAGCGGTAGAGACGCGGGTCGCCGCTGCGCAGATACATGAGCCAGTTGACATAGCCGCCCTGGTAGTGCGTGTTCAGCCACCACCGATGCCACTCCGGCAGCTTGGATTCGGGGTCCCAGTTGTTGTGCGTGTCGGGCCAAATCCATAAGCCGAAATGTTCGCCGACGTTGACCGAGCTGACGTGCGAGCCGTAATAGCCGTCCACCAAGACCTTCTCGGTGTTTGGATATTTGTTGCGATCCGACGGGGCAAAGCGTCCCTCGGTCTCCGTCTTGGAAGTCCAGACGGGATCGGCGATGGCGTGCGGCGGGTTCTGATACAACGCCGCCTGCCGGGCGATGTCATCGGTCTTGTCACTCGCTTCGAACGAGAGACAAAATTCGTTGCCCATGGCCAGGCCCTGGCCGTTGGCTTCGACGGCGTTTTCGGTTTGCCGCTCGATCGTGTTGAAGATGTTGGTCATGCCAACGTGGTACTTCGGCGGAAATTTCAAATCGAGCAGCGACCCCTCGTGCCCGTAGAAAATCTTGTGGATGTTGAGGCGCGCGAGCGCTTCCGCGTCCGTGAACGCGACGCGGCCGTGCTTGGGCCAGAAATGCAACGTGGTGGCGTTGCGGGCAAGTTCGAGTTCCTTCGGGTACAACTGCCAGAAATTCCGCACGGCCACGATGAGCGAACCCGGTTTGAGAACCTGCGCCGCCCAACCATCCGATTGTTTGCCTTCACCGGCGGGCTTGTCTCCCGCGACCATTCGGAAATGATTCCAGCGATCCTGATGAATCCACGCGGCGCCCTCGCCCAGCAAGACCCTCCCATCCGCGCCGAGTTGCCAGCGTGACGCATCGGCGTGTTTCACCGTGAACCCAACATCCGCCAGCTTTTTCTCTTTGTCCGTGTCGTAGGTAATGATCGTGCGCTGGCTGATGTCGAGCCGGGCCTGCCCCGCGTACGCGTTGATGCGTGTGTCAAAGATGCAAAGCTTTTCCTTCGTTTTCGCCGACGCATACCAGCCCGCGGCGTGAATCGTGACCCGGACCGGACCGCTCTCCTCCACTTCGACCACCGCGTTTTCGTCGTTGGCCGCCTCAAATCGCTCGCCGCGCTCATCCACCAGGAACGGTCCGCCGCCGCCGCGCACGATTTGATCGTTGCCCAACCAGGCATCCTCAACCCCCGCGAAATGCTTGCGATCCACGGTAAAACGCAGTTTGCCCGTGTCGATCGCCAGCTTCGCGCCGGTTTCCTGCATGCTGATCGGAGATTTCCGCGCCGCCGGGGCGTTCGGCAAAACCTTGACGCGATACTCGCGAGGTTTGCCGTTGTCGAACTTGGCCAGAAAGTCCAGTCCGACCCATTTCAACTGTCCATTGGGATACCATGTGGCGCGCTGGCTGAACTGCGCGGGCACAGGTTTGCCGTTCTCATGGAGCACAAGCTGATCAAGGGATTCCGACCTGCCGCGCGGGAGCGGGATGCCGGTGGTGATCGGCCAGATTGCATCCGGGACGTTGGTTTGCGAATGGACAACCAGTGGGATGCCCTCGGCGGGGAGCTTGACGCTGTTGTGTTTTTCCGCCGACTTTTGGAATTCGTAATCGGGGATCGCGCGATACTGGTTGCCGCCGACCAGCCGGGCGCGCAACCGGTGCGAACCCGGGGCGAGCGCCGCCGTGTTGACCAGCAGGCTGAGCTTGGGCGTCGCGACGGGCGCAATCTCCTGGCTGCCCAGGACCTTGTCGCCTTGCAACACCTCCAGCACGAGCTTCACGCCGGCCGACGAATAATCCTGCCCGATAAAACAGATCAGGAACTGCCCGACCGGATCGTCGGCGAGATACACCTTGCGGTCGCCGAAGATTTCCACGCGGTGCGGTTCGCGCGGCATTTGCAGATTATAGGGCGTGAACGGCAGCGGGATGCGATGGATTTTTTCAGCCGTCAAGGCGTCCTGCTCGATCGGCGTGAGCGGGAGCGGTTTGACATTGGAGATCAATTCTTCCGCGTGAGCAACTGTCGCGAGGAGAACGAGAATTACAACCGTCCGATAGAAATCGGATAAAGGGATGGGGAGCGCACGCGTCTCCACCGCCGTGAGCGGTGGCAGGCGCCTGTCCCCCTCCAAGCGGGATGTCCAAAATCGGCGGCCCGCTTGCCACCCACAGGTGGTGGCCGATTTTTTCCTCCAAAGGATTTGCCGCGGCGGACCATGGTGAACAGGGGCGGGCTGTTGGGCGAGCCGCCCAACAGGACACGCGAGACGCGTGTGCTCCCCAAAGCCGGAATGTAAATTTTTCATTCGAAGGGTCCGTTCCTTCACGGTTTAATTGGCTGCATGACGCGCAGGCCGACGTGCTTGAAGGTGCGCTCCGCCTCCGAGTGGTCGCGATGCCAGACCGTGCAGAAGGTTGGGCCGAACAAACAGGCGCCGCCGCGCAACACGGTGTACTCATAAGGATACTCGACCTTCGGGCCGGGTGGGTTTTCCGCGGGGCTCTTGGAGTAATAATCAGGATCGTAAGCATCGCCGCACCATTCCCAGACGTTGCCGAGCATGTCGTAAAGGCCAAACGCGTTGGGCAACTTCTGGCCGACGGGATGGGGCGCGCCCCCGCCGTTCTTCTCGTGCCAACCCGCTTTATCGAGATCCGCCTCGCTGTCGCCGCTGTAGTATCGCGTCTTCGTGCCCGCGCGCGCCGCGAATTCCCATTCGGCCTCCGTCGGCAGCCGGCATTTTGCGACGGCATTGGTGAGGCCCTCGGCTTTGTTCAATGCGGCGAAGAACGCCTCCGTATCGTACCAGTTGACGTAGGTCATCGGGTGCCGCGGCCCCGGGAAATACCGCGAGTGCTCCAGCTTGGTGATCGCCTTCCATTCCTCGCGCGTCACTTCGTACGTGCCGATGTAGAACGGCTCGGTCAGGCGGACCTTGTGCGGTTTCGCGTCGGCATCGCCATCCTGCGCGCCCATTTCGAATTCGCCGGGCGGGATGAACTGAAATTTCATGCCCGCCGAGTTGGCCCACTGCGCCGGCTTGCCCAGCTTAGCCGCCCAAGCCGCCTGCGCCTCCTTCGCTTTCTCAGGAGTGTCGATCAGGCCGATCACGGCTTCGGCGGCCTGGAGGCCACCCAGACCTGCCAATGCGCCCAGCGCAAGACCGGCCACGACACAAGCGAGGATGCAAGCGCGAGTGAGGATGTGGTTCATGGTTTGGCCGCCGCGGCTTCTTTTTGCGCTTCGGCGGGGGTTGCCGCCATGAAAAGGGCTTCGGCTGGTCCGTCCCATTTGATGTTTACGAAGCCGCCGTTCTTGTAAAGTTTCCAAGGAGCTTTTTGTTTTCGGGCATCCAGGGCGATGGAGGCGGCGGGACGTTTCGATGCGTGCAGATAACTTTGCTCAAGCAGGATTTTGCCATCCGCATCCTCCACCCGGACGTAAAACGGACTGGGATTAAGCGGTTTCCTGGGAGGCCCAAAGCCGTACCCGCCCAGAGCAAGGGTTGGGACCACTTCCAGTTGGACCACGGGTTCCGCCCCTTTGGGCTGGAGAAAGCCAAACATGGGACCGTAGGGATAATCCTTCCCATTCGAAAAAGCGGATTCGGCTTTTTTGGGAATTGAAACGGGCTTGGGCGGAGGGACCGCGTTCTTTTCATCGGTGGGAAGGGATTCGATGCCGGCATCCAGCAATGCCTGGAGATAATAAGGGATCTTTTGCACAATCCCGTTGCTTCCCAATTCTCCCAAGCGGGGGCCGAAACCGTCGAGGGAATCCTCGGTGTTGAAATAATAATGCTGCCACCAAGTGGAGAGCGATGGCATCAGATCGGTGAGATATTTCTTGTCACCGGTCCACTCATAAGCCAGCGCATGGAGGTGGAGGTGGCCCTGCTTCACGTCGGCGATGTATTCCAGAACTCTTTGCTTGAGCCGTTCGTCGCCGGTGAGTTCCCAGTAACGGCGCGGCCATTGCTTGTGAAAAATGGGATGGGTCTCCTTGGCCGGGATTTCGCGCCACGGACGGCACAGCATGTCGTTGCTCAGGTCGCTGATGTAGAGGAGCGCCTGGGGATCCCAGGTGGTGGTGTAGTAATTGATGAGGCAGCCCAGCGTGACGCAGGCATCGCGGCTGCGTTCCGGCGGCGTGGCCGCGCGGTGAAATGCCTGCCCCCAAGTTTCCATCAACTCCCGCCCGCGTTGGTCGCCGAGCAGGAAATAGCTCATGATGAAAGCGTCCGAATCGATGAAATGCCCGCCAATTTCCACCCAGTCATCGCCCTTTGGGGTTCCGTTGCAAGCCGAACCCCACGGCAAAAATCCTTTGTCGTGGTACATGGCGCCCGCAATATGACCGAGGAGCGGTTCGACGGGATTGTCATAATTGACTGTGCCCACATCCATGAAATGGCGGGTATTATCGCGGCCCCATTCGTAGGCCCAGCGATAGCCGCTGCGCAGATAAATAAGCCAGCTTTCCGAGACGTTCTGATAATGGCTGTTGTTCCAGAAACGGTGCCATTCAGGGAGCTTCGACTGCGGATCCCAATTGTTGTGGGTGTCCGGCCAGATCCATAAACCGTATTCCTCCAGAATGGCCGGCGTGGTGGTGTTGCTCCGGTAGCCTTCATCAATGGATTTCTCGACCAGCGGAAACCGTTTCTTGTCCACGGCGGAGAGATGGCCTTCAACCCCGGTTTTCGCGTTCCACTCGGGCTGGGCAATGGCGTGAGGCCCTTCCTGGAAAAGCGCCGCCTGTTCGGCGATGCCCTGGGTTTCCGTTCCGCTCTTGAAGTACAGGCTGAAATCGCTGCTGATGGCCATGCCCTGGCCGTTGGCTTCGAGGGCGTTTTGGTCCTGTCGTTCCATGAGCGGTCCCCACTGCCGGATGGCGTCGAAATATTTCTTGGGAAACTTCAAATCCATAAACTTGCCCTGATGGGCATAATAGATTTTATAAAGGCCCTCGGGAGTCATCTCCTCCGCCTCGGTGAAGGCAATCGCACCGTGCTTCGGCCAGAAGTGGAGCGTCATGGCCGCGCGGCTGAGTTCAAGTTCCTTCGGATACAATTGCCAGATGTTCCGCAGCATGACGGTGAGCGAACCGGATTTCAAAATCTCCGTGGCCCAACCGTCCGATTGCTTCCCTTCACCGGTCACCTGATCATCCTTCAACAACCGAAAATGATTCCAGCGCTCCTGGTGCAGGCTGACGGCGCTCTGGCCGGCGGGCAGATCGCCGGCGAGCGTCTTGCCGTCGGCGCCCATCTGCCATTTGGCGGCATCCACGGTCTTCACGTCAAACCCGACATCCGCCAGTTTTTTCTTTTCGGTGTCGTAGGTGAGGATGGTGGAATGCGTGATATTCAGGAACGGCTGACCGGCAAAAGCGCTGATCCGCGTCTTGAAGATGCAGAGTTTTTCCTTTGTTTTGGCCGACACGTACCAGCCGGTCGCGTAAATGGTGACGCGCACCGGACCGCTTTCCTCCACCGTGATGCTCGGGCTGGGGTCCTGCGATGCTTCGAAAAGGTCGCCCTTTTCGTCCACGAGGAAAGGCCCTCCTTCTCCGCGGATAAACGGCTGGCCGGCGAGGGAGGCTTCCTCGATGCCAGTGAATTTTTTGCGGTTGACTTTGAAACGGAGCTTGCCTGTGTCCACTGTGAAAAAGTCCGGGTTTTCTTCAACCTTCAAAGCGGTGGCCGGAGAAGCCGTCGCCTTGTCTTCGGGTAGAACCTGGAGACGGTAATCCAACGGTTTGCCGTTTTCGTAACGGGCCAGGAAATCCAGACCAAGCCATTTGATCTGTTGATTCGGATACCAGGTGGATCGGATGCTGAACTGCGCGGGAACCGGTTTGCCATTCTCCAGCAAGACTAACTGGGTCGTGGAGTTCGCAGCCTCGCGCGGCAAGGGAATGCCGGCGGTGATCGGCCAAACTGTGGTGGCCAGATTGGTCTGAACGCCCACCAGGAGCGGGATGCCTCCGGCGGGGACCGCAACTTTCTCATGGCGCTTGGCGATCTTCTGGAAAGCATAGTCCGGTATCGTGCGATAGGAATTGCCGCCAACCAGTTTGGCGCGCAAACGATACGCGCCCGGCGCGAGTGAGCCGGTGTCCACCAAAAGAGCGACCTTGGGCATGGCCACAGGAGAGATTTCCTTGCCCCCAATCACCTTGGCGTCGTCGCCGGAGGCGTCCTGCGCCACTTCGATGAGCAGTTTGACGCCGGGTGTCGCGATATCCTGGCCGATGAAAGAGACAAGGAACTGCCCAACCGTATCGTCCGCCCAATAAACCTTCCGGTCGCCGAAGATTTCCACGCGCTTGGGTTCGCGGGGCCGCTGCACGTTGTAGGGGGTGAACGTCAGGGGATTGTCAAACAGCTTGCCGGATTTGTTTTCCAACGCCGCCTTTTCAATGGGGGTGAGCGAAAGCGGCCGGACATCGGAGATCAACTCGCCCGCGTGAGCGACTGCCGCGGAGAGAACGAGAATTACAACCGTCCGATAGAAAACGGATAAAGGGATGGGGAGCGCATGCGTCTCCACCGCCGTGAGCGGTGGCAGGCGCCTGTCCCCCTCCAAGCGGGATGCTGAAATCGGCGTCCCGCTTGCCACCCACAGGTGGTGGCCGATTTTTTCCTTCGAGAGAATCCGCCTGTCGAGACGCCAGGCGGAACACGCGAGACGCGTGTGCTCCCCAAAGCCGGAATGTAAATTTTTCATTCGAAGCGGCAGTTCATTCATGGCATGATGGGCAGGACCACTCGGAAACCGAAGTCCTTGTTGTAGCGTTCCGCCTCGTAGCGGTCGCGATGAGCGGCGGCGCACAGGGGTGGATCGTGTAGGAACGATCCGCCCCGCACCACGGTGTCTTCGTGGGGATGCTCCCGCTTGGCCCCGGGCGGATTCTCGACCGGCCCCTTCGTGTAGTAATCCTTGTCGTAAGCATCGCTGCACCATTCCCAGACGTTGCCAAGCATGTCATGGAGGCCGAACGCGTTGGCCTCCTTCTGTCCCACCGGATGAACGGTGGCGCCGCTGTTTTTCTCGTACCATCCGGCGCGGTCGAGGTCCTTCTCGGTGTTGCCCGTGTAATAGCGGGTGGCGGTTCCCGCGCGCGCCGCGTATTCCCACTCTGCCTCGGTGGGGATGCGGTACGCGGGATCGGAAGGGACTTTTACGGCCAGATTCTCCAGTTTGTTGAGCTTGGCGCAAAATTCATCGGTGAAATACAAACTGATGGAGGTGATGGGCATTTGCGGCCCCGGAAAATGAGTGGTATGGATTTTGCCGGTCACCTTTTCCCATTGTTCGCGCGTGACCTCGCAGGTGCCCAGGTAAAACGGCTGGGTGAGCTTGATCTTATGGGGCTTGGCGTCGGCCTCCCCGTCTTTGGCGCCCATTTCGAATTCACCCGGCGGAATGAGCTGGAATTTCATTCCGACCGAGTTGGTCCACTGAACCGGCTTGCCCAGCTTGGCCGCCCAGGCCGCCTGCGCTTCCTTCGCTTTCTCGGGAGTGTCAACTAAGGAGATCGTTGCCTCGGCGGCCTGGAGATGCCCCATCCCGAACCATGCTCCAAGCAAGAGAGCGGCCGCGACACAGGCGAGGATGCAAGAACGAGTGAGGGTTGGTTTCATTGTAATTGCTCAGAATGTCAGAACTGTTTCCTCAAAGCTTGTTCTCGCGGAAGCGGGGAGCGGGGATTCACGGTTCAATGGTTCAGGTTTCACGATTGGGGAGAACCGAGGAACAGGTGGTCGCCGTCGCCGCTATTGTAGAATCCAGAAAGTGATGTCATTGGCTTCCCAGGGATTGTAAGGCACCACATCGCTCCAGCGCATCCATGTTGCATGGCCATCGAAAAAGAGGATGTTGCTGCCGCCCTTGTGACGTTTGGAAATGGGTTGTGGATCCAGGCTGCCGTTGCCGAGGCCTCCGGGATTACTGAAAGGGCTGGCGATCATAGACCACATTTCCTGCTGATAGACTGGATGAAATGATCCTTCGCCGATCCAGACTTTGTTCGCCGGGTTCACGACCTGCGAGAGCTTGAGGGCATTTAACGCCTGAGCGTTCATCATGTAGCCGGGGTAATACTTTCGCCGGGGATAGGGCGGCGCCATGTTGTAGAGTCCATCGCTGCGGCGTTCGAATTTCTGCGATGGGCATTCCAGTGCCTCGATTTTGTTCCCGACATAGGGAAAGATTTGGTCCAGCCATTTGCACCAGGGATAATCCTTCACGACGATCGTCCCTACATCGCCCCAATTGCTCAGGAATGTGCGCTCGTCGTTGTCGTCTGCGTACATCAGCGCCGCCGCGCCAAGCTGTTTGAGGTCCACAAGGCATTGAGCGGCCCGCGCGGATTCCCTGGCGTTCTTGAGGGCGGGAACCAGCAGCGCCGCCAGGATCGAGATGATGGCGACGACCACCAGCAATTCGATCAGCGTAAACCCCGCTCTGTGCGGGGTAAACCCGGCATGGCGCCGAACGCAGAAGCCTGCTTGCCGATTGCGACGGAAGATCATCATTTGTAGTAATTACTCAGGTTCAAGGTTCAAGAGTTCACGGTTCAGCGGTTGGGAAAGCATAAAGATTCACCACGTTTCACGTGGTCGAGCGTTTTCTCCACGTGAAACGTGGTAAACTTCCAACCCTTGAACCCTGAACCTGACAGCCTGAGCAGTTGTGTTTCCTCCCGCCACACTAACCTGGATGGCTTGCTGTAACAAACAAAGGGAGCTGGTCTTATTATAGGACACGTTCATGTGAAAACAGGCAGAGAAATCTTCCCGCCTTTCGGAACTCCTTTGGCGTGGTTCACCTTTACGGCCTTCAGCCCTTGCACGGGTGGGACGTGCAGGATCACTCGTTTCGGTGGATGGCGCCATTCAGGAACGAACCTCACATCCAACGTCGTGCCATCGTTGCTCAGCCGGGTCGCGAGAGTCACAACGCCGCACTCGGTCGGAATTTTCTCGAAGATTGATTCCTTCCCATTCGCCAGCCACGCCAGTGGCATGAGCCGAAGCAGGTGAAGTTCATGATCCCAAAGTTGGTCGTCAATCACGGCCAACCGCGCCAGGTAAATCGCGAGCGACGCAGAGCACACGATGCCGGTGATGCCGCCCCGGGTTTCGCAGGAGATGTAGGTCTTGCGGGAGAGCGAGCCGGCGAAAAGGCTGTACATGCCCTCCAGAAACTTTTCGCGGTCGCCCAGTTGCCAGGAATGGAACACGTTCCAGGAGTCAGAACTCCTGACATAGTGCCATCCAAAAATGTCCGCTTTTTACCTCACGACGGCTCCCGGATGGCGTAGCGCAGGCGCAATTTCGACCCCGGAAAGAGCGTTTGGGTTTGGTTGAG
>JACQHZ010000106.1 GCA_016198745.1 Verrucomicrobiota bacterium
GGATGGGATAAACCCATCCCCTACACGGGGCAACTGAACTGGATCAAAAAAACGCAACTTATGCCCGTGTTGAGCATAGTCCGAAATGGCACGAAGATAACCCCTCCCGACCTGCCCGCCGTCTGGCAGGCGGGTGTAGAGGCGTTTCTGTGAAGCGCCGTCCTTTTTCGGATTGCGCTTCTCAGAAGCGCAACTACAACAGTGTGTCATGATTTTAACCTGATCGTGAAATCTCCAACTCAGCAGAGGCTCCGCCAACTATGAATCCCCGCTTCCCGCCTGCCAATGGCACACGGCCACGTAGCCGTCGGCGGGCAGGTCGCAGGGATGAACCACTGAACCTCCATTCTCACAGCGATTCTTCCAAAGCTTTCTTGAACTCGGCGGCGCTCTTGAACTTGAGCGCCGGCGATTCCCGCAGCGCTTCGTCAATCACCTCCGCCAGTTTCGCCGGAATCGAACTTTTCCGCTGGCGAATGGGCGCCGCTTCGTCTTGGAGAATGAGCTTCATGGGGCTTACGCCTCCCCGGAAATCGCGGACCAGCGCGCCCGTGAGCATGAAGTAAAGCGAGGCGGCCATGGCCCACACATCCACGTCCGGCTTGGCGCACTTGAAATCCAACACCTGCTGTCGGGCCATGAAGACCGGCGTTCCGGCCACCATCCCGGTGCCCGTGCGTCCGGTCAACCCCGCCGTCTCAAATGCCTTGGCCAAACCGAAATCCGCGACTTTGGCGATACGCGAACGGCCCGCGCCACAGAGAAAGATGTTGGCGGGTTTGATGTCGCGATGCACGAGACCCCGGCGGAATCCGATCTTGCCGGTTTTCAATTTCACATAAGGAATCTCGGCGTGATGCGCATACTCCAAACCATCCAGCGCCTGGAGCACGATTTCCGTGGCGTCATCCACGGCAAGGGGTTCGCCCCTTTGTTTCATCATCTGGTGCACGCAGCCGCCGTCGCAAAATTCCAGGGTGAAATAGAAAGCGCCGTTCGCGCATCCCGAATCCCGCAATTGCACGACATTCGGATGCCGCAGGGCCCTGGTGTTTTCGGTCTCGCGCAAGAAATCTGTCTTCGCTTTTTCATCCGCCGCGACCTGCGGCAACAGCACCTTGAGGGCAACCTGTTCCCCGGTTCCCTCGTGTTTCGCCAGGTACACGGCCCCCATGCCGCCCTTGCCGAGTTCCCTTAGAATGGTGTAGCCCCGGATGGCTGCAACTTCCTCCTGCCCGCTTTGGGCCAGTTTGAGCAGATGTCTCAGGATTTCCAACGGATTTGCCTGACAGGAACGGCAGACATAATCGCCATCCCGGTGCGCGCCCATCTCCGCGCTCACGTCCTTGCCGCACTTCACGCAGGCCTTCTTGTTCTTCACGGGCGCGGTCGTCTGGGAGGACGGGGTCCTTTCACCCTGGGTGGTGCACGAGGTCGTTTGCTCCTTTGCCTTCTCCCGACAAGGTTCGCACCGCCACGCGCCCGGCGAAACTTCTGCGACGGCCTTCTGGTCGTCCGGGATTTCCCGCGCGCATTCGCTGCATTTGCGGGGAACATGAACCGCGACTCCGAAGACCGTTGCGCCAAGCTGAATCTTGTCGCCATCCTTGAGATCGTATTCCGGAAAAGCAAGCAGGGCGCCTTCTTCCGGGGTCTGGTTCTCTTCCCGCTGGCCGATTTTCTTGCCGTTGACCCACGTGCCGTTCAGGCTCCCGAAATCACGGACGCAGACATCGGGAGGATTGACGTCCAACAGGCAATGGTGGCGGGAGATGGCTTCATGGGCGGCATCGGTGGGGATCCTCAGATGACAATCTCCGGACCGCCCGATGATGCACGCCGTTCTTTCCTCGAACCCATACTCTTTTCCAGCGAGCGCGCCTGCGACGATCTTCAAGGTGACTTTCGATGGCATGACATTTCTCCTTGTGTCAAAAATTCAATAAAACACCTATTTCGATTTCAATTTCCCGCGAATGCTCACGTCAAGCCCGCGCAGGCTCCAGTTCTGGGTAAGACCGGCCAAACCGTCCGAGGATGGAGGACGGGTTCCTTCTTTTCGCGCAACTTTCACGCGCACCCAGACAGCGTCGTTGCCCGCGGCAAAAGCAGCGGATGAAGCGGGAGCTTCCATCGGGGACGCCCACGCGAGCGGAATCCATCGTTGCGGTTCCGTCGCGGCCGTGCTGAAACCGATTTCTGCATGCGGAACAAAATGGAGGGATTCGAATTCGCCGTGAACCAGGATCTCCTCGGCGGTCGCCCCGCGCAGACATGACGGCAGGAGGAATTTCGCAAGGAAAAGGTCCTCGTGCGCGCCGCTGAAATTGCCGCCGCCAAGGTAGGAGATGCGCCCCTCCTTGCCGCCAAGCTGCAACCCCAGGAGGCCGGGAGGCGAAAAAAATTCAGAATCCGCCGTCAGCAGGTCGTCAGTCCCCGTCACAACCCATAATCCCAGCGATGCTTGCGCTTCCGGCATTCCATCTTTTTTCCAAAAAGAAGGTTCGCCCTCGGCAAATCCGCCGACGACCACGGTGTGTCCCGTGTTTCCCTGGAGGGTCTGGATCAGCCTTTGGAGGCTGGGGCGGTTTCCCCATGTCCGGGGCGGATCGGGGAAGATCATCTGCCGCATCAAATCCCGCGCCAAGGAGATGCCCCCCTGGATGTTCGCGTGCTGGTAGCGTCCCCATTCTTCCTTTCGTTTCCAGGTTTCAATTCGCAGGCGTTTTTTGCCGACCAGGTCCGGCATCGGCATCACGAGGCGATTCCATTTGAGAAAAGCCTGCGCCAGTTTCCACGGCAGATGCGATTCTATTTCCAAAAGCAGACCGTCACGCGTCAGATGCCCCGTGAAACGCACTCCGTTCTCCGGAACGTTCAGCAGGGTGTCGAAGGCGGCGGCGCGCAGGGTGTTGGCGGCAATCTGCCAGGCGCCGATCCCAGTATGATCGCGGGTCTGAAACTCGATGACTTCGGCGCGATCCGCGCCAAACCCCGACAAGGCGAACACCGTTGAATCAAAATGCCCCATTGCCAGACGAATTTGACGCATGTCCGATGGAAAAAAACCTTCCAGTCCCGTCACGCGACTCTCCCGCATCCCCTCTTTCAGTTCCGCGAGGTAGGTTCGCACGCGCTCAACCTGTCCCGAAGATTGCCGCCGTTGGAGCCGGCTTTGTTGATGAAAGCAGATGAATCCGGCGATGGCGGCGATCACCACCACGCCATAGCCCCATTCGGGGCGGCGGAACAACCGGGCAATGCCCATCGCGACGACAACAACGGCGACATAGATGGCCAGCCATAGCCCGATTTGTTCGCGAGCGAGAATCTTCACCGCCACCAATCTTTCGAGTATGTTTCGAGCCGAGGGGGTTGAAAGCGAAGGCGGACGCGATGCCGTTTCGGCGGCGACACCGACGACGCTCCGCATCAGTCGCAACAATCCTGGCGCGACCGGTTCGCTGCGGCGATCCACATCCACCGTCAGAAACCAGGTGTTTCCCAATCCCACGCGCCGCCGCAAGAGGAAGGGCTGATCCTCGTTGCCCATTAAAATGGCGCCTGGACCACGCGGCCCATCCATCACAAACACGCCGTCCGCGATGCCGAGATCGCCCGTGATTGTTTCGAGTTCAGGTATCACGCTCACCCGATAACGCTCCACGGGCCACATCGCAAGCGCCTCAGCAATGGACCGGCTCGGACGCTCCAGCCAATGCGCTCCGGCGATGACGATCAATTGGCCGCCCCGTCGTACCCAGTTCAAAAGCGCCTCGGTCTGCAGTTCGTCCATGCCTTTTGCGCCCCAGCTCGAAAGGATGACGATATCGAAGGGATCGTAGGCAAGCGCCCGATGAGGCATTTTGTAGGAGGGGGCGACCTCGATGGAAAACTCACGCCGTTTGGGGGTGTCCGCTTTTCCCTTTGCGGCGGGCGCCGACTTGCCGGGATCAGAAAGCGCGCCGCCATGTTTTGCCGCCTTCTTGATCTGATAGGCCAGACCGTTGTCGCCGCCCTCGATCCAAAGCGCCGAAACCCCCTCCTCCGCCAACGGGATGCTGTAAAAAATGTCCTGAACCAGGGTGATGTTTTCCCGCATCAGCCGCGCTTGAACCGGAAATCCCTTGCCCGCGGTTCGAGGCATGGCGGAGGCGGATGGAAACCGCACCATCAATTTCACATCCTGCGTTGACATGGCGGGGAGCTTGACGGGGCGCGTGAACAACGTCTGCACGCCGTCCGTCACGGTGGGGAACTGGACGACAAGACGAACGCCGTTGAGCGCGGCGCCCTCGTTTTTGATCCGCACGATGGCTTCCGACCAGCGTTCCCAGCGGAACGTGTTCACCGGCTCCGTGCTGAACAACACAATGGAGATCGGCGATTCAGCCGCCTGGAGCGCAACCGCAAGAAAAAAAGGCGCAAGCCATTTGATTCGTGAACAACGACAACCCATGAAGCGTGGCATTTACAGCATGATCGCGACTTCATCCAGAAAGATTTGCGTCGGTCGCGGGAGGGGTGGTGACGCTGTCCAGATAATCCCGCACATAATCCGCCAATGTCTCGCTGGTTGGACCATAACCCGCCGAGTAGATGAACCGCTCCAATTCAACCAACATGTCGGAGGCTGCCTGATAACGTTCATCCGGGTCTTTCGCAAGCGCGCGACGCAGAATGCCGCGAAGAGTCGGATTCATCTCCGGACTGAGCGTGTCGAAATCAGGAATCTCAGGGTCCATGAGGCGCCGCTGCACTTCCGCCGATGTCTCGGCGGCGAAGATGTTCACGCCGATGAGCATTTCGCTGAGAACGACGCCCACCGAGAAAAGGTCGGAGCGTCCGTCGGTGCGATCCCCGCGCGCCTGTTCCGGAGACATGTAACGCAGCTTGCCCATCACCACCTCGCCCTCGCCGTCGAGCATCAGGTCGAGGCCCTTTGCCATTCCAAAATCGGTGATCTTTACGTCGCCATCACGCGAGATCATGATGTTTTGCGGGCTGATGTCGCGATGCACAATGCCCAACGGGCGGCCGAGATCGTCCACCTTGCTGTGAGCGTAGGCCAGGCCGCGACAGATGCGGCTGGCGATGAACACCGCCAGCGGTCCCGGCACGCGGATTTCGTTTGCGACATGGACATGCATCAACTGCAACAGATCGGTTCCCTGAATGAACTCCATTGCGATGAAAGGGGCGCCATTGCACCTCCCGAACTGGTAGGTCTGAACGATATTGGTGTGCACCAGTTGCGCCACCAGCTTGGCTTCGCCCACGAAATTCTGAAGGAATTCCGGCCGTTCCGCGACCCAACTGCGGATCAGCTTGATCGCCACGCGTTTGGTGAACCCGTCGGCGCCATGTTGGACCGCTTCATACACGCTGCCCATGCCGCCTTCGCCCAGGCAACGCACCAGCGAATAAGTGGTCACCTGTTCCGGCTTCAACTGCAAGGGGGCGGTCGTCGGCGTTTCCATGGTGTCGGCTTTTCCTGCGGTTTTTTGAGAAATGTTGCAACGGCTCGATTCTCCGTGAACGGGAAAACGACACATTGAACAGGATCAACAGGATTTACAAGATTTTCGTGACTGCATGGGGAGACCTGAGTCGTCGCAGATTTTCAATGAAAACGCCGAAGGATTGTCGGGGTTGGTCGAGACCCTTTGGATCAACTCCTCAGCCAGTCCTGTTCATTTTGAATGCCAGGTTAAGTTGATAGACGTGTGGCACAGACACCCCGTTTCCCTCATTTCCTGCCACTTGCGCCCTCGCCTGTGTCCAAGGGAAAATCATCCCGCCACGGCGGGATGCCACACAATCCGCAGGGCATAATCAGAATTGCTGGAACGCGGCCTTGACTTGCAGCGGGCGCCGCGGTTGTGATGTATATTCATCCATGGAAACCCTCGCCCCTCCCGTCCCATCCCTCAAGCGTTTGGGGTCCGCGTTTGCGGATTGCCTCGAAGTGCGCCCTGCGCGCCCGCCGGAGACAACCGGACGGCTTCAACGGGAAGTCCTCGAACTGAAGAAGAAACGCAACGCGATTGTTCTTGCGCATAATTATCAGACGGCTGAAATCCAGGATGTGGCGGATTTCGTGGGCGATTCTCTGGGACTTTCGTACCAAGCGGCCAAGACCTCGGCGGACGCAATCCTTTTTTGCGGCGTTCATTTCATGGCCGAGACCGCGAAAATTGTGAACCCCTCGCGCACGGTGCTCATCCCCGACCTCAACGCCGGATGCTCGCTTGCCGACAGTTGCGAGGCCGAGGACCTCGAAGCCTATCGCAAAAAACATCCCGACACCTACGTCGTTTCCTACATCAATTGCACCGCTGCGGTGAAGGCGCTCTCGGACGTGATCTGCACCAGCGGCAACGCGGTGAAGATCGTCAACCACGCCCCCAAGGATCGCTCCATCCTGTTTTTGCCCGACGAAAACCTGGGACAATGGGTGATGGAGAAAACCGGACGCAAGATGGAACTGTGGCGCGGGGCATGCCACACCCATGCGATCTTCACCAGTGAAAGCCTGCAGCGGCTTCGCGCGAAACATCCCGACGCCCCCGTGGTCGCCCACCCCGAATGCGTGCGCGCGGTCCGGCTCCTGGCCGATCATATCTGTTCAACCGAAGGGATGGTGAAATTCTGCCGCGAAAATCCGGCGGACACCATCATCGTCGTCACGGAATCCGGCATTCTGCATCGGCTGCGCCGGGAGGCGCCCGGCAAGACGTTCATCCCCGGTCCCACCAAGACCTGTTCGTGCAACGATTGCGGCTTCATGAAGATGAACACGCTTGAAAAGCTTCTTGAAACGCTGGAGACCATGAATCCTGAAATCACTCTGGACGAGGAAATCCGGCGTCGCGCCTTTATCCCCCTCCAGCGCATGCTCGAAATCAGCGCGCAACCCTAATTGTAGTGTCCCATAAATAAATGGACATATCGCCGCCCATGCATTGTAGGGGAGGGGTTTATCCCCTCCCGAACTCCACCACGGGCGGGGGTAAACCCCGCCCCTGCACGTGGATAGGTATTTCGGGGACACCACACTAACCGCATGGCGCCCCTCACCTCCTACACCATCAAGCTCACTGACGCGCAGGCGGCGCAGGTGAAGGCTTATCTGGATTCGCACGGGTTCCAGCCACAGACCGTGCCGTATGCGCGTTTCGCCGGTAAAGGACGGGATGTTGGGGTTGTCTTTTACGAGAGCGGCAAACTTGTGGCGCAGGGTAAAGGCACCGAGGAATTCGTCCAGTTTTTCCTCGAACCGCAAGTTCTCCAGGAGGCGCGGCTGGGCTACGACGAGGTCCTCAACCCGCGCGCATTCGAGCCGCACATCGGCGTGGATGAAAGCGGCAAGGGCGATTATTTCGGCCCGATGGTGGTCAGCGCCGTGTTTGCATCCAAGGGGGCATTCGCGAAATTGAAGGAATTGAATGTGCGCGATTCCAAAACCATCACCTCGGACAACAAGGCCATTGAGATGGCCGGGAGCATCCGCCGGTTGCGCGAGTGCGCGGCCGAGGTGGTGAGCATCGGCCCGGAGGCGTACAACCGGCTGCACGACAAGATGCGCAACGTGAACGACATCCTGGGATGGGGGCACGCGCGCGCAATTGAGAATGTCCTCGCGCGAATTGACCCGCAAAAAACCGGAACGATTTGCGCGCGCGCAATCGCAGATCAGTTCGGCAACAAGCGGATCATCGAAAGATCGCTCATGGACCGGGGCAAGCGGGTTCAACTCGAACAGCGCCATCGCGCGGAGGAGGACCTCGCCGTCGCCGCAGCCTCGATTGTCGCGCGCGCCGAGTTCGTTCTCGGCCTGCGTCGAATGTCGAAGAAATGGGGCATTGTCTGCCCCAAGGGCGCGTCGGACATGGTGATCGAAGCCGGTCGTGAGTTTGTGGTCAAACACGGGCGCGAGGCATTGGGCAAGGTGGCCAAATTGCATTTCCGGACGACGGAAAAGGTGGAGGCGCCCGCATGACCATGAATGCGCGCGTGATGTTCCCGCCATTTCCGTTGTCTCGCGCGATGCGACGATGAGCCGCGAAATTTTTCTTCTGGCGGGCGAAGCCAGCGGCGATCTCCGCGGCGCCGAATTGATCCGCGCGCTTAAAACAAGAGATTCCTCCCTGCGTTTTTGCGGCATGGGCGGAGTCCAGATGCGCGCGGAGGGCATGGAGATATTGGCCGATCTCACCGGCCTGGCGGTGATCGGCATCGTGGAGGTGTTCAAGCATTACCGCGTCTTCCGCCGCACGATGGACGCGCTTTTAAAAGAGATCGCACATCGGAAACCGGCAGCGGTGATCGGCGTGGATTATCCCGGCTTCAACCTCCGGCTGCTCCGAAAGGCGCGTCAGATTTTTCCCGCCTGCCCCGGAACGCGCGCAACTGGTCGACACATCGTCCGCCAGGTGCAGTATGTTTCCCCGCAACTCTGGGCGTGGAACGAGGACCGTAAGTGGAGCATGGCGCGTTACCTGGACCTGGTGCTCTGCATTTTCCCGTTCGAACCCGCCGTCTATCAGGGGACCGGTCTCCGGGCGGTCTATGTGGGACATCCCCTTGCCCAAAACCAGCGGAGCGCGGAAACATCCCGCAATCCGCATCTCATCGCATTTTTCCCGGGCAGCCGTGAGAAGGAGGTTCTCGCGCATACGCCGGTCTTTCTGGAAATTGAAAAACGCCTGGGCCAGGATCGCCCCACGTTGCAATTCGCATACGCAGGCGCGAGCGAAAAGATTGCGGCGCTCATCCGTTCCCTGTCTTCGGAATGCCGGATTGAAACCGCCACTTTTCTTCAGACCTTTGCG
This sequence comes from Verrucomicrobiota bacterium, assembly GCA_016198745.1. GTDB lineage: Bacteria > Verrucomicrobiota > Verrucomicrobiia > JABWAM01 > JABWAM01 > JACQHZ01. The sequence continues at coordinate 8,835 of JACQHZ010000106.1, forward strand.
GCGGCAGGCGCGGTTTGCTCCGGCACGGCAACATTGGAGGCGGCGCTCGCCGGTCTTCCGATCTGCGCGGTTTATCGCGTGGGATGGCCCACCTACTGGATGGGGCGAGCGCTGCTCCGCGTTCCGTATCTGGCCATGCCCAACCTCCTGGCGGGGCGGACCGTGGTGAACGAACTCATTCAATCGGACTTCACGCCGGAAAAGGTTTCAACCGAAATCCAGCGGTTGCTCGACGACCGCCCATCCAGAGAAATGATTCTCAAGGGATACGAAGACGTGCGCGGCAGGTTGGGAAACGCGCATGCCGCCGAAAACGCCGCCAACGAAATTCTGGCGTTGATGGATGCTTAGCAATTTATTTATGAAAATTCTCCGCCAAACCATCGTCAACGATCGTTCCCTCCCCTCGCCTACCGAGACGCACAGTTGCTTTCCCGTCCTCACCCAACTCCGTGACAACACCCTGGTCCTTGCCAATCGCCTGGGAAGCACCAAGGAAAGCGCCGACGGCAAAGTCCGTATCCGGTCCAGCCGGGACGACGGCAAGACATGGCAATGTCGCGGCCAGGATGTCAGCGGTCCCATCCGCGGCACAGCCGCCGAGTGTCGCATGGGCGGAGTCACCGAGTGCGCCAACGGGGATTTGCTCCTGAACGTCGGATGGATGGATCGCACCGACCCCAAACTCCCGATGTTCCATCCGGAAACCGAAGGGCTTCTTCCGGTTCATCTCGAAATCGCCCGCAGTCGAAACGGCCTCGATCGTTTCGATGCCCTGACCCCCATTGACGTTTCTCCTAAAATCCAAGCCTGTATCACCGGTCCCGCCTTGCGGCTCAAGGACGGCGGTTTGCTGCAGGGCTTCGAGACCAACAAGACCTACCTCGACAAGCGCCCATGGCGTCACGAATCCTGCGTGACCCGCTCCGAAGATCACGGAAAGACATGGAAGCCGCCGGTGGTGATCGCCGCTGATCCATCGGGCCGCCTTTTCTTCTGGGACCAGCGGATCGGCCAGCTCGCCGATGGCCGGATCGTGGCTTTCTTTTGGACCTATGACCGCGAAAAAAAAGCCGAACTGCCCATTCACATCGTCTGGAGCGAAGACAACGGACATTCCTGGAGCGTGCCGCGTTCCATCGGCATCGAAGGCCAGATTGCCTGGCCCATCCCGCTGGCGGACGGCCGTCTGGCGATGACCTGGGTCCGTCGGCACGAACCGCCTTCGATCCGTCTGGCGATCTCGAAGGACGGCCAGGCCTGGGCCGATGAGTTCACAGCCTACGATCATCGCGCCGAAAACATCGGGCCGGGTGACGGCAAAACCGCGACCGGCGAATATCTTCAGACCATGCAACTGTGGAATTTCGGGTTGCCCGGCGGCGTGCAGTTGCCCGGCGGAAACCTCCTGATCGCCTTCTACGCCCCCGCCGGAAAAAGCACCTGCATCCGAGTTGCGGAAGTGACGCTTTGATTTCAAAACGGTGATCGAAGAACACCATATACCTTCCCTTTGTCTTCCGAGCCAACACTTGCGCTCTGACGTCCCCGGTGCGGAACTTGCAGAGATTATCCTCCTCGATTCCCGGAGGGTTGCGTGATTGCCTCAAAGCGTTCCTCATACACGCCATCCGGCAGATTGCGATGGTTGACGGACAGGATCCGATCTGCGAAGGTGTGGCCGCGGGTTCGTTGGTTGCGGAGGCTTTGGGAACGGTGGCACTCCAATATCCCGCTCTTCCAGGTGGCGGCCTCTTCCCCAAATCGCACCCTCAGGTTGGAATAGAAGTTCTCCGTCTTCGGATCCTCATTGCAAAGGCCGATCACGGGAAAGGGCCAGGTGCGCATCCACGCGGCAAACCAGGAGAAAGCCAGCCGGTGATCGGGATTGGTGTCCTCGCCGTGAGGCAACAAGACCAAGTCGGGGGCCAATGCCTCCAGCGCACCGTTGAAACGGCGGCGATTCTCATCGCAGGCTTCCATCTTGCCCGCGTCATTTTCAATCAGGCGCAGGAAGCTCAACTGCCCCTTCGGCAGTCCGAACATCTCTGCGGCCGCCCGTTCCTCCGCCTCGCGCAGCCGCCCCTTCGCTCCGCGATCAGCACCCACGATCTCATCCGGCACCCCGGACCAGCCCGAGTTGAGAACCATCCAATGAACCTTCCACCCGCCTTGCTGCAACAGGCGGAGCGTGATCGCAATGGCGTCGGGATCATCGGGATGAGGCGCCAGGGCCACTGCCGTCCCCCCGCCCGGCAACGGCGCGTCAGGGACGATCAGAAAGCGTTTTGCCGCATAAGCATTCAAAAGTTGATCCAACCAGTCAGCGTTGTTCATCTTGTTATGCATTAGCCTGCATATTTCATGAAACCAAACTTCATAAAATATGCAGGTTAGAGGTTGGAGAGAATCACGGACCCATTTTCCCACAGGCTGGTGGAGGCAAGGGATTCCTCTACCGTTTTGTGTCGGGCGGCTCCTGGCGACCGGTCACCTGCGGACGAACGATGGCGGGAATGGTTTTCCAGCCGAGTTGTTTGCAGGCGAGGAAACGCAGGTGTCCGCCCAAAATCTCATAACTCTGGCCATCCGCAACAGCTCTCAAGACCACCGGTTGCAGGAGTCCTTCGTTGGCGATACTGAGCGCGACTTTCTGGATATCCGCCGCAGCGATCCCTTCCCCTTGGTACGGAATCCGGTCCACGGCCACCTGGCTGGTTCCTTCATAGATCCCGTTCGGAGTCGAAGGATCCTCTTCGCGCCGTTCCATGCCGGCGCGATAGGAATAAATGTAGGGAATGGCCAGGTCCACCGTCGGCGTCTGCTGGATCATCACCAGGATCCGCTTGTTGATTTCATAGGCGATCCGTGCCCGGTCCTGCACGCTGGTCTGATACCGCAGGCGGAGATAGACGCCGTAGTCATAAAGATCCGAACGGATATAGGGTGCGGTTTTGGTCTTGGCGATGATGTCTTTCGTGATTTCCCGGGCCGCATCCAGCAGGATTTTTTCCGCCATCTCCATGTCCGAATCGTAGGTAATTCGCGCCACCACTTCGTCCAGCATGTAGGCCGCCTCCTGACAGACCGTGTAGTTGATGACCACCTGGCTGAAGAGCATGGCATTGGGGATCAGGATGTCTCGTCCCACCGCCTCCTCGCTGCCGATTGTGCCGCCCACCTGGTCGAGGATCACGTACATGGGACCGATGTCCTTCACATCGCCGGTCAGGGCCAGGGTCGGGAGTTGGATGCGATCGCCGGGACGGAAGGGACGCTTTAAGGAAACCAGGATCCACGCGGCGAACCCGCTCACCGGCGCCTGGAGCGACCAGCCGAGGACCATGCCGCCGAACAGCGAGAAGAGCGTGCCGAATGTCCCCAGTTTTCCATATCCGTAGGCCACGGCGAGGATCAGCACAAAGAAAGAGGTCAACCGCATCAGGCGACCGATCATGATCGCCTCCGATTCGGGCAGTCCCCGCCGTTTGAAAACCCAGATGGTGGCCATGATCAGAATGCTGACCGTCAGCCAGATCGCGGCGAGCAGGACGATCAACGACAACAGAGCCATGGACGGCAGGCTGCAGAGATCGGGAAACAACCGGTTGCCAATCCAGGCGATGAGCAGCACGCCCAGACTGATGCCAAAGGAAAAAAGGACCTTGCGGGTTGTTTTTTGCATGCGTTAAGTTTTTTTTCGGATTCCTTCCCACAGGATGAGGGACGGTTGGTGCAATTGCTATTGGTAGCAGAATGTTCGCGTTTTTGCAAATGGCGCCGCTTGAGCGGCTCTAGTATCGTGACAATTTAA